>NZ_AP023360.1:7645000-7961942 GCF_018326265.1 Catellatospora sp. IY07-71
TCCGCCCCGCTCTCCATGACCGGCGAGGGTAACAGTCGGTGACCGTCGTTGACAGCGGCGTGCGAGGATCTCTCATGTTGACGCGGTCAACACGGCCGCTTTAGCGTGGCCGTGCTCAGCAGTCCCACCGGCAGATCGAGGTCCGCGATGAACGTCCGCACGGCGGTCGCGATGCTCTGCGGCCCGGCTGCGATCGCCATCGGCGTCGCGCTCCACCCCGCCATGGGCGGCCAGGGCGTTCCGGCCCCCGCCCCGGCCGCCGACCAGTCCTGGACCGTCGGCGCCGACCTGCCGCCCGGCCGCTACGAGACCACCGCCGACGTCGGCGGCCACTGCCACTGGGAGATCACCCGGACCGGCCCAGCCGGCACCGAGATCATCGCCAGCGACCTGATCCGCGACGGCCGCGCCACGGTGACCCTCCGTATCGGCGACGTCTTCACCGCCCACCGCTGCGGCACCTGGCACCACACCGGGACCACCCCGCCCACCCCCTGACCGCCACCGGCCACCGCGGCCCACCACGGAGGCCCGCCCCAGCACGGAAACCCGCCGCACCGCGGAGGCCCGCCACGGCGCGCGCCAAGATCACGGTTTCGTGTCGAAAGATGGGGCTGGACCTGACTTTCTGACACGAGTCAGCGATCTTCCCACCGCACAGCGCGCACCAGCCCCCCGACCAACCGGCGCAGCACCGGCAGCCGCGGCACCCGGGCCGTGCCCACCACCGGCAGGCGCATGGTCGCTTCGACCACTGCCAGCCTGGCCCGGTAGTGCTCGCGCATGCTCACGCAGGACGCCGCGACGGGGCACGGCCACGGCCTCTCGCATCGGCACAGGTCACCGGCGACGCGCCCGTGCCGGGTGAGGATCTCGTCGGCGGCCGCGATCTGGCGGCGCGCGTACTCGGCGAACTGGCCGGCGTTCAGGACACGCACGTTTCCTCCTTGGACGGGCGAGGTCCCACGGCGGGCGTACGCGGTGCGATGCGTACCCGCCGTGGGACCTCCGGCAGCGCGAGCCGGGAGAACAACCGCTGCCCAGGAATACCCTTTCGCTGCCGACGCCGGTTGTGAACAGGCCGGGCGTTGCGGCAACATCGGCAACAGCGGATGGGGGGTGCCGGTGAGCCGGGACGTCGATGCGATGCGCGAACTCTTCGGGCTGGTCCTGCGGCAGGTGCGTCAGGAGGCCGGATACTCGTTACGAGAACTCGGCAGACGCTGCCTCTACGACTACAGCCGGATCTCCCGCGTCGAACGCGGCGAACATCTCATCGACGCCGACCTCGTCCCCGCCGTGGATCAGGCGCTTAAGGCGGGTGGCCTGCTGATCGCGCTACGCGCGCTGATGGCACCTCAGGGCTCGTCCAACACGGCCGGACCAGGTCGGCTGGGGGCCGGGTTCAGTGCGGACGGCGATACCGTGATTCTGGACCTCGACGTCACGGACGGGAGGGCGGTGCGGGTGAGACTGCCTCGGCGAAAGTTCAACGCCCTGCTGGCCGGTGGTGCGCTCCATGCGCTGTTTCCCGCCGGGACGGCAGACCTCGATCAGCTCGAACGGGTCGGCCGGGCGATCGAGACGCCGGAACGCACGGACCCGCAGGTCCTCGACTACTTCCGGGTGCTCCTCGGGCAGCACTTCGTCGCGGACAAGATGCTCGGCCCGCGCGATCTCCTGGGCGTCGTAGAAGCCCAGATCGACACCCTCGACCGGCTCCGGCGCGGTTGCCGCCCCGGCTCCGCCGACGCCACGATGCGGGTGCTCGCCCAGTACGCGGAGTTCGCGGGCTGGCTCCATCAGGATGCGGGCGACACCGCGACCGCACGCTACTGGACGGATCGCGCGACGGTCTGGGCCCAGGCCGTGGGCGAATACGAGCTGGTGTCCTATCTCCTGGTACGCAGGAGCAACATCGCGCTGCTCGACGGCGACGCCACAGACGTCATCGAGCTGGCCGCCGCCGCTCGGCGCGTGCCGGGCCGGGTCAGCCCGTCCGTGCTGGCGCTGGCGACACAGCAGGAGGCGCGTGGCTGGGCGATGCACACCGACGCCGACCGGTTCCGCCATCTGCTCGACGCCGCCGCCGACCTGCTCACCGGCGGACCGGACCGGGTGAGCGAGGACTCTCCCATATACCTGCACAGCTACAACCTGAACGTGCTGGAGGAGCAGTCCGCCAGCGGATACCGCGATTGCGGCCACGCGGACACTGCGATCACCATCCTGGAACGGCGGCTCGGCGCGACGCCACGCGAGCACCAGCGTGACCGCGCCCACCAGCTCGCCAAACTCGCCAACGCGGTGCTCCAGACAGCACAGCCCGACCCGGAGCGGGCCGCCGCACTCGGCCTGAGCTGCGTCGGCGTGGCCCGCACGACCGGATCCGCCCGCATCGCCGGCGAGCTGCGCACCCTCGACCGCACACTCCGCCGCCGCTGGCGAGATCTGAGCAGCACCACCGAACTGCACGAAGCGCTCGCCGCCTGATCGCCGCAGGAACGGTGGCGTCGCTGTTGGATCAAGGCGATCGCACCCGGAACCTGCTAGAGGCCGAGTCGGACCGGCTGGTCCGGCGCCCCCGCCGTGAGCAGCGCGCTCAAGGGTGTGGTGAGGTCGCGGGGCGAGAACAGCTCAGGTCCCGCATGACCCGCGATCTCCGCGAGCCGCCACCACCGGAACGCGGCCAGGTGTTCTTCCGCGGCGAGCCGGTCGTCTGTCAGCTCGCCGCGGGGCTGGAAGTGGTTCGTGCGGACGAGGAAGTAGTCGTTGACGATGCCGCCGAAGCCTGGCGCATGGTCGGCGGCCAGGACTTCCTGGTGCCAGACGTGCGGTGGATCGGCGGCGATCGCCAGACCGGTCTCCTCACGCAGCTCACGGCGCAGCGCCGTCAGCTGGTCCTCACCCGGTTCGATGCCGCCCCCTGGGGCCGCCCATACCGCCTTCGCCCGCTCCGGCACCACCGGGTGGGGAAAGTCGAACCGGCACAGCAGGATGCGGTCGTCCTCATCAAGGATGATCGCGCGGACGGCGCGGCGCAGGTTCAGCGTCATGGCATGCCGGACGCGGCGGCGAGGCGGATGATCGGCACGGCCGCACACTACCGCCGTTTCTCGGTGACGGCGGCCCCTGGTCAAGCACGTCTACGGCTCCGTGCCCTCGGCCGCCTGACCGATGCCAGGACGGCAGGCTGCCGCGCACATGCACTTGACGTGGTGGACCTGCTGTTCTGGAATGGCGACCATGCCGACGCTCGCCGAGTATCTGGAGCCGACGCCGCAGGCCGCCCGCGAGCAGTGGCACGCCGTCGCGGCCAGGCCACCGGTCGCCGCCGGTCAGCGGCAGGTCGCGTTCACCCCGGTCGAGATCATCATGTGCCTCGCGGCCGGGCTACTAGTGGACCATCGCAAGTTCGGCAGCAGCTCAGCGCCCCGGGCGCCATACCCCGTGCCGCAGCTCGCGGCCCTGTTTCAGCGGCCGAACAGCAGCATCCTGGCCAAGATGGCCAACCTCGACGGCAGCCGCTCCCACGGCGGGCAGTACGACCTCGATGTGAGCAGGCACCTGCTCGCCACCCCCGGCCTGCTGGCGCGTACGTACTGTGTGCTGCTCGCCGCCGCGCGCGAGGCCGGCCTCGGCCCTGACCGCCTGCCCGACTTCCTGGGTTTCGAGGAGACCGCGGGCGACCTGCTCGGACAGGAGGAGCTGAGCCTCGACGAGATCGAACGGGCGATTCAGCAGGATTCGGCCGACCGCCTGACCCAGACCTCCGCTCTGGAGGCCCGCGTAACCGAGCAGCTGCTGGTCACCGCCGTACGGGTCGGGCAGCACCGGTTCGCCAGCGAGGTGCTGCGCAATCACGGGCACAGCTGCGTCTTCTGCGGGCTGTCCGTCCGCGCCTCGGGCGTACGCGCCAAGCGGATGCTGGTCGCCAGCCACATCAAGCCCTGGCGGGTGAGCACCCCGCTTGAGCGCCTCGACGCCGCCAACGGGCTCACCGCCTGCCCCACCCACGACGTCGCCTTCGACACCGGCTTGATCACCGTCAACGGCGGGCTGCGCATCCACGTCAAACCCGAGCAGGAGCAGGCCGCCCGCACCAGCCCGGCGGCGCGTGCCGTGTTCGGCAGGCCGCCGCTGGCCGAGCGCCTGCTGCTACCCGAGCGCGCGGCGAAGCCGGGCAAGGTCTACTTGACCTGGCATCACGAGAACGTCTACGGCTCGGTGCCCTCGGCCACCTGACCGGTGTCAGGACGGCAGAATGCCGCGCACGTACGCCGCCTGCGCCGCGTGGGCCGTGTCGTCGTTGGCGATGCTGACCAGCCGTACGCCCAGCGTCACCGGCGGGTCCCACCGCTCGTCGACGACCCGGTCCAGCTCAGCGGGGGTCAGCCCGGTGATGAGGTCACGGGTCCGCGCCGCGACGGCCTCGTAGTACTCGACCAGCACCTCCGGCCCCTCCGGCCGTACGGCGGCGACCTGCTTCGGCTTGTGCCCGTAGCCGGTGTTGTCCGGGTCCGGCTTCAGCCCGCACCGGGCCGCCCAGTCGCCGGAGACCCACACCTGGTCCTCGCCGAGCAGCTCGGCGACATGGTGGTCCTGGACGCGCGTGAGGTGCCAGACGAGCCAGCCGATGCTGTTCGCCCCCGGCGCGGGCGCCCAGTGCAGCTGCTCTGCGGTCAGCCCCTCGACGGCCTCGCCGATCATCTCGGGCAGCCGCTCGTACAGGTCGGCGAGCAGCTCGTCCACGTCCACGGGTGCGGCCTCCGATCGCGGGCCGCCGCGCTCCGCGACGGCCGTCCCGCTCGACCCTACCGTTCCCTATGCTGAGAATGCCGGAAATGCGCGACGCGGAATCGGCCAGATGGATATCGCCGGCCTGGGACCAATTGGTGAACCCGGTCGAGTTGGCCTTCCTCTGGACCTATGGCCCGTGAGTGGGCGCGAACCGCCAGGAGAAGCACGACCGGAGTAGGGCGAATGGTCGGCCTCCTCGGGCCGATCGTGGTTGAGCTCGCTCGGTTTTGGGGGCAGCGTAGCGCCCGGGTTGATCGTTACGGTGGCGAAATGACAAACCCGCACCACCGCCCGTATGGACCGCCCACACACCTCCCGGTGCCCATGCCGGTGGTCGAGGTCGACCCGTTTACGGGCGCACCGCTGTCGGACAAGAGCAAGGTGATTGCCGGCCTGCTGCAGATGCTCCCCGGATTCCTCATGGGGCTCGGCGGCATCGGGCGCCTGTATGCAGGCCACACCATGGTCGGCGTACTCCAATTGGCTGCCACAGTGGTCGGTTGGATCTCCTTCTGGTGCGGCTTTCTGTTGATCTTTCCATTCTTCATCTACGGCGCTATGTGGATGTGGTTCGTAATCGACGGGATCATCCTCATGGCTGGGCGCCCGACTGACGCTCACGGCAGACTTCTGCGCAGCTGAGTGGTGATCTCCTTGCGCCCTTATGGTGCTGCCGCAAGGAGATCACCACACAACCACCACAACAGCCAAGACCGCCGGGTCTATACGGCGGTGGCCGGGCTCCGGGGCAGGGCCCCGGTCAGTCTTCGTCGTCTGCCAAGCCGAAGCTGCCGGGCATCTCCTCGATGCTCGTACGAGATGCTCTCCAGCTGCTTGAGCGCGATCCGCCCGTCCAGGACCTCATCGGCAATGTGCTCGTCGAGCAGGGCCACACACGAGATGAGGCTGTCAAGGATCACGTTCAGCAGCAGGTCGTCGCGCATCGGCACAGCATAGTGATCCTCGATGCTTTCGCTGGTGTCCGTGCAGCCTACAGTGCATCGAGGTCGATGCGGACGGTCAGCGGGCGGGTGGCCATCATCCGGCCGATGGCCGCATCCCACTGGTACGGCAGCGACCGGGAGCGCCGCCCCGTGTCGTCATCCGGCAGCGGCGTGGCCCGCCCCGTGCGCCAGCGCCCGGCGACCTTCACCCGGACCGCCGGCTCGGCGAGCAGGTTCCGCACGTAGTCGGCCTGCTCGCCGTGCGCCGCGACGAGCCAGAACGTGTCGCCGTCGAGCCCGTTGCCGACCGGGGTGTGCCGCGGCAGGCCGCTGCGCCGGCCCGTGGTCTCCAGCAGCGCGAACGCCCTGGGCGCCAGGCCACGGCGCAGCGCCCACCGGGTGAGCTGGTTGTTGACCCGCTCCAGCGTCGTGATGATCCGGTACTTGCGCGTCCGCGCCATGCCGCAGTCTCCCACGCAAGCCCGGCCGGCGCTCAGCTCGCGGTGAGGCCGTGATCCCGGGCGAAGACCGCGAAGTCCCGGGCGGGCCGCCCGGTCACCGCGGCGAAGTCCGGCGTGACGAAGTCACCCCAGTCCGCCGCGTACGCCGCCAGGTACTCCCCCGTCACGTCGGCGACCCAGTCCGGCATCCCCGCCGCGCGCATCCCGCTCACCACGTCGGCGGCCGGCACGTCCTGGTACGCGGCGCCGATCCGCGCCGCCGCGTCCCGCATGGACAGGCTCTCCGGCCCGGTGATGGTGTAGCTGCGCCCGGCGTGCCGCGACGGGTCGGCCAGCACCGCCGCGCCGAACGCGGCGATGTCACGTACGTCGATCGGGCTCAGCCGCCCCTGCCCCGTGGCCCCGTACAGCACCCCGCCGTTGATCGAGCCGAGCAGGTTCTGCAGGAAGAACGCCGGGCGGATCACCGTCCAGGCCGGCCCGGACGCGCGCAGCTCGGCGTCGGACAGCGCGTGCAGGCGGCCGTTGCGGGTGGGCGCGTCGTGTGCGGCGCCGATCGCCGAAAGCCGCACGACATGCCGGACCCCGGCCTGCCGGGCCGCCCACAGGGCGTTGGAGCTCGCGTGGGGTGCGGTCGGGCCCATCGCGGTGAGCAGCCAGAGCGTCTCGACGCCGGCGAACGCGTCGGTGAGCGTGTGCGGCTGCTCCAGGTCGCCGACCGCGACCTCGACGCCCGCAGGAGCCTTGGCCGGATCCCGGACCAGGGCGCGGACCTTCAGTGACGGGTGGGCGGCCAGCTCGGCGAGCAGGGCGCCGGAGACGGTGCCGGTGGCACCGGTGACCAGGATGGTCATGACTGTCTCCCTCCATGGGATGCTGATGGGGAAGACAGTACTAGTGATAGTCAAACTTAGTGACTATCAAGTTTGGTGATTAATGTCATGCGTCGCAGTGAGCGGAAACGGAACGACCCCGACCTCGGCGTGCTCACCGCACGCCTGCTCTTCGCCGTACAGCAGCAGCTCGCCGAGAGCCACGCCCGCACGAAACCGCGCCATGGCGCGGTGCTGGCCTATCTGGACGAGCAGGGCAACCGCGCCACCGAGCTGGCCGAACTGTCCGGCCAGCACAAACAGGTGATCGGCACCCTCGTCGACGAACTCGAAGCCCTCGGCCTGGTCCGCCGCGAACCCGACCCCGCCGACCGCCGCGCCAAACTCGTCGTCCCCACGGCCAAGGGCCTGGCCCAGATGCGCCACAGCGACGAGGCCATGGCCCGCATCGAACAGCACCTCGCCGAAGCCATCGGCCCCGCCGACTACCAGTCCTTCAAACGCACCCTCCACCACCTCGCCACGCTCGCCACCCCCACCCCCACCCCCACCCCCACCCCCTCGCCCTCGCCCTCGCCCTCGCCCGAGCCATGATCGCCGTCTCGTGTCGGAAAGTGCGGCTGGACCACACCTTCTGACACGAGACCGCGATCTACAGCGTCAGGTCGGGCCGGGCAGCGCTCCGTGCGGGTGTCTGGCACGATCGCGTCGTGACCACAGTGGAGACCCGCATCCGTGCCACCTGCGGTGTCGTGGTCCGGGACGAGGCCGGCCGGGTGCTGCTGATGTGCCGCACCGACGAGGGCACCTGGGGCCTGCCCGGCGGCGGGGTGGAGCCCGGCGAGACCTGGGAGCAGGCCGCGCTGCGCGAATGCCGCGAGGAGACCGGCTGGGACGTCGTCATCGACGGGCTGCTCGGCATCTACAGCGACCCCGCCACCCAGCTCCACCGCTACCCGAGCGGCAACAGCGTGCACTTCGTCGGGGTGGTGTTCTTCGGCTCGCCGCTACGCCAGTCCGGCGACCCGGACGGCGAAGGCTCCCAGCTGGGCTGGTTCGCCCTGGACGACCTGCCCGAGCCGCTGTTCGGCCCCGACATCCCGGTCCTTGAGCACGCCGCCCGACACGAAGGCCGGCCGTACATCCACTGAGCACACAGGCGATCAGTCGCGGCCCGGGTCGTCGGCGCCACGGCGCAGGGAGACGATCGCCGCCTCGATACGCAGCAGGAAGCCGAACAGGGCAGCGGCGAAGCTGGTGAAGACCGTGTCCTGGTGGAGGTACTCCCTCATCAGCAGCCCGAACACCCCGAGAACGATCAGGCACGTGCCCGTCTCCCTGAGGAAGCCCGTCTTACCAGACAGCCGGTTCATTGAGCGGATCTTAGACGTCGACCGCCACAGAGAGCAGTGACCGAAGACGGGCACCGCCCGGAACGACCATTCAGGTCACATAGGCGACGATGCCTGAACCGACCAGCAGGACGCCTGCCGCAATGCCCGCCACGCCCGTCGTCATCGCCGGGTCCGAGGAACGGGTGCCGGACGGCCCGGACCGCAGCAGCCTGCGCGGACGACGTGAACTGGTCCGGCCTCGCCGAGACCGAACTCCTCGAACGTCACTATGAGTGATCGTGCCGTACGTCGCCTGCCCCGCGACGGCCGGCTCGCCGCGCATTTCAACGCTGACAGCGATCCCGCTTCCAACGGTCCTGGCCAGCATCAGCCAGACCCCGAGGCGAAACGGAAGCGCTCCCATAATCGAAACCTTCCTATTGACCACCCTTCCGTCATGCCCTACGGTTCGGCTTGGTAAGCGCTTACCAGACTACACACCGTCCCTTCACCACTCCCATCCTCACCGCCGACCGGATCATCGGCGGGCCCTACGGAGGAACCCATGCAACCGTCACCCACGGCCCGGAGGCGGCGGCCCCGCCTGCGCCTGGCATTGGCGATCACCACGGTCACGACCGTCGTCGGCGGCGTCGCCCTCGCCGCGATGATGCCGGCGTCGGCCGCCACCATCGACACCAGCGCCTACTACCAGCTGGTCAACGTGTTCAGCGGTAAGGCGATCGAAGGCAGCAGCGGCGCGGTCGTCCAGCGCACGACGGACAGCGCCGCGTCCAACCAGCAGTTCCAGTTCCTCGACATGGGCAGCGGCTACTACCGCCTCAAGTCGAAGGCCAGCGGCAAGGTCATCGAGATCGCCAACGCCGGCACCGCCGACGGCGCCACCGTCCAGATGAACTCCGGTGCCGGCAGCAGCGCCTACTACCAGCAGTTCTCGCTGCTCGACAACGGCAACAACGTGGTCCGGTTCAAGAACCGCACCAGCGGCAAGACCCTCGACGTGTGGGAGTGGTCGTCGGCTGACGGCGCCCGCATCTCGCAGTTCCAGGACCTCAACGGCACCAACCAGCAGTTCCGCCTGGTCAAGGTGGGCAGCGGCGGCAACCCGACACCCACTCCGACCGGCGGCAGCGGCGGCCCGAGCACCACCTGGCCGACGTCGGCCGGCTCGGTGAGCATCTCCGGCACGGTCAGCGTCTCCGGGACCTTCGACGGCGGCATGAAGACCTACTGCTGTATGGGCGACGGCGGCCAGGGCGAGAGCCAGGACCCGATGTTCAAGCTCGCCAACGGCGCCACGCTGCAGAACGTCATCCTCGGCTCGCCCGCCGGTGACGGCGTGCACTGCGAAGGCACCTGCACGCTGCGCAACGTGTGGTGGAACGACATCGGCGAGGACGCCGCCACCTTCAAGGGCACCGGCGGCGGCACGTCGTACGTCATCGGCGGCGGCGCTCGCTCCGGCAGCGACAAGACGTTCCAGCACAACGGCAACGGCACCGTCAGCATCAGCAACTTCTACCTGAAGTCCTCCGGCAAGCTCTACCGGGCCTGCGGCAACTGCTCCAGCTCGTACACGCGGCATGTGCGGATCGACAACGTCATCCTCGACAACATCGACATGGTCGCCGGCATCAACAGCAACTGGGGCGACACCGCCACGATCACCCGCGTCAGGCTCCTGAACAGCGGCGACGCCGTCGTCTGCGGCAAGTACCAGGGTGTGCCGAAGGGCAGTGAGCCGACGTTCCTCGGCGAAGGCTGGAACGACAGCAACTGCAAGGTGAGAGAAAGCGACATCACCTACCAGTAGGCAGGCGCGTTGCCCGACGCCCCTGACAGGGAGAGGCGCTCGCCAGCCGGTGGGCGCCTCTCCGCGCAGGCCAGGGCTCGCTCAAGCGTTCGGCACGGACAGACCGGCGCCCAGGCCCGTCGGCCTGAGCGCCGGTCCGCGGCGGGGCTGGGGGGATTAGCCGACCGCCGGCTCAGTGGTCGTCATCGTCTCTTGTGGATGAAAGGACGATCAACGACCTTGCCGGAGGGAGAAAACTCCACGGCCACTGGCGCGTTACCGTCCGCAGACCGACGCCGCGTGGTCGAATCTGCGAAACGCCTGGTCCCGTGGTGCGATCCGAGGCACTGTGGTGAGTAACGGACTGTGCGCAGACACGATCATGGGATGGATGCCATGGCACTTGAGGGCGAATACGAGCCGAGCCCGGAGCAGTGGGTGCGGGACCAGGTCGAGCTGTACGAGAGCTCCGGCGGCACCAAGGGCACCACGCTCATGGACACCGGCCTGCCGGTGATCATCCTTACCACCGTGGGCGCCAAGAGCGGCAAGATCCGTAAGACGCCGCTGATGCGGGTCGAGCACGAAGGCCGGTACGCGGCGGTGGCCTCGCTGGGCGGAGCGCCCACGCACCCCGTCTGGTACCACAACGTCAAAGGGCATCCGACCGTGGAACTCCAGGACGGGCCCCGCCGCCAGGAGATGACCGCCCGCGAGGTGACCGGCGAGGAGAAGGCGCTCTGGTGGGACCGGGCGGTCGCGGCATACCCGCCCTACGCCGACTACCAGAAGAAGACCGACCGGCAGATCCCCGTCTTCGTACTGGAGCCGACCGGCAGCTGAGCCGAGGCGCCCGTACCGCATCAGCGGGAGGCGAGTAGCGAAGCCCACTCGTGGTCCGGATGCCCCAACTCCAGCGCGTCGCGCAGCCACTACCGCTGCCTGCGTCGATAAGAGCATGGGTGCGGTCGAATTCGGCCTGATCCTTCTCGCGCTCAATCCGTGTTGCACTGATTCCGCCGGGTCGCGGGCTGGGCCGCTGCACGTGGGCCGCTTGCAGCGAGATGCGTTCGACTTCGGGCATCGGTTGCCGTGTCCTGTAGACCTTTGACGGCCGGTCGGAGACCTCACCTTCGGATCGCTCCCGACACGGCGGCGAAGGGCAGGACCGATCACCTATAGGACGGATGCTCGCGAAGTGTAGAGCTCGCGCGATCGGACATATGACCTGACAGCCGCATAGCGCTCGCCCTCAGCGGCGAACTCGCTGATTGCCAACTCGTGAAGGCCCGAAAAGAAGTCGACAATGTCATCACTGTTCATCGAATAGTCGTTGAGGTGCTTGAGCTGACCGGGGACCGCCGCCGGGTACTTACGATACAGCCCAACCAGCCGAGCCATCCAAAGCTCATAGATGAACCGTGGAAGCCAGCCGTTGTCGTAGAAGTAGAACTCCATATGCTGGAGTCTCCAGAACCGAGCCGACCATTCCTCATCATCGAACCTGATTCCGCTCGCGGTCAGATCGAGGAACTGGGCCGTGAAATGTATTACCGCCGACGTATGCCCGGACTCCCTCGCCAACTCGCTGGACGCTTCGGCGATGTCTGCCTGGCGCTTCGCATGCTGCGTGGCACGCCAGGTGACGACAACCGAAACAACGGACAGCAGAAGCGCGACGTATGCGACGATGTCGGCACTTACGGAAGTATCCACGATGCCTCCGGCCAGTCGATCGGTGTCTGTCAAGCATGATGACCGATTGACGCAACCCAGCGAGCCGACGGCACATGGACATGACCGTCAAGCGCGGTCAGCTGTCCAGATCTTCGTGGGGATCAGTGGTATTGCCGCTGCTACTCGGGCGATCCGCATGGCGGTATTACTCTGCATGCCTCACTTGGCGTTGAAGTAGTTCGCCTCCGGGTGGTGGACCACGATGGCGTCGGTGGCCTGCTCCGGGTGCAGCTGGAACTCCTCGCTCAGCTCCACCCCGATCCGCCCGGCGTCGAGCAGCCGCACGATCTTCGCCCGGTCCTCCAGGTCCGGGCACGCCGGATACCCGAACGAATACCGGCACCCCCGGTAGTCCGTCCGCAGGATCCCCGCCAGGTCCTCCGGATCCTCCGCGCTCAACGGCCGCCCGTCCGGCAGCACCAGCTCACTACGCACCCGCCGGTGCCAGTGCTCCGCCAGCGCCTCCGTCAGCTGCACCGAAAGCCCGTGCACCTCCAGGTAGTCCCGGTAATTGTTCGCCGCGAACAACTTCGCCGCATACTCGCTGATCGCGTGCCCGACCGTCACCAGCTGCAACGCCACCACGTCCAGCAAATCCCCCGGCACGGACGGCTTAGGGCGGTAGAAGTCCGCCAGGCACAGCCGCCGCTCGGCCCGCTGCCGTGGGAACGTGAACCGCGTCAGCTCCCCCGCCGCGTCCTCGTCGAGCACGACCAGGTCGTTGCCTTCCGCATACGCCGGGAAGTACCCGTACACCACCGACGCCTCGAGCAGCTGCTCGGTCGCGAACCGCTCCAGCCAGTACCGCAGCCGCGGCCGCCCCTCGCTCTCGACCAGCTCGTCATACGACGGCCCCGACCCGCCGCGCGCCCCGCGCAGCCCCCACTGCCCGAGGAACAGCGCCCGCTCGTCGAGCATCCCCGCGTAGTCCCCCAGCGGAATGCCCTTCACCACCCGCGTGCCGAAGAACGGCGCCACCGGCACCGGCGCGTCAGCGGCCACATCCGACCGCACCGACGCGTCGTCCAGCCCCGGCAGATCGTCCGCGACCTGTGCCCGGTGCTTCTGCCGCCGCTCCCGCCGCGCGGCCAGCGCCGCCTCCCGCTCCGCGTCCACCACGGACGACCCGGACCGCTTCGCGGTCATCACCCGATCCATCAGCGACAGACCCTCGAACGCGTCCCGCGCATAGTGCACGTCCCCGCCGTCGAACAGGTCCCGCAGGTCGTCCTCGACATACGCCCGGGTCAGCGCGGCCCCGCCGAGCAGCACCGGCCACCGGCTGTGCAGCCCGCGCGCCATCAGCTCGGCCAGGTTCTCCTTCATGATCACGGTGCTCTTGACCAGCAGCCCCGACATCCCGATCACGTCGGCCGAGTGCTGCTCCGCCGCGTCGATGATCGCGTTGATCGGCTGCTTGATGCCGATGTTCACGACCGTGTAGCCGTTGTTGGACAGGATGATGTCGACCAGGTTCTTGCCGATGTCGTGCACGTCCCCGCGCACCGTGGCCAGCACGATGGTGCCCTTGCCGGCGGCGTCGGCCTTCTCCATGTGCGGTTCGAGGTACGCCACCGCGGTCTTCATGACCTCGGCCGACTGGAGCACGAACGGCAGCTGCATCTGCCCGGAGCCGAACAGGTCGCCGACCGTCTTCATGCCCTCCAGCAGCACATCGTTGATGATGCTCAGCGCGGGCCGCTCCGCGAGCGCCGCGTCGAGGTCGGCCTCCAGGCCGGTGCGCTCGCCGTCGACGATGCGCCGCTGCAGCCGCTCGTCCAGCGGCAGCGCGGCCAGCTCCTCGGCCCGGCTGGCCCGCGCCTCGGCCACGTCCACGCCCTCGAACAGGTGCAGGAACCGGGCGAGCGGGTCGTAGTCGACGGTCCCGTCCGCGTGGTACGTCCGCCGGTCGTACACCAGATCCAGCGCGACCTGCCGCTGCTCCTCCGGGATCCGCGCCATCGGGATGATTTTGCTGGCGTGCACGATCGCGCTGGTCAGGCCCGCCTGCCGGCACTCGTGCAGGAACACCGAGTTGAGCACCTGCCGCGCCGCCGGGTTAACCCCGAACGAGATGTTCGAGATGCCCAGCGTGAAGTTGACACCCGGATACGTCGCGGCGATCTCGCGGATCGCGGCGATCGTCTCGATGCCGTCGCGCCGCGTCTCCTCCTGCCCGGTCGTCACCGGGAAGGTCAGCGCGTCGATCAGGATGTCCTCGCGCCGCATCCCCCAGCGCCCGGTCAGGTCGTCGATCAGCCGGGAGGCGACCCGCACCTTCCACTCCGCGGTGCGCGCCTGACCCTGCTCGTCGATCGTCAGCGCCACCACCGCCGCGCCGTGCTCGCGCACCAGCGGCATGATCCGCGCATACCGCGACTCCGGCCCGTCGCCGTCCTCGAAGTTCACCGAGTTGATGATCGAACGACCGCCGAGCAGCTCCAGGCCTGCCCGCAGCACCTCCGGCTCGGTCGAGTCCAGCATGATCGGCAGCGTCGACGCGGTCGCGAACCGGCTCGCCAGCGCCTTCATGTCCGCCACGCCGTCCCGACCGACGTAATCCACGCACAGGTCCAGCAGGTGCGAGCCGTCCCGCGCCTGCTCCCGTGCGATCTCGATGCACTTCGTCCAGTCCCCGGCGAGCATCGCCTCACGGAACGCCTTCGAGCCGTTGGCGTTGGTCCGCTCGCCGATCATCAGCACGCTCGCGTCCTGCGCGAACGGCACGTGGTGGTAGATGCTCGCCACGCCCGGCTCGACCTGCGGCTCCCGCGCCACCGGGGCGGTGCCGCGCAGTTCGCGCACCACCCGCGCGATGTGCTCCGGCGTGGTCCCGCAGCATCCGCCGACCAGGCTCACGCCGTACTCCCGGACGAAGCGCGCCAGGTCGACGGCCAGCTCGTCCGGGGTCAGCGGGTAGACGGCGCCGTTCGCGGTCAGTTCGGGCAGGCCCGCGTTCGGCATCACCGACAGCGGCACCCGCGCATGCTGCGACAGGTAGCGCAGGTGCTCGGCCATCTCCGCCGGGCCGGTCGCACAGTTCAGGCCGACCAGGTCCACGCCCAGCGGCTCCAGCGCGGTCAGCGCCGCGCCGATCTCACTGCCCAGCAGCAGCGTGCCGGTCGTCTCCACGGTGACCTGGCAGATCAGCGGCACCTCCGTGCCGAGCCGGCGCATCGCGCGCTTCGCGCCGATGACCGCCGCCTTCGTCTGGAGCAGGTCCTGGCTGGTCTCGATGATGATCGCGTCGGACCCGCCGGAGATCAGCCCCGCGACATTGTCGGCGTACGCGTCGCGCAGGTCCGCGAAGCCCAGGTGGCCCAGCGTCGGCAGCTTGGTGCCCGGCCCGACGCTGCCCAGCACCCAGCGCCGCTGCTCCGGCGTGCCGAACCGGTCCGCCGCCTCCCGCGCCAGCCGCGCCCCGGCCTCCGAGAGCTCACCGATCCGATCGGCGATGTCGTACTCCCCCGCCGCCGACAGGTTCGCGCCGAACGTGTTCGTCTCCACGCAGTCGCTGCCCGCGGCCAGGTAGCGCTCGTGCACGCCGCGCACGATGTCCGGCCTGGTCACGTTGAGGATCTCGGAGCAGCCTTCGAGCCCGGCGTAGTCGTCCAGTGACGGCTCCGCCGCCTGCAGCATCGTGCCCATCGCCCCGTCGGCGATGAGGACCCGGTCTGCCAGCGCGTCGAGGAAGCTCTCAGTCACCCCACCAGGCTAATGCGTGTCACGCACCACAACGCTCGATGATCACCTGCGTACCACCTGTTGCGACACGCCTTGCGCACCCGCTCCGCATGGACGATCCCGCGCCGCGCCGTAGGCTGGCAGACGTGACCGAGTTCGACGGCCTTCCTGTCCTGCGTTCCCCTGTCGCCATCGCCGCCTTCGAAGGGTGGAACGACGCCGCTGACGCGTCGACCGCCGTCGTGGAGCACCTGGAGCAGGTGTGGAGCGCGCGCGAGGTCGCCTCGATCGACCCCGAGGACTACTACGACTTCCAGGTCAACCGCCCGCTGATCACGCTGGTGGACGACACCCGCCGGATCGAGTGGCCGAGCACCAAGTTCATGGTCGCCTCGCCCCCCGGCGCCAAGCACGACGTCGTCCTGATCCGCGGCATCGAGCCCAGCCTCCGCTGGCGCACCTTCTGCGGCGAGATCCTGGAGATCTGCCACAGCCTCGCCATCGAGAACCTGGTCCTCCTCGGCGCCCTCCTGGCCGACGTCCCCTACAGCCGCCCCCTGCCCATCAGCGGCACCATCACCGGCAAGCAGTCCGGCCAGGAGAAGGTCAAACTGACCCCCACCCGCTACGAAGGCCCCACCGGCATCGTCGGCGTCCTCCAGGACACCGCCTCCCGCGCCGAACTCGACGCCATGTCCTTCTGGGTCCACGTCCCCCACTACGCCAACAACCCGCCCTGCCCCAAGGCCACCCTCGCCCTCCTCCACCGCATCGAGGAGGTCCTCGACCTCCCCGTCCCCATGCTCGACCTGGCCCAGGAGTCGGCCGAGTGGGAGGACCGCGTCCGCGCCGCCGCCGCCCAGGACGCCGAACTCGCCGAATACCTCCGCGACCTGGAGGAACGAGCCGGCGACGCGGCAAAGCCCCTCTCCGGCGACGAAATCGCCGTCGAGTTCGAGAAATACCTCCGCCGCCGCGGCGGCTCCCACGGCCCCACCCACGGCACCTGGTGACCCCTCCCCACCCCACCGCGTTGATCTTGCGTGAACTGTGGGTACGACACGCATAAACCGGTCATATCCCTAACACTTCGCGCAAGATCGACGTGATCGTCACGCAGTGCGCGGGGCGACACGGTGGTTAGGGCTTCCTAGGTCGCTAGGTATTCGGACATTTGTGCGGCATGATCTGGTTCATGACCGAGATGGGCATCGGCGGGGTGAATCCGGGCGCGGCCGAGCATCCGCACCGGCAGATCGCCGCGCAGCTGCGGGCGAAGATCCGGCGCGGTGACTGGGCGGCGGGTGAGCAACTGCCCTCGATCCCTGCGCTGGCGCAGATGTACGGCGTCGCGAAGCAGACCGTGCAGCGCACCATCGACCAGCTCCGGGTCGAGGGACTGCTGATCACGAAGCCGGGGTCGGGCACCTACGTGCGCGGCACGCGGCGGCGGCTCAACCGGCTGGCCCGGGGGCGTTACGGCACCCAGCGCGGTTACCACGCCGACCTGGCGGCGCGATACCGGCAGCAGCTCATCGAGGTCACCCGGGCCACGCCCCCGGCCGAGGTCGCCGACGCGTTCGGCGTGCCCGACTCGACCCTGCTCGTGGTGCGCCGCCACCTGGTGCGCACCCAGGACGCGGCGGTCGAGGTGGGCGCGTCGTGGCTGCGCCCGCAGGACACCGCGGGCACCTCGCTGGAGCGCTACGAGTCGTTCGGGCGGCCGCTCTACCAGGAGGTCGAAGAGGTCACCGGGCGTCGCTACGTGACCGCCACCGACACCATCACGGCGCGGCTGCCCACCCGCGAGGAGGCCGAGGTGCTGCAGATCCGGCCGGACACCCCGGTGCTGCACCTGCTGCACGTCGCGTACGACGCCGACCACAAGGTGATCGAGGTGGCGCAGGCGACCTGGCCGGGGCCGATGACGACCCTGACGGAGGAGTACCGGGTGCCCACGCCACGCCCGGACGCCGACCTGGACGGAGATCCCGATCCTGGGCTCGTGCTGGGCTAATGTGCGGTTTGTCGGGTGCCCGACAACTTTTCGCCTGCGCACCCGCGCCTTCGCCGCAAGGATGGTCGTATGACCCGTCGCCCGCACTCCCCACAGGCGCTCGTGGCCCTCCTCGGCGCGCTCGTCGTGCTCGTGATCGGACTCGCCCTGCTCAGTGTGCTCGTCGTCGGCATCGCCGACGGCGTCCCGAGCACCGGTGTGCTGCTGCTCGGCGCGCTGACCGTGGGCGTGTTCGCCCTGGCGGGGCGGCTCGGGCACGTGGCGCTGACGCTGCGCCGCCAGGCGGACGCACCGGCCCGCCCGGCCCGGGCGCGGCAGACCCCGCCGCAGCGGCCGGCCCGCGTCGCGGTCCGCCCCCGCCCCCAGCCCCGCCCGCGCGCCTGAGAACGGCATATCGCCTGATCGCTTCGCGGACGCACGGCCTTGGGCCGATGGTCCACAATCGCGGCCATGGGTCTCGCGCTCTTCACTCCTCACAAGAACAGCCGTCGCCTCACCCCGCACCCTCCGGAGCGGGCTTGGACGCTGGCCGCCTTCTGGGGGGTCACGGCCATGACGGTGTACGCCGTCCCGGCGGCCGTGAACGGGTCTTTCGTGATGGCCTGCATGCTGGTCTCGCTGCCCGTGCTGCTGGGCAGCTTCCGGCGCACGCTCTGGGTCGGCGTGTTCGTCACGGACCTGACCCTCCTCCTGCACGACGGCCGCCGGCTCAGGACGATCGCGTTCGAGCAGGTCGCGGCCCTCACGCTGCGGCCCGCCGACGGGTACCACCAGACGCTCTGGGTCGATCTGATCGACGGCAGCCGCTACCCTTCCCCTGCCCGGCTGGGCGGCGCCGCCGACGACCCCCTCGCCCTCGCCCTCTCCCGCGACCAGATGAGCACCCTCATCGCCATGCTCTCCCTCCGCCTGCCCCAGCACACCAAGGTCCCCCCGCTCCCGCTGCCCTGACGACCCGCATCGCCCGACCGGCGCACCGGCCGAGAACGCCGCAGCGGCCACCAGGGTGTGCCCACAGCCATCACCACGTCTGAACGCATGGCTTCGGCTCACGAACACAGACAGCCGCGCCGCGGGCACACGGACGTGCGTCCATGGTCCACAATCGCGGCCATGCGTTTCGCGCTCTTCACCCCCGAGGGCACCCGTCGCCTCACCCCTGACGCACCGGGCCGGATGATGAACCTCATCGGCTTCTGGGTGCCCGTCACGCTGGTCGTGTTCGGCATTCCCGCGGTCATCGAGGAGCAGGACGGCCTCGATGCGAGCCACATCGTGGGGCTGGTGGCGATGCTGTACCTGGCACGCTTCTTCCGGCGCCCGCTCATCATGGGCGTGTTCGCCAGCGAGACCGCGCTCTACCTCTGCGGGGCCGGTGACCGTCGGATCGAGATCGATCAGATCCAGACCTTCACGCTGCGCTCGGACGAGCAGCATCCGCGCGTGCTGTGGGTGGACCTGATCGACGGCCGCCGCTACCCCACGCCGGCCTATCTCGGCGACACCACTGGTACCGGCCTCGCGCTGACCCGCGCCGAGATGGACGCCCTCATCGCCGAGCTGACGCGCCGCCTGCCCCGGCCTGCCACCGCCGACAGTGCCTGATGGAGCGCCGCTACGCCCTCTGGTCGCTGGGTTACGTCGTCCTTGGCCTGCTCCCGGCGTACGCCGTCATGGTGTTCGCGTTCCGGCTGCCCAACGGCGGGCAACTGGTCGTGTGGGCCGCAACGGCGTACGCCATCGGCGGCTGGTGGTGGGTGAGGCGCCGGATACGGCGGTCCTGCGCCCCGCACGGCCTGGCGGCCAGACTGTGGGCGATCGGCCGCGCGCTGGTCTTCACCGTGCTGGGCGTGCTGCTCGGCGCGACCGGCAGCGTGCTCCACGACCTCGCCGAGGAGTCCCGGTTCCACCCTGGGAAGACCGTCGACCTCACGACCTCATTCGTGAGCGGAGGGATCATGACGCTGACCGGCATGTCCATGTTCCTGCTCGGCCTGGCCTCCCTGACCCACCGCCTCTACCACCTGATCTCCCCGGCCCACACCACTCTTGATCACGTCGATCTTGCGTGAACTGTTGCCCTTTTGCCCGGTACGCGTGTGTCGTACCCACAGTTCACGCAAGATCGGCGCAGTAGAGGAGCGGGTTACAGCTTGAGGCCCAGGAGGGCGTCGAGGGTGGTGGCCATCAGGGCTGGGGCGGCGCGGTCGGTGCCGACGCCGGCGAGGGTGTCGTCGGCCCAGGTGTCGATGAGGGCGAGGGCGCCGGGGGTGTCGAGGTCTTCGGTGAGCTTGGCGCGGACCCCGGCGAGGAGTTCGGCGCCGGACGGGCCGGCCGCGGCCTGCGCGGCGCGGCGCCAGCGGCCGAGGCGGTGCTCGGCGGCCTTGAACAGGTCCTCGGTCCACTGGCGGTCCGCGCGGTAGTGGTCGGCGAGCAGGGCCAGCCGTACCACCATCGGGTCGACCTTGTCGGAGCGCAGCCGGGACACGAAGACCAGGTTGCCGCGGGACTTGCTCATCTTCTCGCCGTCCAGGCCGATCATGCCCGCGTGCACGTAGTGCGCGGCGAACGGGGCCTTGCCGCTGAGCACCTCGGCGTGCGCGGCGGAGCACTCGTGGTGCGGGAACAGCAGGTCGTTGCCGCCGCCCTGCACGTCGATGGTCTCGCCGAGCAACTCCTGGGCGATGACGGTGCACTCGATGTGCCAGCCGGGGCGGCCCGCGCCGAGCTCGCCGCCGGGCCAGGACGGCTCGCCGTCGCGGCGGCCGCGCCACAGCAGCGGGTCGAGGGCGTCGCGCTTGCCGGCCCGCTCGGGGTCGCCGCCGCGCTCGGCGAAGAAGACCAGCATCTGCTCGCGGGACAGGTTGGACTCGTACCCGAACCGGGGCGCGGCGGTGATGTCGAAGTAGACGTCGCCGGTGCCGTCCTCCAGCCGGTACGCCGCGCCCTTGTCGAGCAGCTCGGCGACCTTCTCGGCGATGACGGGGATGGACTCGACGGCGCCGACGTAGTGGCTCGGCGGGATGATCCGCAGCGCCTCCATGTCCTCGCGGAACAGGGCGGTCTCGCGCATGGCCAGGACCTTCCAGTCCTCGCCGTCGCGGGCGGCCCGCTCCAGCAGCGGGTCGTCGATGTCGGTGACGTTCTGGACGTAGGCGACCTCGTGCCCGGCATCGCGCCACAGCCGGTTGACCAGGTCGAACGTGATCATCGTGGCGGCGTGCCCGAGGTGCGTCGCGTCGTACGGGGTGATGCCGCAGACGTACATCGTCGCGCGCCCGCCCACCGGGCGGCTGGGGTGGGCGCCCTGGCGGGCCGAGTCGAACAGTGCCAGGGGCTGACCGGCGCCGGGCAGGCGCGGGACGTCAAGTCCGGACCACGTTTCCATGGCGCCAGCCTAACCAGCTTTATGCCGAGAGCGGATCTCACCTCGAGCGGTTACCCGATGGCGCGGGCGTGACGCTAGGGTCGAGGCATGACCCATCAGGTGTACGCATTCGAACCGCCCGAGCGGTTCGTCGCCGGCACGGTGGGTCCGCCCGGCGAGCGCACGTTCTATCTGCAGGCTCGCGGCGGCGGCCGCCTGGTCAGCGTGGCACTGGAGAAGATGCAGGTCGCGCTGCTGGCGGAGAAGCTCGAGGAGCTGCTCGCCGAGGCGCACCAGCGGTTCGGGGCGGAGCTGCCCGCCGCGGCCGAGGGCCCGGCGGACAACGAGCCGCTGGAAAACCCGGTCGAGGAGGAGTTCCGCGTCGGCACCCTGGGCCTGGCCTTCGACGTGGAGTCCAGCACGGTCATCATCGAGGCGATCGCGGCCGAGGAGGCCGAGTTCGACGCGGAGACCGACGTGCCCCCGGCCGAGCCGGAGGAGGAGGCCGACGAGACGCCGGAGATCTCCGATGATCTGGACCGGCTGCGGGTGCGGCTGACCCCGGCCGAGGTGCGGCAGTTCATCGACCGGGCCAAGCGGGTGGTGGCGGCGGGCCGTCCGCCGTGCCCGCTGTGCGGGCAGCCGCTGGATCCGGCGGGGCATCTCTGCCCCCGGCACAACGGCTATCACCGCAGGTAGCGATGTCGACCACCCCTCTGGACGGCGACGGCGGCAGGGCCGAACTCGGCCGGCTGCTCCGCGACGCCGAGATGGAGATCGAGGGCCGGCTGATCGAGGCCTCGAACACCACGCTGCGGGTGATCCTGTCCGGCGGCGGCCGGACCGTGCGCGCGGTTTACAAACCCGTGCGCGGGGAGCGCCCGCTGTGGGACTTCCCACACGGGACGCTGGCCGCCCGTGAGGTGGCCGCGTACGCCGTGAGCGACGCGCTGGGCTGGGACCTGGTTCCGTACACCGTCATGCGGGACGGGCCGCTCGGCCCCGGCTCGTGCCAGCTGTGGCTGGACGACGTCAGCGAGCCGCCGGTGGACTTCGTGCCCGCCGACGAGCTGCCGCAGGGCTGGCTGCCGATCGCGGCCGCCGAGGACGAGGACGGCCGGCCGTACCTGCTGGCGCACGCCGACGACCCTCGGCTGGCCCGGCTGGCCGCCTTCGACACCGTGATCAACAACGCGGACCGCAAGGGCGGGCACGTGCTGGCCACCCCCGACCAGCGGTTGTACGGCGTCGATCACGGCATCTGCTTCCACACCGACGACAAGCTGCGTACCGTGCTGTGGGGTTTCGCCGGCCGCGCCGTCGCCCCGGACGTCGCCACCGCGCTGCGCACCTTCGACCCCGGCGTGCTCGACTCGCTGCTCGCCCCGGCCGAGGTCGACGCCCTCGGCACCCGCATCAAGCACCTGGTCGCCGACGGCCGCCTCCCCCAGCCCCCCGAGGACCGCCACGCGATCCCGTGGCCGCCCATCTGACCGATCCGCGGCCCATCACAGAGCCCGGCGATCTTGCACGAACTGTTGCCTTTTTGTCCGATACGGGCGTGTCGCACCCACAACTCGCGCAAGATCGACGCGGGAGAGGGTAGGGGCTAGTAGAGCTGCATTGAGCCGGTGTGCTGGGCGCGGGCTTCGCCGATGCGGAGGAGTGCGGCCGTTGCGGCGAAGAGCAGGGCGCACAGGGCGGTGAGCAGGGCCAGCGGTTCGAGGAGGGCGGACAGGGGCTGGGCGTCGAGCAGCGCGCCGCGTAGCACGATGAGGCTGCTGGTCAGCGGGAACGCCAGGCCGATGCCCTTGATCAGCAGCGGCATGGCGAACAGGGGCAGGCGCACCCCGGACACGAACCACAGCGGGTCGTCGAGCAGCGTGTACAGGAACGCCGAGTCCCGCGAGAAGACCAGCAGGCTGTTGAGGAACGCGCCCCAGACGATCGCGGGCACGACCAGCGCCAGCGCCGCGACGGCGTACATGCCGGGGTGCGCGACGTGCAGCGCCCCGCCCGCGCCGGCGGCGGCGACCGCGAAGCACCCGGCCAGCCAGGTGTTCTGCAGCAGCGCCCCGGTGCCGTTGGCGAACACCAGCGCCAGCCGACTCGCCGGGGACAGGAAAAGCAGCTCGATCGTGCCGCTGATGCGCTCGAACGAGAAGTGCCAGGCCGACTGCACCAGCGAGAAGTAGAAGAGGTACGCGAACGCGCCCGCCGCGAGGAACGCCAGCAGCCGTGCCGGCTGGGCCGCGTCCGGCCACCGGGACGCGATGCCGGGGGTGTCCAGCACCGGCAGCATCGTGTAGTAGGTGGCGGCGAGCTGCAGCACCGGCCACAGCAGCATGGACGACACCACGAGCGGGCGGCCGAAGCTGCGCCGGTGCTGCTTGAGCGCCTCGGCGGCGATGACGCGCAGGGCGTGCCTCATACGGCCACCGCCTCGGGCTGCCGGGCGCCGTCGGCCAGCGCCAGGATCGCGTCCTCCAGCGTGGGCGGAGTGACCTCCAGCCGCACGATCGCACCGCCCGCCGCGACCACGGTGGTGGCGAGGTCCCCGGCGAGGTCGTGCCGGTGGCGCAGCACGTACCGGGGGCGCAGCTGGTCGTCCGTGTCGGCGGTGACCTGCGCGCCGGTGCGGGCAGCCAGTGCCTGCACGGCCTGGTCGGCCGAAGCCTCGGCCGCCGCGAGGGTGATCTCGACGGTGTGCTGGCGTTCGGTGAGCGCGGTCAGCTCGGCCGGGGTGCCCCGGGCGACCAGCCGACCGGCCGCGATGACGTGCACCTCGGCGCACAGCTGCTCCACCTCGGCCAGGTAGTGCGAGGTCAGCAGGACGCCGACACCGCCGCGGGCCAGCTCGGCGACGACCGCGCGCAGGTCCCGGGCGATCGGCGCGTCCAGGCCGAGGGTCGGCTCGTCGAGCAGCAGGTAGGAGGGCTCGTTGATGAGGCCGCGGGCGATGGACAGGCGCTGGCGCATGCCCTTGGAGAACTGCTCGACCCGCTGGTCGGCGGCGTGCGCCAGCCCGACCAGGGCGAGCAGCTCGTCGATGCGTGCCCTGAGCCGCGCCCGGGGCACGTCGTAGAGCTGCCCGAAGTACCAGAGGTTCTCGCGGGCGGTCAGGCGCGCGTACACCATGCGCTCGCCGCCCGCGATCATGTTGATCCGGCGGCGGATCTCGCGGGCGTCGCGGACCAGGTCGAGGCCGTCCACGGTGGCGCTGCCGGTGGTGGGGCGCAGCAGCGTGGACAGCATGCGGATGGTGGTGGTCTTGCCCGCGCCGTTGAGCCCGAGCAGGCCGGTGACCTGCCCGGCCGGGATGGTCAGGCGCAGCCCGTCGACGGCGGGCGCGGCGGGTGGGCGCTTGCCGGCCGGGCGCCACCACGGGCGGTCGCGCCGGGGATACACCTTGACCAGGTCGTGGGTGACGATCGCACGGGTCATGCGCTGGCTCCTCGGATGACGGCACGCCGCTCGGCGTGGGGCAGGAACAGCAGGCCGGCGGCCGCGTACGCGACCCCCAGGCCCAGGCACAGCAGCAGGTCGACGGTGACCTCGCCGAGGGGCGCGGCGTGCAGGCTGGCCGCCCGCAGCACGCGCAGCGCGGCGGTGGCGGGCAGCAGCTCGCCGAGCCAGGTGAGCGGGGCGGGCAGCAGCGCGGGCGGGAAGGTGAACCCGCAGACGAGCCCGATCAGGCAGAACAGCGTGTTCTGGGTGATGTGCGCCTCGCCCGCGGCGATCATGATCGCGCTGACCGGGATGGACAGCCCGACCACCGCCACCAGCGCCGCCAGCACCCCGGCGGCCAGGGTCACCGGGTTCGGGGCGGGCAGCCGTACGCCGAGCAGCAGCGCGGTGCCGAACAGGCAGGCCAGCTCCAGCAGCGAGGTGAGGAACGCCTGAAGGGAGACGCCGAGCAGGTACGGCAGCCGGTGCGCCGGGGTGAGCAGCTGGCTCTCCAGGGTGCCCTCGCGCTGCTCGGTGATCTGGGCCTTGGCGACCCACAGCACCATGCGGGTGGTGAACATGAGCGCCGCCGCGCCGACGGTGACGTAGCCCAGGTAGTCCGGCGTGCCGGACGCGCCGCGGAACCAGTCCGAGACCCGCCCGCCCCCGATCGCCTCGTACGAGAGCAGCGCCAGCACGATCGTGAACACGCCGGGCGCGAGCGTGCCGATGAAGTACGTCCACGGATACGCCCGCTGCATGACCAGCCAGTTCCGTTTCAGCGTCGCCCATGCCACGGGCATCCGCCCACCCCCGACCTAATGAGTTTCTTTTAGGAACTTACTGAGTTCCGTTCGGGAACGTACCATGGTGCCGGTCGGAAGGGAAAGCAGATGATCAAGTCACGGCAGGCGGACGAGCACTGCGGCATCGCCCAGTCCGCCGCCGTCTTGGGCGACTGGTGGAGCCTGCTCGTGCTGCGCGAGGTCGCCCGCGGCCACCGCCGCTTCGACGAGCTGGCGGGTGAGCTGGACATCTCCCGCAAGGTGCTCACCGAGCGCCTCGGCCACCTCGTCGAGCACGGCGTCCTGGCGAAGCGCCCCTACTCCGACCGGCCGCCGCGTCACGAGTACGTGCTGACCCCGGCCGGGCACGGCCTGCTGCCGGTGCTGGTCGCCATGCAGGACTGGGCCGACCGCTGGCTGCTCGGCGACGGCACCCTCACCGCCCTAAGCCCCGACGGCGCCGAGCTCGCCCGCACCCGCGACCTGCCCGGCAGCCGGGTGCCGGACGGGCTGACGCTGCCGAGCACTCACGGCCGGCCGCTGGACGTGGTCGGGCCGACCGCCTGGACGGTCCTGTTCACCTACCCGGCGACCGGTGGCGGCAAGGGCGAGCAGTGGCGCCGCATACCCGGCACCGCCGGTTGCACCCTGGAGAACCGCCTGTTCCGGGACGCCTGGCCCGACTTCACCGCGGCCGGCGCGACCGTGTACGGCGTCAGCACCCAGCTGCCCGAGGAGCAGGCCGCGTTCGCCGCCGCCGAGGACATCCCGTACCCGCTGCTGTCCGACGTGGACCTGGAACTGACCGCGGCCCTGCGCCTGCCCACGTTCCGCGGCGCCCACCAGCTCCGCCACAAACGCGCCGTCCTGGTCGTCGACGCCGACCGCGTGGTGCGGCACAGCATCTACCCGGTCGCCGACATCGCCGCCGCCGTCGACCACGCCCTCACCCTGGTCAGGGAGTAAGGAAGGGCACCTTCTTATCGCTATTCGTAGTAGAAGGTGCCCTTCTTAACGGCTACTTGACGCGGCGGTGCCCGGGGGCGGTGATGTCGGCGTACTCCGGGTGCTTCTCCAGCCAGCCCGCGAGGAAGGGGCAGATCGGCACGACCGTGCGGCCCTTCGCGCGCGAGTCGTCCATCACGGTGCGGGCGATCGCGCTGCCCACGCCCTTGCCCTCGAACTCCGGGAACACCTCGGTGTGGGTGAACACGATGATGTTGCCGCTGAGCTGGTAGGTCATGAACCCGGCCACCGCGCCGGCCTCGCTGTCGCGGGCCTCGAACCGCTCGCGCGCCGGCGCCTCGGTCACCTCGATCGTCACCGGGCCATCCTATCCACGTGCCGACACAGGGCCCGCTGGTCGCGGAGGGTTAAGAAGGGCACCTTCTACTACGAATAGCGTTAACAAGGTGCCCTTCCTTTCGTGAGAGGATGCGGCGGGTCGGTTGCCGGGTTCGGGGAGGTCAGGGCTGTGCTCGTCGCGCACTGTGTGTTCAGCGGCGAGGGCGGCTGGGAGTTCTGGGCGGAGGACGCGGGGCTGCTGAGCGCGCTGCCGGCGCAGCGGGGGCGGCGGTCGCAGCGGCCGCGGCCGCATCCGTTCGCGGTGCAGGCGCGGGCGCTGTGCGACGCGTTCGGGCTGACCGAGGCCGAGTTCGGCGACGCGGGCTGGTCCGTGCTGGCGCTGCCGGCGTACCGGGACCGGCCGTGCCCGTCGCGGGAGCTGCGGGAGGCCGCGCCGCAGGCGCCGGTGGCGGACCACCTGGGTGGCTGGGTGGTGCCGACGGTACGCCTCGAAGCAGGCGCCGCCCTGCGCCTGCTGCCCCGGCTCGCGCCGATCGGCGGTGCCACGGTGCGCTACGCCGCCGCGCTGGCCGAGGCCGCCGAGCGGCTCGTGCACAGCGGGCTGGTGGTCCCGGCGCTGGACTTCGACGACGAGGACGGCTGCTTCTTCGCGTCCTGGCGGCAGGCGCCGTCGCTGCAGACCGCGGCGCTGCGCATCCCGCTGCTCGCGGCGATGCCGCCCGCGTTCCGGTGCTGGATGCCCGATGAGGTCGGGCTGGGCCCGGCCGAGTGGGTGCTCGACGCCGCCCTCGACTCGCTGGTCGACGTGCTGGCCGGGCAGGCGGTCGACGCGGCCGGGCTGGACCTGCTGCCGCCGCAGCGCGGCCGTGCCCCGCGCCGCGCCCCGGCGGCCGAGCACTGGCTCACCGCGCTGACCTCGGAGGACAACCTGCTCGACCCCGATGAGACGGGGCAGCGCGAGGTCACGGCGCTCGCGGAGCGGATCGAGACGTGGCAGCAGGGCGGACGGCGCGGCGGCGGCGGGCTGGTGCGCGCCTGTCTGCGCCTGGCCGCCCCGGCCGACGCCGCCTCGTTCGGCGGGCCGGCGGCCGAGCCCGAGGACGGCGACGGGTGGCGGCTGGAGCTGCTGCTGCAGTCGCAGGAGGACCCGTCGCTGGTCGCGGATGCGGCGGAGGTCTGGCGGCTGGACGGCAACGCGCTGCTGTTCGCCGAGGCGGGCATCGACCCGCAGGCCGAGCTGCTGGCCGGGCTGGGGCGGGCCGCGCAGGAGTATCCGACGCTCGCCAGGGCGCTGCGCGATCCCGCGCCGGTCGCGGTGGCGCTGGACGCGGACGGGGCGCTGGCGTTCCTGCGTACGCACGCCGGGGCGGTGGCCGCCGCCGGGGTCGGCGTGCTGCTCCCGGCCTGGTGGAGCGGGCCGCGCCCGCAGCTCGGGCTGCGGCTGACCGCGCAGACCCCGCCGCAGCCCGGCCGCGTCGCCAAGGACTCCGAGCTGGGCCTGGACACCATCGTCGAGTACGCCTGGCAGGTCGCCCTCGGCGACGACGTGCTGACCGAGGCCGAGCTGACCGCGCTGGCCGCCGCGAAGACACCGCTGGTGCGGGTGCGCGGTCAGTGGGTCGAGGTGGACCAGCGCCGCCTCGCCGACGGCCTCAAGCGGCTGGCCCGCACCCGGCAGCGCGGCATGACCGCGCGCGACGTGCTCAAGGCGGGACTGCTCGGCGACGACGCCGACGCCGGGCTGCCGCTGGTCGGCGTCACCGCGACGGGCTGGCTGGGCGGCCTGCTGCACGGCGCCGACGGCGCGTACGCCGCGCTGCCCACGCCCGACGGCTTCGGCGCGGCGCTGCGGCCATACCAGGAAAGGGGTCTGGGCTGGCTGTCCTTCATGGACGGGCTCGGCCTGGGCGCGGTGCTCGCCGACGACATGGGCCTGGGCAAGACCATCCAGGTGCTCGCCCTGCTGGAACGGGAACGCCAGACCGGCGCCACCGGCCCGACGCTGCTGATCTGCCCGATGTCGCTGGTCGCCAACTGGCAGCGCGAGGCGGCGCGGTTCGCGCCGAAGCTGGCCGTGCACGTGCACCACGGCGCCGAGCGGCTCACCGGCGAGCAGTTCCGCGACGCCGTCGCCGGGGTGGACCTGGTCCTGACGACGTACGCCCTCGCCCTGCGCGACCAGGCGGAGCTGGCCGAGGTCGGCTGGCGGCGCATCGTGGTCGACGAGGCCCAGGCGATCAAGAACGCGGCGGCCAAGCAGTCCCGGGCCATCCGCGCCCTGCCCGCACCTCGGCGCATCGCGCTGACCGGCACGCCCGTGGAGAACCGGCTCGCCGACCTGCACTCGATCCTGGAGTTCGCCAGCCCGGGGCTGCTCGGCAGCACGGAGACGTTCAAGCGGCGCTTCGCGGTGCCGATCGAGCGGGACGGCGACGAGGCCGCCGCCGCGCGGCTGCGCCAGGTCACCGGCGCGTTCCTGCTGCGGCGGGTCAAGACCGACCCGACGATCATCTCCGACCTGCCCGAGAAGATCGAGATGACGGTCGCCTGCAACCTCACCCGCGAGCAGGCCGCCCTCTACCAGAGCGTGCTCGACGACATGATGGCCCAGATCGAGGCCGCCGAGGGCATCGACCGGCGCGGGCTGATCCTGGCCACGCTGACCAAGCTCAAGCAGGTCTGCAACCACCCCGCCCAGCTGCTCAAGGACGGCTCCCGCATCGCCGGGCGGTCCGGCAAGGTGGCCCGGGTCGAGGAGATCTGCGAGGAGGTCCTCGCCGCCGGCGAGAAGGTGCTGCTGTTCACGCAGTTCGCCGAGTTCGGCGGGATGCTGGCCGAGCACCTGGCGGCCCGGTTCGGGCAGGCGGTGCCGTTCCTGCACGGCGGGGTGGACAAGAAGACCCGCGACCGTATGGTCGTGTCGTTCCAGGAGCCCGCCGGGCCGAGCCTGTTCGTGCTCTCGCTGAAGGCGGGCGGCGTCGGGCTCAACCTGACCGCCGCCAACCACGTCATCCACGTCGACCGCTGGTGGAACCCGGCCGTCGAGGACCAGGCCACCGACCGCGCGTTCCGCATCGGCCAGCGCCGGAACGTGCAGGTACGCAAGCTGCTGTGCGCGGGCACGCTGGAGGAGCGCATCGACGCCGTCCTCCAGCAGAAGAAGGCGCTCGCCGAGGCCACCGTCGGCACCGGCGAGGCGTGGCTGACCGAGCTGTCCACCCAGGCCCTGCGCGAGCTGGTCACCCTGGCCCGCGACGCGGTCGTCGAGTAGGAGGCACCCCGATGGCCCGCCGCCCCAGCACCGGCCCGCACGGCTCCGACATGGACGCCGGGCGGGCCGTCCGCGGCTTCGATCCCGACGGCGACGCCGGGTCCGGCGACTTCGACCCGTTCGCCGACGAGCCGGACGCCACGGCACACCCCGACGACGCCGAGGATCCCGGGGGTGGGGCGGAGCAGCGCGGGTGGGGCTGGTTCCCCGTGTCCAAGCCGCGGCTGCCCGCCGACGGCATCAAGGCCCGCAGCCAGCGCGGCGCCATCGCCACCACCTGGTGGTCGCGCCGCTTCCTCGCCGCGATCGAGACGCCCGAGACCGCGAGCCGGCTCACCCGCGGCAAGTCGTACGCGCGCACCGGCCAGGTCCTGTCGCTCACGATCGACCACGCGGAGGTGCGGGCCGCCGTCCAGGGTTCCCGGCCGAAGCCCTACGCCGTCTACCTCACGGTTCCGATCTACCGCCCCGCCGAACAGGAGCGGATCGTCGCCGCGCTCGCCGGGCAGGCCGCCTTCAGCGCCGCCCTCCTGGCCGGGCGGATGCCCGAGGAAATCGAAGAAGTGTTTCGGCCGCTGCGGCTGTCGCTCTTCCCCGCCATGCACGAGCTGGACATCGACTGCTCCTGCCCCGACTGGGGCAATCCGTGCAAGCACGCCGCCGCGGTCTGCTTCCTGCTGGCGGAGCGCTTCGACGCGGACCCGTTCGACATCCTGCGGTGGCGCGGCCTGCCCCGCGAGGAGCTGCTGGACGGGCTGCGCGAGCACCGCGCTCAGCGAATCGGCACCCTGCCGCCCGAGCTGCCCCCGCCGAGGACGGCGCCGATACGGAGCTGGGCGGGTTCTGGGACGCCGGGGAGCTGCCGCCGCTGCCGCCCGTCCCGGACCTGCCCGCCGACCACGTGCTCCGCCGCCTCGGCCCGACCGGGATCGCGGTACGCGGAGTCGACCTGGCGACGCTGCTGGCCCCGGCCTACGAGGCGATGGCCGCCGCACGCCATCTCGCTGCCGACGACACCGCCGACCGATAACCGACCACCTCCGCCGAGCCGGACCGGGTCGGACCGGGCCCGGCCGGGTCGGACCGGGCCCGGCCGGGTCGGACCGGGCCCGGCCGGGTCTGGTCGGGTCGGGTCCGGCCGGGTCGGGTCGGGTCGGGTCCGGCCGGGTCGGGTCCGCGTCGGCGGCGACGAAAGGCCAGGTCAGAGCGCTGCGCTGGGCCGACCCATTGCGACGGCCCGCTGAAGATCGCTGTTTTGTGTCAAAACCCTTGGTCAGACCACAGGTTCTGACACGAGACAGCGATCATGGTCGGAAGCGCCACGGCCCGAGGCGCCGCGCCACGGCCCGAGGCGGCGCGCCACGGCGCGAGGGCGGCGTGAGCCGTCGCGCACGGCACGGCGGGAGCCGGTGCCGCCGCGCCGTCAGCGGTCGGCGAGGACGCCCTGGTGGTGGATGGGGCCGGGAACGTCGGTGAGGGTGGCGCCGGTGCCGCCCCAGCGGACGGCGATGATCTCGGCGGCGATGCTCACGGCGGTCTCCTCCGGCGTGCGCGCACCCAGGTCCAGGCCGATCGGCGCGCGCAGGCGGCCCAGTTCGGCCTCCGTCATGCCGTGCTCGCGCAGCCGGGCGGTCCGGTCGTCGTGGGTGCGGCGGGAGCCCATCGCGCCGACGTACGCCACCGGCAGCCGCAGTGCCACCTCCAGCAGCGGCACGTCGAACTTCGGGTCGTGGGTGAGCACGCACAGCACCGTGCGCTCGTCCACGCGCCCGGCGGCGGCCTCGCCCGCCAGGTAGCGGTGCGGCCACTGCACCACCACCTCGTCGGCGGCCGGGAAGCGCCGGGTCGTCGCGAACACCGGCCGCGCGTCGCACACGGTGACGTGATAGCCGAGGAAGCGCCCGATCCGGGCCACCGCGGCGGCGAAGTCGATCGCCCCGAACACGATCATGCGGGCGGGCGGCGCGTACGCGTTCACGAACACCGTGATCGCGTCGCCGCGCCGCTCCCCGTCCACGCCGTAGTGCAGCATCCCGGTCCGCCCGGCGGCCAGCAGCCCCCGGGCGTCGTCGGCGACGGCGTCGTCGAGGCGGGGCGAGCCGAACGAGCCCGCCGTGCCCCGCTCCCACACCACCAGGCGACGGCCGTAGCGCGGCGAGTCCGCCGGCTCGACGCAGGTCGCCACGGCCACCGGCCGGCCCTCGCGAATCGCCGCGGCCACCTCGCCGAGCTGCGGGAACGTCTCGCGGGAGACCTGCTCGACGAACACCTCGATGGTGCCGCCGCAGGTCAGCGCGGCGGCGTAGGCGTCCTCGTCGCTGATCCCGTAGCGCTCCAGCGCGGGCGCCGCAGCCGGGTCGGCGGCGACCTGCTGAGCGATCTCGTACACGGCGGCCTCGACGCAGCCGCCGGAGACACTGCCGACGGCCTCCCCGCCCGGCCCGACGAGCATCGCGGCGCCGGGGCGGCGGGGCGCGGACTGCCAGGTCCGCACCACCGTCGCCAGGCCCGTCGTCGCGCCCTGTGCCCACCAGCGGAGCAGGTCGTCGAGCACGTCACGCATGAGGCACGTCCACGTCCGCCCCGTCGGAGACGTCGTCGCAGGGCACCGTCTCGACCTCGTGCCGGGCCAGGTACGGCCGGGCGCCGACGTCGCCGACGGCCAGCTCCGCCGCCCCGGCCCAGTGGTCCCGGCCGAGCAGCACGGGGTGCCCGCCGTCCCCGCCGTAGGTGGCGACGCGCAGGGTCGCCGGTCCGGCCCCGGCCCCGACCCGGCGCACCGCCTCGGCGGTGATCCCCGGGGTGTCCACCAGCAGCACCACCACAGCGTCCACCTGCGTGGGCAGGGCCGCCAACCCGGCCCGCAGCGACGAACCCATCCCGCTGGGCCAGTCCTCGTTCACCACGACCAGCGCCCCGGGCAGCTGCGGTGCCCGTTCGGCGCCCGCGCCGAGCACCACCACCACCGGGTCGCAGTCGCCCTCACGCAGCGTGCGCAGCCCGCGCTGCACCATCATCTCTCCGTCGCCCGGCACCGGCGCGTACGCCTTGGGCATCCCGTAGCGCCGGCCCGCCCCCGCGGCGAGCAGCAATCCCCCGACGGCCATGCTTCATCCTCCCCCTGCCTCCCGATCCGCCCACTGTGCGGCGAGCCTCTCCCGGGCGCCGGCCGTCAGGCTGCCGTACAGGCGCAGCCGGGCCATGCCGCCGTCGGGGTAGATGTCCAGGCGCACCTCGCCCACCGGCCCGTCGTGGGCGAGCCGGAACCGGTGGCGGGTGTCGGGCTGCAGCCGGACCCGGGGCAGCAGCGGCTCGCCGTCGCCGCCGGTCAGCCGCGCCCAGCCCGGGGCGTTGCCCTTGAAGTGCGAGGTGTCCAGCTCGGCCAGGCGGATCACGCCCGGCGCGGCCAGGCGTACCCGCACCCAGTCGTTGCCGTCGTCGCGGCGCCGCCGCGTCTCCCAGCCCTCGCCCATGCTCGCGGCCAGGCCCGGCAGCAGCAGGTTGCCGGGCGAGCCGTAGAAGCGGTCGCTGCAGTCGGTGACCCGCCCACCGATCTCGGCCGCGGCCAGGTCGCACGTGTCGGGCAGCAGCTCGGGGTCGGGCACGGGCTCGCCGTACACGCGCAGCCGGGCGACCCCGCCGTCGGGGTGGATGGTGAGCCGGACGTGGGTGACCACGCGGCCCGCGCTGACGGTGAACCGGTTGCGCGTGTCGCCGTGCAGCGCCGCGCGCTCGACCAGGGGAAACCAGTCGGCCCCGGCCAGCTCGTCAGGGGACGGGTAGCCGGGCAGGCGGCAGCCCTCCACCGCCGCCTCGGGCGGATAGTTGCCGGTGAAGAACGCGGTGTCGACGACGACGCCGTGCACGACGCCGGGCACGCCGAGCCGGAGCACGGCGTGGTCCTGGCCGGGCTCGCGACGGCGGCGGGTCTCCCAGCCGTCGTACACCTGGCCCTTCGCGCCGAAGGTGCGCGGCGTGAAGGTGGGCGCCCACGGGTTGATCAGGTTGTCGCGCTCGGCGAAGAACTCGTCGTTGGCCGCGACGACGCTGCCCCCGACGTTGCGCGAGGCCAGATCCAGCAGCTCCTCGAAGGTCACGCGCTCGCCTCCCTCTGCTCGGCGGTCACGGGCGGCCCCGTTCGAGCAGGCGGCCGATCGGTTCGGCGCCGGCGAGGCGTCCGCGCAGCCACGTGTCGCGGACCACGCCGCGCAGCTTACGGCCGTGGTACGGCGAAACGTGGTGCCGGTGCAGCAGCGTGGCGGCGTCCACCGTGAACTCGGCGTCGGCGTCGAAGGCGACCAGGTCGGCGTCGGCGCCCTCGGCGATGCGCCCCTTGCGGCCCAGGCCGACCAGGTCGGCGGTGTTGGCGGCCATCCAGCGCACCACGTCCGCCAGGCTGTGCCCGCGCCGCCGCGCCGCCGTCCACACCAGCGGCAGGCCGAGCTGCACCGACGCGATGCCGCCCCAGGCGCTGCCGAAGTCGCCGCGCTTCAGCTCCGGCGGGCACGGCGAGTGGTCCGACACCACGCAGCCGATCAGCCCGTCGGCCAGCGCCTCCCACAGCGCGTCCTGGTGGGACCGGTCCCGGATCGGCGGGCAGCACTTGTACTGCGTCGCCCCGTCGGGCACGTCGGCCGCGTCGAGCACGAGATAGTGCGGGCAGGTCTCGGCGGTGACCCGGACGCCCTCGCGCCGGGCGGCGGCGAGCAGTGGCAGCGCGTCGGCGGCGGCCAGGTGCAGGATGTGCACCCGGGCCCCGGTGTGCCGGGCCGCCTCGATCGCCGCGGCGACGGCGCTCGCCTCGGCCCGCGCCGGGCGGGACGCGACGAAGTCGGCGAAGTGCGCGCCGTGCGCCTCGGTGACCAGCGCCGGGTCCTCGGCGTGCACCACGAACAGCGCGTCCACGGCGGCCAGCGCGTCGGCCAGCCCCGCCGGGTCCAGCGGCGGGAACTCGGGCACGCCCGAGTCGATGAGGAACGCCTTGAACCCGAACACGCCCTGTTCGTGCAGCGCGGGCAGCGACTTCAGGTTGCCCGGCACGGCGCCGCCCCAGAAGCCGACGTCCACATAACACTGCTCGGCCGCCGCGGCCCGTTTCACCCACAGGGCGTGCGGGTCCACGGTGGGCGGGATCGAGTTCAGCGGCATGTCGACGATCGTGGTGACGCCGCCCGCCGCGGCGGCCCGGGTGGCGGTGTCGAAGCCCTCCCACTCGGTGCGGCCGGGTTCGTTGACGTGCACGTGGGTGTCGACGAGGCCGGGCAGCAGCGCGCACTCCGCGAGGTCGATCACGTCGTGGCCGGTCAGCGCCTGGTGCCCGGCGACGGTGGCGATCACGCCGTCCCGGATGCCGACGTCGGCGGGCTGCTCGCCGCCGGGCAGCAGCGTCCGGCGCGAGCGGAGGATGAGATCGTAGTTCACAGCCCGTCCAGCATATATCGATCGACGCCGAATTCGCCGGAGTCCAGCGCGCCGCATTCGAGCGCGCGTCGCAGGAATCCGGCCAGGGCCCGCGCCGTCGCGGGTTCGTCCAGGTAGCCGGTGTCGCGGGCGCCGCTGTCGCGCTGCGCGGCGCTGTCGCGGCCGGCCAGCCACGCCCGCAGCCGCGTCGCGGCGGCCGGGGCACCCTCCCGGAAGAAGGCGTACGCCGCCGCGTAGCGCGTCGGCAGCTGCGCCGGGTGCAGGTCCCAGCCCTGGTAGAAGCCGCGCTCCAGGCTCCGGCGGACCAGCCGCAGGTGCAGCGCCCACGCGGCGTGCACGGCGGCGGTGCCGCCGACGGGCAGCACGTTGGTCGAGCCGTCCGCGACGCGTACGCCCGTGCCCGCCGCCGCGACCTGCATGACCGCCTTGGCGTGGTCGGCCGCGGGATGCTCCATCGACTGGTACGCCGCCGCGATGCCCAGCGCCGCCGAGTAGTCGTACGTGCCGTAGTGCAGCCCCGTACAGCGGCCCTGGGCGGCGTGGATCATCGCGGGCAGCGGGCACCGGCCGTCCGGCCCGAGCACCGCCTGCGGCATCTCCACCTGCAGCTCGAAACGCAGCTGCCCGGCGGCGGGTTCGAGCAGGCGGCACAGCCACACCATGGCCTCGACCTGCTCCACCGAGCTGACCTTGGGCAGCGTGATCACGAAGCCGGGCGGGATGGTGCCCAGTGCGTCGAGGAACCGCTCCAGCGTGCGCACCGCCCGCGCCCGGGTGTCGGCCTCCAGGCTCTTGATCCGGATGCCGCAGAACGGCGCCGGGCGTCCCGCGATGAACGCGGCCATGGCGCGGGCGTGCGCGTCCTCGGTGGCGTCCTCGCGGCGGCCGTAGCCGTCCTCGAAGTCGACCCGCAAGTCCTCGATCGGCTCCGTCGCCAGCTTCCGGCCGATCCGCTCGTGCAGCTCGTCCGGGTAGGGCAGCCCGTGCTCGGACAGCGCGGCCAGCGCCTGCTCGCCCCAGCGCCGGGCCAGTCCGGTGCGCACCCGGTCGGCGGGCACGTACACGGTGTGCAGCGGCTGGCGCCCGGCCGGCTCGCCGGGCCACCGGTCGCGCAGCACGCCGTCGGCCACGGCCAGCCGCCGGTCCAGCTCGGGCAGCGGCACCCGGCTCGTCCCGTCGCGCGGCTCCCGGGGCACCCCCAGGAACTCTCCGGCCGGTGCCGACATCAGTCGATCAGCTCGCCGGCCGGCAGGGTCAGGAACTCGGTGAAGTCGTCGGCCAGCGCCACCTGCTCGAAGAGCTTGCGGGCGGTGGCGAAGTCCGGCCCGAGCGTGGCCATCTCCGCCTCGATCAGCTGCTCCAGCAGCTCGCGGGTGATCGGGGTGCCGTCGTCGAGCGCCGCCCCGTTGTGCATCCACTGCCACAGCTGGGAGCGGGAGATCTCGGCGGTGGCGGCGTCCTCCATCAGGTTGTTGATGGCCGCCGCGCCGTTGCCGTTGAGCCAGGACTGGATGTACCGGATGCCGACGTCGATGTTGGTGCGCAGGCCGGCGCGCGTGATCGCGCCCGGCACCGTGCTCACGTCGAGCAGGTCGTTCGCGTCCACGTGCACGTCCGCCCGCTGCCGGTCGAGCTGGTTCGGCTGCCCGCCGAGCGCCTTCTCGAAGACCTCCAGGCAGACCGGCACCAGGTCCGGGTGGGCCACCCAGGAGCCGTCGAAGCCGTCGGCGGCCTCGCGCTCCTTGTCCTGGCGCACCTTGGCCAGCGCGGTCGCGGTGACCTCCGGGTCGCGCCGGTTCGGGATGAACGCCGCCATGCCGCCCATCGCGAACGCGCCCCGCCGGTGGCAGGTCTTCACCAGCAGCTGCGCGTACGCCCGCAGGAACGGCGCGGCCATGGTCACGTCGGCCCGGTCCGGCAGCGTGAACGAGGCGTGCGCCCGGAACTTCTTGATCAGGCTGAACAGGTAGTCCCACCGGCCCGCGTTCAGGCCGCTGGCGTGCTCGCGCAGCTCCCAGAGGATCTCGTCCATCTCGAACGCGGCGGTGATCGTCTCGATCAGGACGGTGGCCCGGATGCTGCCGTGCGGGATGTCCAGCATCTCCTGCGCGGCGCAGAACACGTCGTTCCACAGCCGCGCCTCCAGATGGCTCTCCATCTTGGGCAGGTAGTAGTACGGCCCGCTGCCGCGCGCGAGCAGCTCGGCGGCGTTGTGGAAGAAGTGCAGCCCGAAGTCGACCAGCGCGGCCACGCCCGGCGAGCCGTCCACCTCGAAGTGGCGCTCGTCCAGGTGCCAGCCGCGCGGGCGCACCACGATGGTGGGCAGCGGGCCCGGGTGCAGCGCGTAGAGCTTGTCGCCCTGCTGGAGGCTGATCGTCCGGCGCACCGCCTCGAAGAGGCTGCGCTGGCCGCCGACCACGTTGGCCCAGTGCGGGGTGTTCGCGTCCTCCAGGTCGGCCAGCCACACCTTCGCGCCCGAGTTCAGCGCGTTGATCGTCATCTTGCGCTCGGTCGGGCCGGTGATCTCGACGCGGCGGTCCACCAGGTCCGGCGGCGCGTCGGCGACCGTCCACTCGGCCTGGCGGATGGGCGCGGTCTCCGGCAGGAAGTCCAGCGTGCCGGTCCGGTCCAGCTCCTCCTGCCGGCGCGCCCGCGCGGCGAGCAGCTCATCGCGGCGGGGCCGGAAGCGGCGCTGCAGCTCGGTGACGAACTCGACCGCCGCGGGGCTCAGGATGTCGGTCACTCACACTCCCACGATGTGTTCGGGCCGCACGGGCACCCGGGTCAGCGCCGCGCCGGTTGCGGCGCGTATCGCCGCCACCACAGCCGGTGTGGACGAGATCGTAGGCGGTTCTCCGACGCCGCGCAGCCCGTACGGCGAGTGCGGGTCGGCGAGCTCGAGCACGTCCAGCGACATCGGTGGCATGTCCATGATCGTAGGGAGCAGATAGTCGGTGAAGGACGGATTGCGCACCTTCCCGTCCACGACCTGGATCTCCTCCATCAGCGCCAGCCCGAGCCCTTGCGCCGTGCCGCCCTGGATCTGCCCCGCCACGGCCCCCGGATTCACCGCCTTGCCGACGTCCTGCGCGGTCACGATCTCGACCACCTTCACCAGCCCCAGCTCCAGATCGACGTCCACGGTGGCCCGATGCGCCGCGAACGCGTACTGCACGTGCGCGTCCCCCTGCCCCGTCTCCTCATCCAGCGGATACGTCGGCCGGTGCCGCCACTCCACCGTCTCCTCGATCGCCCCCTCCCCGAGAAGATCCGCGATCTCCTCCTCCGAAAGGAAGGGCACCTTCTTATCGTTTTCCGTAGTAGAAGGTGCCCTTCCTAACCTCTCCAGCAGGCGGGTGCGGATGGCCTGGCAGGCGGCGCGTACGGCGCCGCCGGTCATGTACGTCTGGCGCGACGCCGACGACGAGCCCGCGCTGCCCACGGCGGTGTCGGCCGGGGCGATGGTGACCTGCTCGACGCCCAGCTCGGTGCGCACGATCTGCGCCTGTACCGTGACCAGGCCCTGCCCGACCTCGGCCGCGGCCGTGTGCACCAGCACCGCGGGCCGCCCGCCGATCAGCTCCAGCCGCACCCGGGCCGTCGCGAAGTCGTCGAAGCCCTCCGAGAAGCACACGTTCTTGATGCCGATGCCGAACCCGACGCCGCGCACCACGCCCTCGCCCCGGGTCGTGTTCGCGGTGCCGCCGGGCAGGAAGTCGCCCACCGCGGGCGCCGGAGGCCGCTCCCGGACCAGCCGGAGCAGCTCGGCGACCGGCGCCGGGCCCTCCACGACCTGCCCGGTCGGCATCCGGTCGCCGGTGGTCAGCGCGTTGCGCACCCGCAGTTCCACCGGATCCAGGCCGAGCGCGGCGGCCAGCTTGTCCATCTGCGACTCGTACGCGAAGCACGCCTGCACCGCGCCGAAGCCGCGCATCGCCCCGCACGGCGGGTTGTTCGTGTAGAGCCCGTACGCGTCCATGACCACGTTCGGCACGTCGTACGGGCCGATGCCGAGCGTCGCCGCGTTGGCCACCACCGCGCCGGTGCTGGACGCGTACGCGCCCCCGTCGAGCAGGATGCGCGCCTTGACGTAGACGACCCGGCCGTCGGCGTCGGCGCCGTGCTCGTAGCGCAGCCGCGCCGGGTGCCGGTGCACGTGTCCGAAGAACGACTCCTCGCGGCCGTACACCATCTTCACCGGGCGGCCCGTGCGCAGCGCCAGCATGCAGGCGTGCACTTGCATGGACAGGTCCTCGCGCGCGCCGAACGCGCCGCCCACCCCGGCCAGGGTGAGCCGCACCTTCTCGGGCGGCAGGCCCAGGCACGCGGCGACCTGCCGCTGGTCCACGTGCAGCCACTGGGTGGCGATGTACAGGTCGATCCCGCCGTCCTCGGCGGGCACGGCCAGGCCGGACTCCGGGCCGAGGAAGGCCTGGTCCTGCATGCCGACCTCGTACTCGCCCGTCACCACCACCGCGGCCGTGGCGTGCGGGTCGCCGCGCCGGATCGGCACGTGGCGCAGCAGGTTCGGCCGGTCCGCGTGCACCTGCGGACCGGCCGGGTCGAGGGCCGCCTCCAGCTCCGTCACCGGGTCGAGCACGTCGTAGCCGACCTCGACCAGGGCGGCCGCGCGGCGCGCGGTCTCCGGATGGTCGGCGGCCACGATCACGATCGGCTCACCCTGGTAACGGATCTCCCGGGCGGCGAGCACCGGCTGATCGACGTGCTCCAGGCCGTACAGCGGCGCGCCCGGCACGTCCTCGTGGGTCAGCACGGCGTACACGCCCGGCACCCGCAGCGCCGGGCCGATGTCCAGCGCGGTGATCCGCGCTCGGGGGTGCGGGCTGCGCAGCGTCGCGCCCCACAGCATGTCGTCGGCCCACAGATCCGACGAGAACGCGAACTCGCCGGTCACCTTCAGCCGCCCGTCCGGCCGCTGCGGACTCGCCCCCACCCCACCGTCCACCGCCGCCGGCAGCCCCACATGCACCGTGGTCATCGGCCCGCCTTTCGCAGCAGGGTGCGGCTGACCCGGGTGAGGTCGCGGGCCAGGGAGTCCTCGTCGGCGTGGATCAGTCGGCCGCTACGCACCACGAGCTGCCCGCCGACGAGCACCGCCTCGACCGGGGCGGGCGGGCCGAAGACCAGCGCCGCGACCGGATCCTCGATGCCGGCGTGGCCGAGGCCGTCCAGGCGCCACAGCACGACGTCGGCGAGCTTGCCCGGCTCCAGGCTGCCCAGCTCCCCGTCGCGGCCCAGGCAGCGGGCCCCGCCGGTGGTGCCCAGGACCAGCGCCTCACGGGCGGTGAGCGCGGCCGGGCCGCCCCGCAACCGGGCCGCGAGCATCGCCTGCCGCAGCTCCGGCCCCAGCTCCCCGGCCTCCTGCGAGGCGGCGCCGTCGACGCCCAGCCCGACCGGCGCGCCCGCGTCGAGCAGGTCGCGCACCCGCGCGGTCCCGGCCCCGAGCCGGGCGTTGGAGCTGGGACAGTGCGCCACGCCGGTGCCGGTGGCGCCGAGCCGGGCCACCGCGCCGTCGTCGAGGTGTACGCCGTGCGCGAGCCACACGTCGTCGCCGAGCCAGCCGAGCTTCTCGGCGTACTCGACGGGCGTGCAGCCGAAGCGCTCGCGGCAGAACGCGTCCTCCTCGACCGTCTCGGCCAGGTGCGTGTGCAGGCGCACCCCGTGCGCCCGCGCCAACGACGCGGCCTCGCGCATCAGGTCGGAGGTGACCGAGAACGGCGAGCACGGCGCGACCGCGACGCGCATCCGCGACGACGGCGACGGGTCGTGGTGCCGCTCGATCGCCTCGGCGGTCGCGGCCAGCGCCGCGCCGGTGGACTCGACGATGCTGTCCGGCGGCAGCCCGCCCTGCGACGTGCCGAGGTCCATCGAGCCACGGCAGGCGTGCAGCCGTACGCCGATCGCCGCGGCCGCCTCGGCCTGGGTGCCGATCAGGTCGCCGGAGCCGCGCGGGAACACGTAGTGGTGGTCGGCGGCGGTGGTGCAGCCGGACAGGGCCAGCGCGCCGAGCCCGGCGGACGTGGTGACGTACACCAGTTCGTCGTCCAGCCCCGCCCACACCGGATACAGCTCGACCAGCCAGTCGAACAGGTTGCTCTGCTGCGCGAGCCCCCGGGTGGCCCACTGGTAGAGGTGGTGGTGGGTGTTGACCAGGCCGGGCGTGGCCAGGCAGCCCCGGCCGTCGATGACCTGGTCGGCGGGCCCGTCGAAGCCGCCCGCGCCGACCGCGCTGATCCGGTCCCCGTCGAGCACCAGGTGCCCGTGCGGGTATTCGGTGCCGACGGCGTCGACCGTCGCGATCGCGCACCCGTTGACGACGGTTCTCATGCCGCCCCCGCCCCGTCCGCGGCGGCCAGCCGTACCGCGTCCATGATCTTCTCGTAGCCGGTGCAGCGGCACAGGTTCCCGGCCAGCGCCTCGCGGATCTCCGGGTCGCTGGGGTGCGGGTTGTGGGCCAGCAGGTCGTGCACCGAGACGATGAGGCCCGGCGTGCAGAAGCCGCACTGCACCGCGCCCGCCCGCAGGAACGCGCGCTGCACCGGGTCGAGCCCGCCCTCGGGGGCGAGCCCCTCGACGGTCCGGATGTCGCGCCCGGCGGCCTGGCCCGCGGCGACCAGGCAGGCGCAGACCGCGGTGCCGTCCAGGTACACCGTGCACGAGCCGCATTCGCCCTGCTCGCAGGCGTTCTTGCTGCCGGGCAGGCCGAGCCGCTCACGGAGCACGTAGAGCAGGCTCTCGCCCTCCCAGACGTCGTCGGCGGTCCGGTCCACTCCGTTGACCGTGCACCTCACCCGCATAGGTCCCTCCAGGCCCAGGTCAGCGTGCGCCGTGCCAGCACGGCGAGCGCGTGGCGGCGGTACGCGGCCGTGCCGCGCACGTCGTCGATCGGGGCGGCGGCCGCCGCGACCAGCTCCCCGAAGCGCCGTACGACGTCGGGGTCGAGCGCGCCGAGGGTGTCCCAGGGCAGCTCCCCGGCGGCGAACGACTCCGCCTCGGCGGCCCGGCGCGGGGTGGGCGCGGCCGAGCCGATCCCGGTGCCGACCGCGCGCCGGTCCGGGTGCAGGGCCAGCGCGAACGAGCTGACCGCGATCACCATCGCGTTCCGGGTGCCGATCTTCGAGAACTGCTCGGGGCCGGCGGCGGGGCGCACCAGCACGGCCGCGATCAGCTCGTCGGGCGCGAGCACGCTGCGCTTGGGCCCGGTGAAGAACTCGTCGACGGGGACCAGCCGGGTGCCGCGTACCGACGCCAGCTCGACCCGGGCCCCCGCGGCCAGCAGCGGCGGATGGGCGTCACCGGCCGGGGAGGCCGAGCCGAGGTTGCCGCCGACCGTGCCCCGGTTGCGGATCTGCGGCGAACCGACCGTGCGCGCGGCCATGGCCAGCCCCGGCAGGCGGTCGCCCAGCTCCGCCATGATGCGCGCGTAGCTGACTCCGGCACCGAGGCGCAGCATGCCGCTGTCGAGGTCCCAGGTGCTCAGCTCGCCGATCCGGGTCAGGTCGAGCAGCGCCGGGGGCCGCCGCCGGTGGAAGTTCAGCTCGACCATCACGTCGGTGCCGCCCGCGATCGGCACCGCGTCGGGCCGCTCCGCCTTCATCTTCAGCGCATCGGCCCAGGTCACCGGGTTCAGGAAGTCCATCAGGCCGCTCCCAGGTCCCACGCTAGCCCCGGCGGCGGCGCGTCGTCGCGCTGCACCGTGCCCTCGATCAGCCCGTACGGCCGGTCGGCCGCGAAGTACACCGCGTCCGGGTTGTCGAGCCCGAACGGCGACAGGTCCACCAGGAAGTGGTGCCGGTTCGGCAGCGCCAGCCGCACCTCGGCCACCTCCGGCACGTGCGTGAGCACCCGCTCGCCCATCGCGTACAGCGTCTGCTGCAGGGACCGGCTGTAGGTCTCCGCGAAAGCGGCGATCAGGTGGCCGCGGATCTGCTCGAACGCGGCGTCCCAGGCCACCTCCAGCGAGGCGAAGCGCCACCGGGCGTCCACGGCCGTGGCCAGGATGCGGTCGCTCGCCTCGGGCAGCGTCGTGTACCGGTCCCGGGGGAACCCGCGGAACTCCGAGCCCGTCGTGTTCAGCAGGGTCAGCCCGTGCAGCCCGCCGACCGCCCACGCCTGCCCGGCGGTCGCGGTCAGCGTCGCGGTGCGCACCTCGTCGCCCGCGCGGGCGAAGGAGTGCCCGCCCAGCCGCCGCCAGCCGTACGCCTCGACGTGCACCTGCGCCCGCTCGACCGCGTCCGTGCCGGCGACGAAGTGCCGGGCCAGCGCCAGCCCGAACTCCTCGATCGCGCCGATGCCCTGCCGCGCGAACGCGTACACCGTGTTCTTCTGCGTGTCCGTGGGCAGCACGTCGCTGTTGTCGCCGGTCAGGTGGGTGGCGTCGAGGCGGCCGGCCAGCCGGGTGCTCACGTTCAGGTCGGTGAGCGCGTGCCGCTCGCCGTCCCGGGCCACCGCGACCAGGCGGCACTCCGCCTTGCCGTAGCGGTTGGGCCCCAGGTGGATCGCCATCAGGACCCCCGGTAGGTGGTGTAACCGAACTTGCTCAGCAGCAGCGGCACGTGCAGGTGCCGCGCCGGGTCGGTCACGTCGAACACGACCGTCACCTCGGGGAAGAAACTGCCCAGCCCCTGGTACGCCGCGACGTCGAAGCGCAGGCCGTAGCGACCCACCAGCCACTGCTCGGCCGGCACCCAGTCCGACAGCCGCCCGTCGGTGTTCGTGGCCCCCGTCGCCACGGTCACCCAGCCGTACTGCCCCAGCCGCTGCAGCGTCACCTGCACGTCCGCGGCCGGTTCGCCGCGGCAGGTGTCCAGCACGTGCGTGGAAAGCGTCACGCCGTCACCAACCGTTCCAGGCGCAGCAGGGTGATCGCCGTCAGCTCGCGGCGTACCACCTCGCGCTCGGTCGCCTCGTCGTGGCCCAGCCGCTCCCGGGCCGCCGCCAGCATCTGCTCCGCCGACTTCCCGCTGGCGAAGATGAGGAAGACGTGGCCGAAGCGCTTCTCGTACGCCCGGTTGGCGTCGATAAGCGCGGTCGCGGTCTGCTCGCCGGCCGCCGTGGCACCGGACTGCTCCTGCCGAGACCACGCCGCCTCCCGGCTCGCGCCCGCGGCCCGCTCGCCGATGCGCGGGTGCGCGGCCAGGGCCTGCGCGATGTCCGGCCAGGACAGTGCGGCCACCGCCCCCGCCGCGACTTCGCGCAGCTCGGCGTGGCCGGGGTACGGCCGCCCGGCCGCCACCGCACGCGCCCAGGCGGCCGCGGCGCAGCAGGCCAGCAGCTCCTCCTCGGCCTGCGCCTGCGGCAGGTCGTTGAACGCGGCCAGCGACATGGGATGAGTCAACTGCCCCGCCCCCTGGCGTAGAAGGGTGAGAAGGACCGAAACTGCAACAAAGCCTGGCTAGGCTCTTTGGAGGTTACGACAAAGGCGGTGCGCATGCGGCTACGTGACGTGCTGGAACACCCTGGTGTCCCGCTGCCCGTGCTCGCCGGGCACGGCGAGCTCGACCGCCCGGTGGCGCGCAACGCGTACACCACCGACCTGCTCGACCCCGCCCGCTACCTCGCGGGCGGCGAGGTCGTGCTCACCGGCATGATGTGGCGGCGCGAGCCCGCCGACTCCGAGGTGTTCGTCGCCGCGCTCGCCGGAGCTGGAGTCGCCGCGCTCGGCGCGGGTGAGGCGCTGCTCGGGCCCGTGCCCGCCGACCTGGTCGACGCCTGCCGGCGGCACCGGCTGCCGCTGTTCGCGGTCCCCGCCGAGGTGTCGTTCCGCGACGTCACCGACCGGATCGACACGGTGCTCTGGGCCGAGCGGGAGGCCGGCGCGGTAGCCGCCCGCAACCGCCGCCGCGGCCTCGTCGCCCGCCTGGCCGCGGGCGCTGACCTGGCCGAGGTATGGCCCACGGACGGCGCCTGGGTGCTGAGCTGCACCGGCCGTATCATCGTCGGCGGCCCGCTCGGCGGGCGCGCGGCGTCCGGCCCACCCGCCGGCCCGCTCGGTGGACGCGCGACGTCCGGCGCGCTCGGCGGACGCGCGGCGGCGGGCCGGACTGTCGGATCGCCCGCCACCGGCGGCGGTCTGACCGAAGCGGACCGCGTGAGCCCCGCCGCGTCCGCACTCGGCGCGAAACTGGCCGCGGCGTTCCTGCGGGCCGACACGCTGCCCGCACGCTGCCGCATCGACGGCCGCGAGTTCCACCTCGACGCGCCCACGCTCACCCCCACGCTGGGCGGACGCTTCATCGCCTGCGCCGGTGACGGGACGGCACTCGACGAGCTGGTCGAGCTGGCGGCGCTGGACGCAGCCCGTCATGAGCGCGCCCGCCAGGTCGAAGCGCGACTGGCGGACCGTCTCCTCGCGGCGCTCGCCGCCAACGCCGACCCGATCGAGACGAGCGCCGCCCTCAACGCCTGCGGCCTGCCCACCACCGGGCCGCACACCGTCGTCGTCGCCTCCTTCGACACCACCGGGCCTGCCGGTTTCGGGGAAAGTGCACGAATACTCGGCCGAGACCGTGCGGTTTCCCCGAAACTGCACGGCGACGCCGCGGCGATCGTCGAGGAGATGGTGGCGCAGGCCGGGGCAGCGGTGGTGGCGGCCGACGGGACGCTGGTGACGGCGGTGATCGCCGGGACCGGGGTGCTCGCGCCGCTCCGTGAGACAGCCCGCAGGATGACCTCCGTCCTCCGGAGCGCACGTGTCACCGCCGGGGTGAGCGAGCCCGCCACGAACGTGATCGGCCTGGCCACGGCGCTGGCGCAGGCGCGGCACGCGCACGACTACGCGCTCGAACGCGAGGGCCGGGTGAGCGTCGTCGGCTGCGACGAGCTGGCGTCGCACGACCTGCTGCTGGCCGGGGTGCCCCGGGCGGTGCGGCAGGCGTTCGCGGAGCGGCTGCTCGCGCCGCTGCGGGCGTACGACAGCTCGCACAACGCGGACCTGCTGCGCACCCTGCAGACGTTCCTGGCCTGCGACGGCTCGTGGACCCGGTGCGCGAGCGCGATGCACCTGCACGTGAACACGCTGCGCTACCGGATCCGCCGCATCGCCGACCTCACCGGCCGCGACCTCGACAGCTTCGCCGACCGCGTGGACCTCTTCCTCGCCCTGCGCGCCGCCTCCTGAGCCCCGCCCCGCCAAGATCATCTGACTTGCCAGGCACATGGGCGTATGCGCGCCCAAGATTCGCCCGTCTGCCAGGCAAGTCGGATGATCAAGCCGCCTGGGGTCAGGCGCCGCCGCCGAGGACGGCGTCGCCTTCGGCGGTCTCCTCGGCCGGTGGGCGGTGCTTGTGGAGGAGGGCCGAGATCGGAGTGCCGGTGTCGTTGACGCGGAGCACGAACGGGCGCTGCGGGGTGTAGCGGATCGCGGTGATCGAGGACGGCTCGACCGAGATGCGCTGGAACAGGTCCAGGTGCATGCCGAGCGCGTCGGCCACGATCGCCTTGATCACGTCGCCGTGGCTGCACGCCAGCCATACCGCGTCGGGGCCGTGCGACTCGGTGATCCGGGCGTCCCAGGCGCGTACGGCGGTGACGGCGCGGTTGGCCATCGCCGCCATCGCCTCCCCGCCGGGGAAGATGACCGCGGCGGGATGGTGCTGGACCGTCGACCAGAGCGGGTTGTCGGCCAGCTCCTTGAGCGAGCGGCCCGACCACTCGCCGTACCCGCATTCGCGCAGGCCCTCGTCGGGCACCGGGGCGACGCCGGGCAGGGCGAGCTCCAGGGTCTGCCGGCAGCGGCGCAGCGGGCTGCTCACCACCACGGCCAGCGGCAGCCCGGCCAGCCGCCCGCGGGCCTGCTCGGCCTGGGCGACGCCGAGCTCGTCCAGCTCGACGGGCAGGTCGCCGGCGAGGATGCCGTCGGCGTTGGCGGTGGTGCGTCCGTGTCGCAGCAGCAGAAGGGTGGCCACGCCCGCCAGCCTAGGTCGCGGAGATGGTGTTCGTGGCGAGCAGGGCGATGATCGCGCCGCCGAGGATCACCCGATACCACACGAAGGTCATCAGGGTGTGGTGTGCGACGAACTTGAGCAGCCAGGCGATGGACGCGTACGCGACGATGAAGCTCACCACCGTACCGATGATCAGCACCAGGCCGCTGACGGTGGGGCTGCCCAGGGCCTCGGGCAGCTCGTAGATGCCGGCCGCGGTGAGCGCCGGGACGCCCAGGAAGAACGACAGCCGGGTGGCGGTGACGCGGTCGATGTCGCGCAGCAGGCCGGTGGTGATGGTGGCGCCGGAGCGGGACACGCCCGGGATCAGCGCCAGGCACTGCGCGAAGCCGATGACGAGGGTGTCGGACAGCCGCAGCTGCTTCTCGCCGCGGGTCTGGGTGGCGGCGTACTCCGCGAAGGCCATCACGGCGCTCCACACGATCAGCGAGCCGGCCACGAACCACATGCTGCGCAGCGGGCCGGTGATCAGGTCCCGGCCGAGGAAGCCGACGATGCCGATCGGGATCGAGCCGGCGATGACGTACCAGGCGAACTTGTAGTCGAACTCCTGCCGGGCCGGGGCGGAGAGCAGGCCCTTGAACCAGGCGCTCGCCAGGCGGCCGATGTCCTTGGCGAAGTACACCAGCACCGCCGCGATCGCTCCGATCTGGATCACGGCGGTGAAGGCGGTGACGGCGGGATCGTCGATCGGCAGGCCCATCAGCTTCTCGGTGATGGTCAGGTGTCCCGTCGACGAGATCGGGAGGAATTCGGTGATCCCCTCCACGATGCCCAGGACGATCGCCTGCCAGATCTCGATCTCCACTTATTCTCCCAATCCGCTCTCCGCGTACGCCTCGGCCACCGTACGCAAGGTCTCCTTGCCGGAGTCGGCGTCTGCGACGAACAGCGCCAGCGACAGCGTAGTCACGCCCGCGTCGGCGAAGTCACGCAGGCGTCGGGCGATGCGGTCCTTGGGACCGAGCAGGGCGGTGCGGTCGATGAACTCCATCGGCACGGCCGCGGCGGCGTCCCGGTGCCGGCCCGCGAGGTACAGGTCCTGGATCTCGGCGGCCGCCTCGCCGTAGCCCATCCGGGTGGCGAGCTGGTTGTAGAAGTTCTGCTGGCGGCTGCCCATGCCGCCGACGTACAGCGCGGCGTAGTTGCGCACCAGCTCGGCGCACATCTCGACGTCGTCGCCGACGACGACGGGCACGCTGGGCACGATGTCGAAGCCGTCGAGGGTCTTGCCCGCCTTGGCCCGGCCCGCGCCGATCTGGGCGAGCTGCTCCTGGGCGAACTCCGGCGCGAAGAACACGGCCAGCCAGCCGTCGGCGATCTCGCCGGCCAGCTCCAGGTTCTTCGGGCCGACCGCGGCGAGGTAGATCGGGATCTCGGTGCGCAGCGGGTGGAAGTTCAGCCGCAGCGCCTTGCCCGGCCCGTCGGGCAGCGGCAGGGTGTGGAACTCGCCGTCGTAGCTGACCTGCTTGCGGGACAGGGCGAGCTTGACCACGTCGACGTACTCGCGGGTGCGGGCCAGCGGCTTGGCGAAGCGCACCCCGTGCCAGCCCTCGGAGACCTGCGGGCCGGACACGCCGAGGCCGAGCCGGAAGCGGCCGCCGGACAGCGTGTCGAGGGTGGCCGCGGTCATCGCCGTGGCCGCCGGGGTGCGGCCGGGGATCTGCATGACCGCGCTGCCGATGTCGATGCGCTCGGTCTGCGCGGCGATCCAGGACAGCAGCGTCGGCGAGTCGGAGCCGTACGCCTCCGCCGCCCACACCACGGAGAAGCCGAGCCGGTCGGCCTCCCGCGCCAGGTCCAGCAGGACCGCCGGGGTGGACCACGGCGTCAGATAGCCGATGTTGAGACCGAGTCGCATGGGTGACCTCCGTTGCCCGGGCCGCGTCGGCGGCGGTGCGCGCCACGTTACCCACTAGTAGCAATCGTGAAAAGCCTGACCCGCCCCTGTGGCCCGCACCACACCCCGCTCCGTCGATCTTGCGCGAGCTGTGGGTGCGACACGCCCTTTTCGGGCATATCCTTAACACTTCGCGCAAGATCGACACGATCTTGGCTTGTCGGGCGCTTGGCTTATCGGGATCCCCGGGTGGGGCGGTCTGGGGGGTGCGATCAGGCGGGGGTAGGGGTGGGGCGGGCCGGTGCGGTCCAAGGGGGTGGGGGCAGGAGTGCGGGGGTACGGCGGCCGGCGAGGTCCTCGACCCAGCCGAAGCACAGCACCGCGAGGGCGGTCAGGGCGCCGGCCGTCGCGACGGTGAGCAGTGGCGGCCCGGCCAGGTCGCCGAGCAGCCAGAAGGTCGCGGCGACCATCGGCAGCTGCCACACGTAGACGGTCACCGCCCGTGCGTTGAGCAGCGCGACGGCGCGGTGCAGCGGGCGCACCCGGCGCACCCAGTCCATCGCCGGGCGGGCGCGCAAGGCCAGCAGCACCACGGCGGTGCCCCAGAGCACCTGCACCAGCGGATCGTGTACGCCCTCCGGATCGCCACCCGCGCGCAGCAGCGCCAGCCCGCCCAGTCCCGCCGCGGCGGCACAGGCGGCGGGCCAGGACAGCCGGTCCAGCAGGCCGGTGTGGCGGGCGTACCCGAGCAGCCAGGCCGTGCCGTAGGAGGCCGTGGTCCACACCACGTCGGTGACCGGCGAGCCGGGCAGCGCGAGCACCGTCTGCAGCAGCACCGCCGCGCCCAGCGGGACGGTCAGCGTCAGCAGCGGCGCGCGGTCGAACAGCCACCACAGCACCGGCGACAGCAGCACGAACCACAGGTAGGCCCGCAGGTACCACAACGCCACCACCAGCGGCGCGCCCCACTCACTAGCCGTGGGGTTGACCAGCGGGAACACCCACGGGAGCAGATCCTGCCAGGTGAACCCGGGCCAGCCGCGCAGCAGCATCAGCGGCAGCGCGATCGCGGCCAGCACCCACAGCGGGGGCAGCAGGCGGCGGGCCCGGGAGCGCACGGTGCGCGCCGCGCCGCCGCGTGCCAGGGACGCGGCGGTGAGGTAGCCGGCCAGCCCGAACATCACCCACATGGACGGCAGCAGCGTGGTCAGCGCGCCGAGCGGCATCGTGTGCTGTAGGAAGACGCGCACGATCGCGGCCGCGCGCAGGGAGTCGATGTACGGGCTGCGAGGACGGGCAGGGGCGGCCGGCACGGTCTCGGAGACCGTGCGCGCGCTGATCAACGTCATTGTTCGGTGCTCCCGGGGCTGGTCGACCGTGCACGTCAACCACAGCCGACTTCCCTCAAAGGAAGCTCGGCAAACCCACCCCGACGGCTGACCTACGGCTGGCACACCCCGTGCCGGCACCCACCGATCACCGGTCCGGCGGGTTGCCGAATACAGTTCATCCTATGCAGCAACGACCGCTCGGCCGCAGCGGGCTGGTGGTCTCCCGCCTCGCCCTGGGCACCATGAGCTGGGGCCTGGACACGGACCCGGACGACGCCGGGGCGCAGCTCAAAGCCTATGTGGACGCCGGTGGCACGCTGATCGACACCGCCGACGTGTACGCCGACGGCGAGGCCGAGGCGCTGCTGGGCACCCTGCTGGACGCCATGGTGTCCCGCGACGACGTGCTGATCGTCGCCAAGGCCGGGCTGCGCGCACGGGCGGGCCGCCGCCACGACGGCTCGCGCGGGCACCTGCTGCGCACCCTCGACACCACCCTGCGCCGGCTGGGCGTGACGTACGTCGACCTGTGGCAGGTGCACGGGCACGACCCGGACACCCCGTGGGAGGAGACGCTGTCCGCGCTCGACCACGCGGTCAGCTCCGGCCGGGCCCGCTACGCGGGCGTGTCGAACTTCTCCGGCTGGCAGACCGCCCGCGCCGCGACCTGGCAGCAGGCCTGGCCCGGACGCGCCCCGATCACCGCGACGCAGGTGGAATACTCCCTCCTCCAGCGGGGCATCGAGCGGGAGGTGCTGCCCGCCTGCGAGGTCATGGGCATCGGCGTGCTGCCCTGGTCGCCGCTCGGGCGCGGCGTGCTGACCGGCAAGTACCGGCACGGCCGCCCGGCCGACTCGCGGGGCGCGTCGCCGCACTTCGAGCGCTTCGTCCTGCCGTACCTGCAGCCCCGCTGCTCGGCGATCGTGGAGGCGGTGGCGACCGCCGCCGACGGGCTGGGCGTCTCCCCCGCCGAGGTGGCGCTGGCCTGGGTGCGCGACCGGCCCGGGGTGACCGCGCCGATCCTCGGCGCGCGCAACGTCGGGCAGCTGGTCGCGGCGCTGCAGGTGGAGGAGATCGAGCTGCCGCCCGAGATCTCCCGAGCGCTGGACGACGTGTCGGACATCCCGCTCGGCTATCCGGAGCTGGACTGACCTCCGCCATCCGGGAATGGGGCGACCCGGCTGGGCCAGCACCGGAATGGGCGTTTTCTCACCAGACGGGAGGCGTGCTGCGCTTGCCGGACCCCGGCGCAGCGGGCACGATCGCTCTATGGACTACGAATACGCACCGCTGCGGTTACCTCCGGATATCGATCGGTTGACCGCCGCGGTGCGGCTGGCCATTCAGGCGGAGTACGGCGGGTGGGAGCTGGCCCGGGTGCGGCTGATGAAGGACGGCACCCGGCAGGTGCTGCTCCGCCGCCCCCTGCGCCTGGCGCCGCTGCCCGGCCCGTCGGCCTGAGCCCGAGCCTCCCCAGGCTCGACCGGCCCGGCCGGTGGAGCGGGTCGCCTGCGGCCCCGGCCTCGTCAGCGTCCTCGTCGTAGCGGCGCGAAGTCCCGTGGGCCCGCCTCGGCTCAGTCGACGAACCGAGCCGAGAACGCGCCCGCCGGGCGACCCTGTCCCGCCGCGCAGCACGTGGGCGGGTCACTATTCGAACGCCGCCTGCACTACGTTGTCGGGGACCGTGACCATCCACTGACGACGGGACGGCGATGCGCCGCAGGTTGTTCGCGTACACACTGGCGTCGGCACTGGCCCTGACCGGCTGCACCCCGCCGGAGACCCGCCCGGTGAGCGTCCCCTCGGCGGTGGCCCACCTGGAGGTGCTGGCGGTGGCCGGCGGGATCGGCACCGACCTGCCCGGCTGGGAGCTGCGGCCGGATGGGACCCGCAAGCCGCTGACCGGCCTGCGCGGCGCAGTCGCCGAGGTGACGGTCCGCAATCTCACGAGCAATACGGCGCTGATCACCCGAGCGGTCGTCACGGTGCGCGAGTCGCGGTTGCTGCCCGCTTGCCACGCCACCGACGTGGATCTCAGCGTGGGGGCCATCCACGATGTGGAGATCCCCGACGGATCATCGCCGGTCCCGTTCACCGTGACCCACGAGCGGCGACAGGACGTCCCGGGCGGCGGCCAGGCCAAAGTCCGGCTGTCCGTCGGGTCGCGCACGCCGACCGCCCTGCCCTGGACCGGCGTGGTCGACATCGTGCTCGAACACGACAACGGGCTGAAGGTGCAGGCCGGGCCGGTGGCACTGGTGGGCACGGGGTCCAACCCGCTGTTCTACCCCGACGGCGGCAAGTGGGTGATCCAGCAGCCGCTCAGCGACCGGAGCTGCGTGGCGAAGATCCGCGCGATGGTCGCCGAGTTCGCGGCGATCCCGGGCGTGACCCTGGCCGCGGAGCTTCGGGAGCTGGAGACGGCCGTGCTCGCGCTGGACCGCTGACGCCGCGTACGCGAACGGCGCGCACCCGGTGCGGGTGCGCGCCGTTCCTCGTCGGTCAGGACGATGTCAGTCCTGGTCTTCCATGATGTCGCCGTTCAGGTGCTCGTCCAGGCGGGCCACCAGCTTGTCGTTGCCGCCCAGCGTGAACGGGCCGTTGGCGTCGGTCTCCTCGAAGTCGTCGGGCTCCAGTGACTTGTCGACCTCGGCGACGGTGACGATGCCGTCCAGCGGCTCCAGCTCCGGGATGTCCAGCGCGGCGAGCGAGCCGTCCGAGCTCTGCAGCAGCTCCAGCACGGCGTCGGCGACGGAGCCCACCGGCTCGGTGTCGCCGTCGCTCAGCCCGGCCTCGCGGCGGGCCAGCTCGGCCGCGTTGATCAGTGCGGACACGCTCGGGATCAGGTAGTCGCGGCGCTGGCGCACCGAGATCACCTTCGGGTGCGGGTCGGTCGGCGCCTGCTCGGCGGCGACCAGGTCCGCCATGAACCGGTCGGCCTTCTCCAGGTCGATCGGCTCCACCTCCCAGGGCAGCGGCTCGCCGTAGGTCTCCGAGAGGGCGTCGTCATAGGCGACGGCGGCGTTGTTGAACGCCACGTAGGCGCGCCAGACCTCGTCGCTGTCGACCTCACCCTTGGCGTCGCGGACGGCGGCCAGGTGCGCCCGGGCAGCGGTGATCATCTCTTCCAGCGCGGCCTCGACGGCGGCGTGGTTGTCGCTCATTACTCGGTTACTCCTTCATACGACGATGCAGGCCGGTTCCCGGCCGCCCTCCGGCCGGGCCTAACTCTGCCGCAGGAACCTGTCCAGTACCCGCACGCCGAACTGTAGTCCCTCCACCGGCACCCGCTCGTCGATGCCATGGAACAACGCGGAGAAGTTCAGATCGGGCGGCAGGCGCAGCGGCGCGAAGCCGAAGCAGCGGATGCCCAGCCGGGAGAACGCCTTGGCGTCGGTGCCTCCGGAAAGCATGTAAGGCACGGCGTGCGCGCCCGGATCCTCGGCCCGCAGCGCCAGCGCCATGGCATCCACCAGCGGCCCGTCGAAGTCCGTCTCCAGGGCCGGCTGCCGGTGCACCGACTCCAGCTCCAGATCCGGCCCGAGCACCGCGGCCAGCTGCTCGCGGAACAGCTCGAACTGGCCCGGCAGGGTCCGGCAGTCGATGGTCGCGCTGGCCCGCCCCGGGATGACGTTGTCCTTGTACCCGGCGGACAGGCGGGTCGGGTTGGCGGTGTTGCGGATCGTCGCGCCGATCATCGTGGCGATGGGGCCGAGCTTGGCGATCGCCGCCTCCGGGTCCTCCGGGTCGATCTCGATCTGCAGCGCCTCGCCCACCTCCTCCAGGAACGCCCGCACGGTCGGGGTGACCACCACCGGGAACCGGTGCCGGCCCACCCGGGCGACCGCCTCGCACAGCGCGGTGACGGCGTTGTCGTCGTGCACGAACGAGCCGTGACCGGGGCGGCCGGTGGCGTGCACGCGCAGCCAGTCGATGCCCTTCTCGGCGGTCTGGATCATGTAGAGGCGCAGGTCGTTGCTGACCGTGTAGGAGAAGCCGCCGACCTCGCCGACCGCCTCGGTGCACCCCTCCAGCAGCTCCGGGCGCTCCTCGACGAGGAACTTGGCGCCCCAGTCGCTGCCGGCCTCCTCGTCGGCGGTGTAGCACAGCACGATGTCGCGGGGCGGGGTGTAGCCGGTGCGCTGCCACTCGCGTACCACCGCCAGCGACATCGCGTCGAAGTCCTTCATGTCGACCGCGCCGCGACCCCAGATGAAGCCATCCTTGATCTCCCCCGACAGGGGGTGCACCGACCACTCGTCCGGATCGGCGGGCACCACGTCCAGGTGGCCGTGCACCAGGAGCGCGCCGCGCGACGGATCCGCGCCTGCGATGCGCGTCACCACGTTGGCGCGGCCGGGACGGCTCTCCACCAGGTGCGGCTCCAGGCCGGCCTCGCTCAGCTTCGTCGCGACGTACTCCGCGGCGGCCCGTTCCCCGGCGCTGGTGGCCAGGTCACCCGTGTTCGTGGTGTCGATCCGGATCAGGTCGCGGCAGAGGTCGATAACCTCGTCGGTGGCGGGCGTACGCATAAGGATCTTCCTACCAGGTCGGGCCGGAATGTCCCAGCGCAGTACGTACCCGCTTCCCGCGTACTGCCAAACAGGCTAGGCTCACCTAACCTCGACGCCCTGGAGCAACCCGTGACCACCACCCGGCCCGACCCCGCCGGTGAGAACTTCGCCGACCTGCTCGGCGGGCGCCGCGCCGCCGTCGACGCCACCCTCGGCCCGCTGGCCTTCGGCATCGGGTTCGCGGCGGCCGGGCAGTCGCTGGAGTGGGGCGTCGGCGCCGCGATCGCGGTCAGCACCGCGGTCGGCGCGTGGCGGCTGCTGCGCGGCGACAAGTTCGGCGCGGTGCTGCTAGGCCTGCTCGGCGTGGTCGTGGCGGCGCTGATCGCGCTCTACACCGGCCGCCCCGAGGACTTCTTCTTCATCCGCGTCGCCACCAACGCCGCCAGCGCGCTGTGCTGGGCCATCAGCATCGCGCTGCGCTGGCCGCTGCTCGGGGTGGTGGTCGGCGGCGTGCTCGGCCAGCGCGGCAGCTGGCGGCGCGACCCCGCGCTGCTGCGCGCGTACAGCCGCGCCAGCTGGATCTGGGTCCTGCAGTACGTGGTCCGGCTCGCCGTGTGGCTGCCGCTGTACTGGTCCGGCCAGGTCGAGGCACTGTCGATCACCACGGCCGCGCTCACCTGGCCGCTGGTCGCCGCGTGCCTCGCCGTGAGCTGGTACGTCATGCGCCGGTCGCTGCCCGCCGGCCACCCCGGCCCGCGCCACCCGGTGCTCGCCGGCGAACCCGCGAAGGTCTAGCCCACGCACCCCGCGCGCCACAGGCGCTACGCGCCACGGCAGCAACGGCACGTCGATCATGAACTTTTGGCAAGGTTCGACGGCGTGTCGTAGAGGATCAGGAAGCTGCGGCCGAAACACGCCGCCGACCCGTGCCATAGGTTCATGATCGACGGAGCGGGCGGGCGCGAGCGCGGCGGGCGCGGGCGGGCGGGGCGTGCGAGGATCGGGCGGTGCGGAGTCCGACGCAGCCGGAGCTGAGCCGCGGGGATGTCGTGGCGTTGCTACGCGAGGCCTTCGGTGCCTCCGTCGCCGTCGTGGACTGCGCAGAGCTGTCCGGCGGCGGCTTCGCGGCGGTATGGCGAGTGCGCCTGTCCGACGGCCGGGACGTGGTGCTCAAGGCCGGCCCCGGTCCCGAGCTGCCCCTGCTGCGCTACGAGCGCGGGATGATCGCCTGCGAAGCCGCGTACTTCCGGCTGGTCGGCGACCGGGTCCCGGAGGTGCCGGTGCCCCGGGTCCTGCACCACGGCGACGGCTGGCTGCTCACCACGCTGCTGCCCGGCCGCCCGCTGAGCGCCGACCGGGGCGGCGACCACGACGGAGTACGCGAACAGCTCGGCGCCGCCCTCGCGCGGGTGCACACGGTCACCGGCGGGCACTTCGGCTACACCGGCCCCCGCGCGCAGGGGGCGACCTGGCCCAGCGCCTTCGCGGCGATGGTCGAGTCGCTGCTGGCCGACGCCGTGACCTGGCACGTGACGCTCCCGGTGCCCGCGGACACGATCCGGGCCGCCGTCGCAGCCGGTGCCGCCGATCTGGCGACGGTCGAACGGCCGGCGCTGGTCCACTTCGACCTGTGGGACGGCAACGTGCTCGCCGTGGACGGCCGCCTGACCGGCCTGGTCGACGGCGAGCGCTTCCTCTACGGCGACCCGCTGGTCGACTTCGTGTCCCCGCTGCTGCGCCGCCGGATCGAGGAGGAGCCGGACCATCCCTTCGTACGCGGGTACGCCGCCGCGACCGGCCGCCCGGTGCTCTTCGACGCCTCCGCCGGCCGCCGGCTCGCCCTGTACCGCATGTACCTCTACCTGCTGATGACGGTCGAGGTGCCCAGCCGTGGCATCACCGACGAGTGGCGGCGCACCGGCCTGGCCCGGCTGCTCGCCGAGGAGGTCGCGCTCGCCTCCCGACCGCGTTAAAAAGGGCACCTTCTACTCCGGAAAACGATAAGAAGGTGCCCTTCCTTCGCTGGGGTCAGGCCAGCCGGGGACGCCTGCGGGCCAGGAAGAGGAGCGAGCGGCCGAGCTTCTCGCGGTCCGCCGCGACGATCAGCCCGCGTGCCTCCGGCCCGAACGACTGCCAGAACCCGTCCTCCGCAGCGCCGCGCAGCAACCCGTCGCGCTCCTCCTCGGGCACCGGCTCCGGCTGAGCCTCCTGCCGCTGGTGGTGGACCTGAACGCTGAGCACCGTGGCCCCGATCCCGCCGAGCGCCGCCGCTCCGTAGCCGCGTACCGGCGCCGTGACCGCGCGGTGGGTCAGCGCGATGTCGAGCGGGCGCTGCACCGCCAGCGACTGGATGCGCAGCGGGGCCGCCCACACGATCTCGTTCGCGGAGCGCTCGTACCGCCGGCGGGCGACCTCCAGGCGCTGGGCCTGCCCCGCGCGGACCGGCGAGCCCGCCGCCGCGCCGTCGGAGCGCACCCGCTCGCCGATCCGCTGCAGCGTCAGCGCGTCGTCACGGAAGCGCGAGCCGCCCGCGGCCGCACCGGCGAGCAGGCCGATCTCGTACAGGTGGGTCAGCGCCCGGACCGTGCCGATCAGCTCGTGCGCGGGCGGGGCCTCACCGAGATCGATGACCAGGCGCAACAGGGAGACACCGGTCGCGGGAACCTTGGGTCGGGTGGGCATGTCGCGCCTGCCATCGGAGATCATCAGCGGTCCACGCAGTATCCAACATGGATCACGCGATCACCAGAGGATGTTTCCTCCGAGTTTCGGCACGGCGGCTGCCGCCGCTGCGTTCACGGCCTCCGGCGGCCGCGGCGGCGGCCAGGGCCGCTCGACCGGCGCGGCGGCGCCCGGACGTGGCGGCGGCCAGGGCCGCTCGGCGGGCGGCTGCGCGGCGTCGGCCGGGGTGCCCACCAGCGCCGCCTGCAGCAGCACGGCGGCCAGGCAGCCCAGCGCCCGCGACATCGGCACCCCTCCCCCGAGACGTTCCCCACCCATTATCTGCCGGTACGCCGCATCCGGCGCGCCATCCCCGGTGACGATGGGACGGTGACCGGCTGGGTGCTGCACGTGGACCTCGACCAGTTCGTGGCCGCCGTCGAGCTGCTGCGCCGCCCCGAGCTGCGCGGGCGCCCGGTGATCGTCGGCGGCGACGGCGATCCGACCCGGCGCGGCGTGGTCAGCACCGCCTCCTACGCCGCTCGCGCCTACGGCGTGCACTCCGGCCAGCCGCTGCGCGTCGCCGCCCGCAAGTGCCCCGACGCCGTGTTCCTACCGGTCGACCGGGAGGCGTACGAGCAGGCCTCGGCGCTGGTCATGGCCGCGCTGCGGGACACCGGCCACCCCGTCGAGGTGCTCGGCTGGGACGAGGCGTTCCTCGCCGCCGACACGGACGACCCCGAAACCGCCGCCCGCGACGTCCAGCGCCGCGTCCACGACGCCACCGGCCTGGCCTGCACCGTCGGCATCGGCGACAACCGGCTGCGCGCCAAGCTCGCCACCGAGCGCGGCAAACCCGCCGGGACCTTCGTGCTCACCGCCGCGAACTGGCACGCCGTCATTGGCGGCCTGCCCACCAGCGCGCTGTGGGGAGTCGGCGCCAAGACCGCACGCAAGCTCGCCGACCTCGGGCTGCGCACCGTCACCGAGCTGGCGGCCGCCGACCCGCAGGCGCTCGCCGCGCGGCTGGGGCCCGCCACCGGCCCGTGGCTGGTCCGGCTCGCCCACGGCGAGGACGACACCCCCGTGAGCGCCGCGCCCCACGTGGCCCGCTCACTGGGCCGGGAGGTCACGTTCCAGACCGACCTCGACGACTGGGCCGACGTACGCCGGGAGCTGCTGGCGCTCGCCGCGCAGGTGGCCGACGAGGTGGCCGGCCAGGAGCGGCCCGCCGCCCGGGTGGTGGTGAAGGTGCGTTATGCCCCGTTCACCACCCGCACCCACGGCCATTCGCTGCCTACCGCCACCACCGACCCGGCCGCCGTCGAGCGTGCCGCCCTGGCCGCCCTGGACCGGTTCAGCCCCGACCGGCCGGTGCGCCTGCTCGGCGTACGCGCCGAATTCGCCGCCCCCTGACGGTCGTCACTCCGCGGCCTCGTCCGAGGTGCGGCGTTCCGCGTGCTCGTCCGGCCCGTGCTGGGCGCGGGCCGTCCTCGTGTCCGACTCGGCCAGGATGGCCTCGGCCTGCGCCTCGGGGTCGGCACTGCCCACGGCCAGCTCCTCGGGCAGCAGCTTCTCCGCGCGCGACTCGATTCGTCCCTCACTCATGCCGCACCTCTACCACGCCCGCGAGGAGCGCAAACGTGCCGCTCAGCGCCGGTCGGGCCGGGTCACCCGGTCGAGCAGCGCGTCCACCACGGCGCGGGAGTCGGCGTCCACCACCACGTCCACGGTCGGCGCCGCCGCCGGGTCGGCTCGCAAGTCCACCAGGGTGGCGCCCCGGCCGGGCCCGAGCCCCGTCTCGACGTCCACCGCGGCGGGCCGCACCGTCATCAGCTCCGGGTGCAGCACGGACAGCACCGTCACCGCGTCGTGCACCGGGATCGCGGGCCCCGCGCCGTGCCGGTAACCGCGCAGCGCCCGCGCCGCGTGGGCACCGATCGGCCCGGCGGCCGCGAGCCGGTCGAGATCGCCTTCGTCCAGGCCGGTCCGGCGGGTGACGTCCAGCGGCACCAGCGTGGTCGGCACGGCGACCCCGGGCTCGGCGAGCACCCGGTACGCCGCCTCGGGGTCGAACCACACGTTGAACTCGGCGGCCGGGGTGATGTTGCCCGGCCCGATCGAGCCGCCCATGACCACGAGCCGGTCCAGCGTCGCCGCGACGTCCGGGTACGCCGCGTAGAACAGCGCCACGTTGGTCAGCGGCCCGACCGCGAACAGGGTGACCGGCTCGGCCGAGGCGGCCACCGCCGCGGCGAGGAACTCGGCCGCGGGCCGCGGATCGGCCCGGCCGCCGGGCACCGGCAGGTCGATGCCGCCGAGGCCGTCGTCGCCGTGCGCGGAGTCGTGCCGGGTGACCCCGCGCACCAGGGACCGCCGCGCGCCCGCCGCGACCGGGACGTCGCCGCGGCCGGCCAGGGCGAGCACCGCGCGGGCGTTGCGGGTGGTGCGCTCGATGCCGACGTTGCCGCCCACCGTGGTGACGCCGCGCAGGTCCAGTTCGGGGCTGGCGCAGGCGGTGAGCAGCGCCATCATGTCGTCGATGCCCGGATCGCAGTCGATCAGCACGGCTCGTGTCATCCGACCATCCTCTCCCGGCTGCGCCGCGGACCGGGCGGTCAGGCGCCCGGCGTACGCGAGCCGTACGCCGGCCCGAACACCACGAGCAGCGCCAGGTCCTCGGTCACCTCGTCGAACCGGTGCTCCTCCCCCGCGGGCACGAAGATGACCGACCCGGGCCCGACCTGCGCCGTGCCGTCCGGCGTGACGATGCGGGCCCGGCCCGCGGTGACCACGTAGATCTCGTCCTCGGTGTGCGGGCTCTGGTCGTCGAGCCCGCCCGCCGGGATGCAGTAGGTGCCCACCGAGAGGTCCGGCACCCGCAGGTGCTCGACCCAGTCGTTGGCCGTCCCGGGCACGGGCGGCGCCCACCGCCCCGCCCCTTCGATGATCTGCATGGCGAAAGCCTAACTTCGGCGGGGCGTGCCGGGCGACCAACCCGGACGGTGCCGCAAGAACTTGCCGGTGCCCAGCACGCGACGCTGGGTACCGACACGAACCGCCACCCTAAACCACCGCAAACAGATAGTCCATCATCAAAGTTCCACCTATCCTGTGCTGCCCATACGCAGCGGATTGTCCAATATGGTCAGCGGTACCGCGCGTTACCGCAGGTCCGAAACATCTTGCAACACTTGCGAATTGACATCTTCACAATCGAACTAACAGCTGATATCCATATGCGATCGATCGATCCCCTACCCGGAGGACACCTTGACTCGATCGCGCCTGCTGACCGCCGCGGCGGGGCTCGCCACCGCCCTGTCCGTGCTGGTCGCCCTGGTCGCCACCCCCGCCCAGGCAGCTTCCACCGTCCGTTACGTCGCGCTCGGCGACTCCTACGCGTCCGGCGTCGGCGCCGGCAGCTACACCTCCGAGAGCGGCTCCTGCCAGCGCAGCACCAAGGCGTACCCGGCACTGTGGGCCGCCGCGAACGCCCCCGCCTCGTACGTCTCCAAGGCCTGCTCCGGCGCCACCACCGCCACCGTCGTCAACTCCCAGGTGTCGGCGCTGAGCAGCACCACCACCCTGGTCAGCATCTCGGTCGGCGGCAACGACATCGGCTTCGCCGACATCATGAAGACCTGCGCGCTGTACGGCACCACCGAATGCGTCGCCGCGGTGCAGCGCGCCGAGGACAAGGCCCGCGCCAGCCTCGCCGGGCTGCTGAACAACGTGTACAACGCGATCAAGTCGCGCGCCCCGAACGCCAAGGTCGTGGTCCTGGGTTACCCGGTGTTCTACCAGCTCAACACGACCTGCATCGGCCTGAGCGCCACTTCCCGCGCGAAGATCAACGAGGGCATCAACCTCGTCGACGACATCACCAAGGCGACGGCGCTGCAGCACGGATTCAAGTTCGGCGACGTCCGCTCCATCTTCGTCGGGCACCAGCTGTGCAGCGGCGACAAGTGGCTGCACGCGCTGAACTTCGCCGACCTCGGCATCTCGTACCACCCGATGGCCACCGGCCACTCCGGCGGCTACCTCCCCGTCTTCCGCACCAACGCCGCCTGACCCGCCCCCGCCCCCCAAGATCGCGTCGATCTTGCGCGAACTGTTAGGGATATGCCCGAAACGGGCGTGTCGCACCCACAGTTCGCGCAAGATCGACGCGGTTGGGGGGTGGGTCAGGTGAGGCCGCGGTCGAGGAGGGCGGTGGGGAGGACTAGGGTGCGGGGGCGGGAGCGGTCGCCGTCGATGCGGTCGAAGAGCAGCTGAGTGGCGCGGCGGGCGAGTTCGCGGGTGTCGTAGGCGATGACGGTCAGTGGGCGCGGCATGAGGTGGGACAGCTCGAAGTCGTCGAAGCCGATGAGGGCCGCGTCGCTGCCGCGGTGCCACAGCTCCTGGACGGCGCCGACGGTGATGCGGTTGTTCAGGGTCAGGAACGCGGTCGGGGGGTGCGGCTGGGCGAGCATCTCGGCGACGGCCGCGGCGGCGGTGGCGGGATCGCGTACGCCGTCGCGCACCAGCGAGCCGTCGTAGCCGATGCCCGCGTCGGCCAGCACCTCCTGCGCCCCGGCCAGGCGCTCGCGCATGGTGTGCACGCCGACCGAGTCGAGCAGCACGCCGATGCGGCGGTGCCCCTGCTCGACGAGCCTGCGTACGCCGCTGCGGGCGCCGCCGCGGTTGTCCAGCAGCACCGCGTCGGCGTCGATGTTGGTGCCGGGGCGGTCCAGGAAGACCACCGGGATGCCCAGCTCCATCTGGCCGTGCAGGAACGAGTGGTCGCAGCCGGCGGGCACCACCAGCAGGCCGTCGACGCGGCGCGAGCACAGGTCGCGCAGCAGCCGCTCCTCGCGGCCCGGGTCCTCCTCGGAGGAGGCGGACAGCAGCAGCGTGTCGCGCTCGCGGGCCATCTCCGCGGTGACGTGCGCGATGGTGGAGTAGAACGGGTTGGCCAGCTCCTCGATGATCAGGCCGATGGTGGCGCTGGCCCGGCCCGCGCGCAGCGCGCTGGCCATGTGGTTGCGCTGGAAGCCGAGCTCGGCGACCGCGGCCAGCACCCGGTCGGCCATGGCCCGCTGCACGTGGGGCTCGCCGTTGACCACACGGGAGACGGTCTTGAGGCTGACCCCCGCCAGCCTGGCCACGTCGACCATGGTGGGGCGGCGTCCGGCCCGGCCGCCGCCGCCGCGTTGCTCGCTCGTCACGGCCAGTACGGTACCCGGTCTCGCGGGACGGGGCGGCGCCAGCCGGACAACGTTGTCATACTCTCTGGGAGTCCCGTCCCCCCAGGAGCCCCCATGCCGCAGCGCACGCCCGGACCGCTCGCCCTCGCCGTCGACATCGGCGGCACCAAGATGGCCGCCGGGCTCGTCACCGCCGACGGGACCGTGCTGGCCGCCGACCGGATCGCCACCGCGCGCCCGGCGCCCGGCCCGGACGCGGCGGCCGAGGTGTGGGCGGGCCTGCGCACCATGCTCGAACGTCTGGTCACGGTGGCGGGCGACCGTCCGATCACGGGTGTCGGCACCAGCACGGCGGGCCCGTTCGACCTGGCCGGGGCCACCGTCAGCCCGGTCAACATCACCGCCTGGCGGGGCTTCCCGCTGGTGGACCGGCTGGCCGAGGTGGTGCCCGGGGTGCCGGTGCGGCTGGCCGGCGACGGGGTGTGCGCGGCCATCGGCGAGCACTGGCGCGGTGCCGGGCGCGGCCACGACGACCTGCTGGTGCTCGTCGTGTCCACCGGGGTGGGCGGCGGGCTGATCCACGGCGGGCACCCGTTCACCGGGCGGTCCGGCAACGCCGGGCACGTCGGGCACATGGTCGTCGACCTCGACGGCGAGCCCTGCCCCTGCGGCGGGCGCGGCTGCGTGGAGGCCGTCGCCAGCGGGCCCGGCATGGTGCGGTACGCGCTGCGTGAAGGCTGGCGGCCCACCGGCGACGGCACTGCCCGCGACCTGGCCGACACGGCGCGCGGCGGCGACCCGGTCGCGCTGGCCGCCTTCACCCGCTCCGCCGACGCCCTGGCGGCCGGCATCGTGTCAGCGGCCGCCATGTGCGACCTGAACCAGGTGGTCATCGGCGGCGGCGTGGCCCACGCCGCCGACCTCCTGTTCCCCCCGCTCAAGGAGGCCCTGGCCCGCTACGGCCGCCTCGGCTTCCTCTCCGGCATCACGGTCCGCCCCGCCGGCCTCGGCGGCGACGCGGGCCTCATCGGCGCCGCCGCCCTCATCCACGCCCCCGACCCCTACTGGCCTTCCACCAGTCGATCATGAACCTGTGGCACGGCTCGGCGGCGTGTCGTGACCACCACCTCATGATCGGTCCTCGGGTGAGGGCGGAGGCGGGTCGAAGACGGCGAGGCGGGGGTCGGCCGCGAACTGGGTGATGGACATGCCCAGGGACGGGTTGCGCTGGCTGGCGGCCTGCGCGGCAAGCGGGTCGGGGGTGTTGGTGATGGTGACCATGACGAGGCTGTGGCCGGTGAAGATGGTGACCGTCCAGAGCTGCGCATCGAGGCCGAGGGAGAAGCCGGCCCGCCGGTCCTCGGGCTGCTCGCGCACGCCGTACTGCTCCAGCACGCCGCCCCCGTCCAGCTCGGTGCTGAAGCCGCACCAGGTGAGCCGGTCGCAGTGCGCCAGGTCGGGCCGGTAGGTGGTCGGCGCGACGGACACGGTGAGCGTGCCGTAACCGTTGCCGTTGACCAGCTGCAGGCTGACCGTGCGCGCACCGGGTGCGAGCTGCGGGTCGGGCAGCGGGGCCAGTGCCCGGGTGTCGCCGCCGTCGGACAGGCCGAGGTCGGCGCGGCGCAGGCCGAGCGGGTTGACCCGGGTCACCACCAGCTCGGCCATCAGGCAGGCGAACCGCTCCACCAGCTCCGCGTCGGTGCGCACCGGCTCGGCCTGGGGCAGCGGCAGATCACCGGCGAGCACGGCGAACCGGTCCACCCCGAACCGGCCGCCGGCCTGGGGCGGAGGCGGCGGCACCGGGGAGCGGGTCAGCGACGGCAGCGGCGTGGGGCCGGGCACCGCCGCCATGCAGTCGACCTCCTCGGGCGGCAGGGTGCCGCCCCGGTCCGGCCGCAGCACCACGATGGCGAAGCCCACCCCGGCCGCCAGCACCATCGTCAGGAACGTGCTCAGCACCAGGTCCCGGCGGCGCAACCGGCGCCCCGCGGTGATCAGCTCGGCGGCCGGCAGGTGCAGCGGCGGCTCGGGGCCCGACGCGTCCTCGCCCGGGCGGTGGCGGCGCAGCGAGCGCAGCAGGGTGCGCTGGGCGTACGCCTCGGGCGGCTCGAAGCCCAGCGCGGGCCAGTGCCGGTAGAGCCGCAGCAGGGTGCGCCGCACCAGCTCCTCGGCCACCGCCCAGTCACCGCAGCGCTCGCGCGCCTGCCGCCGCAGCGCGGGCGCCAGCGCGGTGGCGAACTCGGCGAACTCGTCCTCCCAGGCACGCATTCCGACAGTCAACACCATGAATGGATCACATGGGAGTGCCGGGACAGGCGGCTAACGCACCCGCCGCACCACCGCCACGATCTTGCCGAGCACCACCGCGTCGTCGCCGGGGATCGGCTGGTACGCCTCGTTGCACGGCACCAGCTCCACGTGCCCCCGGGTCACCCGGTAGACCTTCACGGTGGCCTCGCCGTCGATCATCGCCGCGACGATCTCCCCGCTGTACGCGGTCGGCTGCTGCCGTACGACGACCACGTCGCCGTCGCAGATCGCCGCGTCCACCATCGAGTCGCCGCGGACCCGCAGCGAGAACAGGGTGCCGTGGCCGACCAGGTCGCGGGAGAGGGTGAGCACCTCCTCCAGCGACTCCTCGGCCAGGATCGGCCCGCCCGCGGCGATGGTGCCCAGCAGCGGCACCCGCACCGCGTTCGCGTCGCGCTGGTGCGGGACGGCGCCGTCCGCGCCGAGCGGCACCGCCACCGACAGCGCCCGGGGACGGCCCTTGTCGCGTACCAGCAGGCCCTTCTCCTCCAGCTCGCGCAGGTGATAGGAGACCGTGGACGACGCGGCGAGCCCGACCTCCCGGCCGATCTCGCGCAGCGTCGGCGGGTAGCCGCGCCGCGTCACCCACTCGTGGATGACCTCCAGGATGCGGCGCTGCCGCTGGGTGAGTCCGCTGCCGTCACCGGCCGTCATCGTCCGCACCCTGGCAGGCTAACGGACGCTCTCCACATAAGCCGCATACCCACCCGCTCCGCTGCGTCCCGTTCGGCGAAGACCATCCGACTTGCCTGGCAGGTGGGCGTATTCGCGGTCAAGATACGCCCGTATGCCAGGCAAGTCGGACGATCATGCGGGCCGCGGGCCGCGGGCGGCGGGCGGCGGGCGGCGGGCGGCGGGCGGCGGGCGGCGGCGGTCAGGCGCGGTGGAGGTGGAGGTCGGCGCGGGCGGCGGTGGCGACGACGAGGCGGGCGTTGGCCTCGTCGCTGCGGTACACCCAGTCGCGGGCGGCCTCGGCGTCCAGGCCCTTCGCGCGCTGGCGGGCGAGCAGGCCGTCGACCCGGGGGCCGTCGTCGGCGGAGAGGTATACGGCCAGGTCCAGCAGCGGGCGCACCCGGTCCCACGGCGGGGTGTCCAGCAGCAGGTAGTTGCCCTCGGTGACGATCACCTCGGTGTCGCCCGGCACGGGGATCGCCCCGGCGACGGGCTCGTTGAGGACGTGGTCGAACGTCGGCGCGTACACCGTCTCGCCGGTGGACTCGCGCAGCCGCCGCAGCAGCGCGGCGTAACCGGCGGCGTCGAAGGTGTCCGGGGCGCCCTTGCGGTCGGCGCGGCCCAGCCGCCGCAGCTCGGCGTTGGCGAGGTGGAAGCCGTCCATCGGCACCATGACGGCGTGATCCAGCTCGGCGGCCAGCGCCAGGGCCAGCGTGGACTTGCCCGCGCCGGGCGAGCCGGCGATGCCGACCACGATCCGGCCCGGCCGGGCGGCGCGGAGCCGGTGCACCTGTACGAGCAGCGTCGTCAGCATCACGGCAAGTGTGTCAGCCCGCCGCGGCCAGTTCCAGCAGTGCCGTGCCCGCCGCGGTGACGTCGTCGGCGGTCCAGTCCAGCGCGGGGCGGGCCGCGGTGATCTCGGTGCAGGCCAGGTCGGGCGCGCGGTCCGCGAACGGCCCGCAGAACCAGGTCCGCTGCTCCTCGGCCAGGCGCAGCGCCGCCTCGTTGAGCCGGTCGGCCGGTCCCGGCAGCCACAGCTGGAACTGGTGCGTGTGCGGCACCTGCGGGAGGATCCGCGCGCCGGGCAGCTTGGCCAGCGCCTGCGCGACCACCTTCGCGTGCGCGACGTACTCCGGCAGCCGGGGCAGCTCCCGGTCCAGCCCCGCCAGCGCCGCGACCGCCGCCGGCCACTGCTGGAACAGGGTGCCGCCGTAGCGGTGCCGCCAGGCGCGGGCCTGTGTGGCGAAGTCCTCCGCCCCGGCCAGCAGCGCGCCGGACAGCCCGCCCAGCGTCTTGTAGAGCGAGACGTACACGCTGTCGGCCAGCCCCGCCACGGTGGGCAGGTCCCGCCCGAAGTGCGGCGCCGACTCCCACAGCCGGGCACCGTCGAAGTGCACCTTCGCGCCGCGTACGCGCGCCGCGGCGACCAGCGCGTTCAGCTCGTCCCAGGTGGGCAGCAGGAAGCCGGCGTCGCGCAGCGGCAGCTCCACCAGCAGGGTGCCGAACGGCTCGTCCAGCTCGCGCACCTCCTGCGCGGTGGGCTGGCGGCGTTCGGCCGTCGGCCACACCCCGCGCAGGCGGCTCAGCGTGGTGAACGCCTTGCGCTCGTGCACCTCCAGGTGGCTGAGCGGGTGCAGGGCCACCACGTCGCTGCCGGTGCGCTCGGCCCAGCAGCGCAGCGCCACCTGCTGCGCCATGGTGCCGGTCGGGAAGAACACCGCGTCCGGCTTGCCCAGCAGCCCGGCCACCCGCTTCTCCAGCACGGCCACCGGGCCCCCGCCGCCGTAGACGTCGGGACGGCCGTCCAGCTCCGGCAGGCCGCTCGCGGCCAGGTCGGCCAGCCGCTCGCGCAGCGAGGGCGCGCGGTTGCCGGACAGCATCCGGTCGCAGCCGTTCATCAGGCGCCAGCGGCGCTGCGCGGGGTCCTCAGCCATCGGGCCATGATGCCATCAGCCCCGCCGGCCTGCGCGCCGCGGCCCGGAGGCCATGGTGCGGGGCTCAGCGGGAGCGGCGGCGCGGGGCGCGGGTGCGCCGGCTCAGCAGCCAGCGGCCGGCCGCCACCAGCACCGCGATGGTGAACACGGTGCCGAACAATCCGGCGTACACCGTCTCGCTGGTCACCGCCCCACGATAGGGCGTGCCGGGGCACGGAACCGGCATCGCGCCCGGCGGGGCGGCGTACCGCCGAAAGCGGACACCATTTGCCGGACAACCGGCCCGGACCGCCCGCCGCGCGGGGACAATGGCAGGGGCGGCACGCGACGTGCCCGCGAACCGGGGAGGTCTGCGCCGATGAGCACCAAGCACTGGACGGTCGACATCGCCCTCGACGACGACGGCTCCGGCCGCACCACCGCGCGGGCGGAGCTGGCCGCGGGCCACGGCACCCCCTCGCTGCGCGGCGCGGGCGCCGCCGAGCGCAGCCGGTACGACGAGGACGTGCCCGTGATCGGCGACGAGCTGGCCGCCGGGCGCGCCCTGGTCGAGCTGGGCAACCGGCTGCTCGCGCAGGCCGACGCCGACCTGGAGCGGACTCCGGCATGACGACCGCGCCCTCCCCCGTCGCCGCACCCGTCACCGGCCCGCCGCTGCTGGAGCCGCCGCTGCAGCGCCTGGTCATGGCACAGCTGGAGGAGCTGCCCGAGGCGCTGACCGGACAGGGCCCGCCACGCCGCGTGCTGGTCGCCGCCGCCTCGAAGTACGAGTCGACCACCGAGATCGCCCAGGCCATCGCCAAGGTGCTCGGCGAACGCGGCTTCGACGCGAACGCCGCCGACATCGACCCGAGCGTGCAGGTCGAGGGGTTCGACGCGTTCGTCATCGGCAGCGCCGTCTACTCCGGGCACTGGCTGCAGCCGGCCCGCTGGTTCGTGCAGAGCCACGCCGCGGTGCTGTCCACCCATCCGGTGTGGCTGTTCTCCAGCGGCCCGGTCGGCGAGCCGCCGATGACCGACGAGGACCCGGTCGACGTGACCGCGATCGCCGAGGCGACCCTGGCCCGGGAGCACAAGGTGTTCCCCGGCCGCCTGGAGCACAGCCGCCTCAGCATCGCCGAGCAGGCGCTGGTCGTGGCGCTGCGGGCGCCGGAGGGGGACTTCCGGGACTGGGACGCGATCCGCTCGTGGGCGGAGGGCATCGCCGACGCCCTGAACGCCGCCGGCCCGGCCACCACCACCGGCACCATAACCTTGGATTGACGGCCTGGACCCGCTCGCCCGACGTCAAGAAGTTAGCAGGGATCACCGCCGCGCGGTATCGGGCGACGAGCCCAGTGCGCTGCTCAGCGGCGGTGGCTAGGGTCGCCGGGTGCATATCGGAGAGATCACCGCGGCAGCCGCGGGCGAATGGACACTCGGCGACCTCACCGTCCGCCGCATGGGCTACGGCTCCATGCGGATCACCGCCAATCCCGACCGCGACCTGGCCATCCGGGTGCTGCGCCGCGCGGTCGAACTGGGCGTCAACCACATCGACACCGCCGCCTTCTACTTCTCCCCCGGCGGCACCCTCCAGGTCGGCACCGGCGCCGTCCGGTATGCCACCGAGCTGATCCGCGACGCGCTCGCGCCGTACCCGGACGGCCTGGTCATCACGACCAAGGTCGGCCCCGGCTACGACCCGGACTTCTACCAGGCGAAGACCCCGGCGCAGCTGCGGGCGCAGGTCGAGGAGAACCTGCGCCGCCTCGGCCGCGACCACCTGGACGTGGTCAACCTGCGCATCCTCAAGCGCCCCGGCCACGACTCGATCGCCGAGCGCTTCGCCGCGCTGGCGCGGCTGCGCGACGAGGGGCTGATCCGCCATCTCGGCGTCTCGAACGCGCGCGTCGACCACCTCGACGAGGCGCAGGCCATCGCACCGGTCGTGTGCGTGCAGAACAGCTACTCGCTCGACAACGGCCGCGAGGACGACGGCCTGCTGCGGGTCTGCGGCGACCGCGGCATCGCGTTCACGCCGTACTTCGCGCTGGCCGGGGCGCGGCGGGAGTCCGGGGCCGGCGACGACCACACCGATGCGGTACGCGCCGTCGCCGACGCCCACGGCGTGACCCCGCACCAGGTGCGCCTCGCCTGGACCCTGCACCAGGGCACGCACGTGCTCGCCATCCCCGGCACCGGCGACCCGGCCCACCTGGAGCAGAACATCGCCGCCGGGGCGCTGCGGCTGACCCCGGAGGACCTGGCCCGGCTGGGCTGACCGTGCCGCGCTTCACAACTTCTGGGTTGTAGGTACAACCCAGAAGTTGTGGCCTGCGGACGGGTCTACTGCGCGACCGGGGCGGGCGCGGAGCAGAACAGGTGCTGGTTGCTGGTCGTCGAGGACAGGTGCGGGAACAGCGGCAGCGCCGGGGTGCTCTCCGGCGGCTGCCACGCCTCACGCACCACGCCGACGCAGAACACCACGGTGTCGGTCGGGTCGGGCAGCTCGATGACGCCCTCGCCGACGTCGTCGCCGTACGGGTGGCGCCGGTGCAGCGGCAGCGCGACCGTGACCTCCTCCGAGAACGCCTCACCCGGCGCGACCAGGTGTCCGGCCACCCGGTACGGCGCCTCCCAGGCCTTCTTGCCGGTGTCGGGCATGTCGAAGGCGCGCTTGGCGATCTCGGCGATGTGCCCGCCCCGCCCCGTCACGTAGACGGCGTCGGAGGCGGGCTGCACGGACAGCGTCTGCTCCTGCAACGGCACGCCGTTGAGCACGTACACACCTCCGCTGCCCTTGTTGACCAGCCGGTAGCGGATGTGCAGCACCTCGTCCTCCTGCGTCACCGACGCGGAGAACTCGGCGTCCGGCGGCGCTCCGGTGGGCGCGGCGCTCACCGGCTCCCGCGCCGCTTCGGCGCAGCCCGCCGTGGCCGCCGCAAGCAGGACCGCGGCGGCGAGGACCAGCCGCCGCATCAGTAGACCGTCCTGTCCGGCCAGCCCATCTCCTCGCGCAGCGCGTTCTCGGTGACGCCTTCGGGGTGCTCGGCGTAGGGACCGTCGGGAGTGCCGTCCTCGTCCAGGTCGACCGGCAGGCCGACGGCCTCGCGCTCGTCGTTGGGCACCCCGGGGTTGTCCGGGCCGCGGTAGGTGCCGGGGGCGGACGTGTCGTTGCCGAAGTCGTAGACGTGCGCGAACTCGTGGAACAGCCCCGAGATCGGCGGGCGCTCGTCGCGCGCCTCCAGCTTGTCCGGGTTGTACTCGACGGTGTACTTCTCCCGCTCGCCGGTCCACAGGAAGCCGCCGCGCCACGACTCGGACGCGGCAGTGTTGCCGCCGCTGGTCTCCTTGATGGTCAGCGAGTTGTCGTCGCCGCCGTCGCTGCCCGCGTGGATCTCGTCCATCGCGGCCAGCATCTCCTGGCCGCGGGGCGAGGAGCGCAGCATGTCGAGGTCGGCCTGCACCCGCTCCTTGAACTCGTCGGAGCCCTCGATGCGGATGTCCTGACCCAGGTCCTTGATCTCGACGGTGACCACCTGCTCGGCCCCGCTGCGGCGGTCACCGCTCTCCGCGTACACGGTGTCGGTGCCGGTCCCGGCCCCGATGACGTCGTTGCCGTGCCCGGCGTAGAGCTTGTCCGCGCCGCCGCCACCGCGCAGCACGTCGTCGTCGCGGCCGCCGGAGACGATGTCGTCGTCCGCGCCGCCGTCGACGACGTCGCGGCCGGTCGCGCCCTCCAGGTAGTCGCGGCCCGCGCCGCCGCTGAGCTTGTCGTCGCCGGACAGGCCGTACATGACGTCGTCGCCCTCGCCGCCGGTCAGCGTGTCGTCGCCGCGGTAGCCGTCGAGGTAGTCGCGGCCGGCGCCGCCGGAGGCCCGGTCGTTGCCCGCACCGGCGTGGATGCGGTCGGCGCCGGTGTGGCCGAGGATCGTCTCGTCACCGTCGCCGCCGTTGATGGTGTCGTCGCCGGTGCCGCCGAGCAGCGTGAGCTTCAGCTTCGTGCCCGGCGCGACGGCCACCTCGTCGTTGCCCTCACCGGTGCGCACCACCACGTCCGCGCCCGGCGGGAACCGGTACGGAATGCCGTTGACCTCGACGATCTGCTCGCCCGTCGTGGGGTCGACGCTGATCTTCACCTTGTCGTCGCCGGTGCCCGTGTTCACGATCGCGGTGTTGCCGTCGTAGAGCACGTACGGGCCGGTGGCCTCGGGTGGCATGGTGAACGGGTCCATCCCGTTCGCGGTGCCCGCCCAGGCGGTGGCGATCGCCTCCCACTCGGGGCGCAGCTTGTTCAGCGCCGTCTCGTACGGCAGCAGCTCGTCGTCGATGTCCTTGCGCAGCTTGCTCGCGTGCGCCGCGCCGTCGTGCACGAGCTGGGCCTGGGCGTCGTCCTTCGGGTGGAAGGTGACCGTGGACCGGTCGCCCGACAGCTGCGCGCTGACCTTGCCGGACAGCTGCGCGAGCGCGTCGTCGAGGGTGTGCTGGCCCGCGCGCAGCGCCGCGGCGGCCTTCTCCAGCTGGTCGGCCTGCCGCCGGGCGATGTCGGCGGTCTCCCGCAGGTCGGCCGAGAGCGTGCGCCGGTGCTGCTCGAACTCGTCGGCGGTGGGCCCGGCCCACCTGCCGTCGTACACGGCCTTGGCCGGACCGTCGACGTCGTCGGCGGTGCCCTCGGCCTCGGTCGCGTACGTGCGCCAGGCGCGCGCGGCGCTCTCCAGCCCCGCCGGGTTGGCCGCGATGGTCCACACGTTGACGTAGTTGATCGGCGCCGGGGCCGGCGCGGGCGGGTCCTCGGGAATCACGGGCGGTGACCTCCTCGGCGCCGCTCGATGTCGTCCATCGCGTGCAGATCGGCCTGCTCGTACGCGAACGCGATCCGGTAGAGCCGGTCCACGTCGCCCTCCAGCACCTCGACCAGGCGGCCCACGGCCAGCCCGGCAGGCTCGACCGCGCCGTCCTCGGCCTGGTGCAGCGGCGCGGCGCCGGAGGTGTCGCCGTAGTCGGTCACCGGTGGGGTGACCGAAGCCTGCGCTGCCCGCAGCGCGTCGCCGAGCCGCTGCGACGCCTTCAGGAACGTCGCGGCGAGCCGGGTCAGCTCGGTCGGATCGGCACGTACCTCGGTGGCCATGTGGACACATTAGAGCGTCCGGGCGACAACGGCGAAACGGAGCGTGACGGGGGACGCCACAGCGGCGTCCCCCGGCCGGTCAGAACAGCAGCGGGCGCAGGTGTTCCGCCTCGATCACCTCGGTGCGCAGCCCGAGCGCACGCACCGCGTCCTTCACCCGCCGCACCGCACCCGTGTCGACGGTGTCGCGCAGGTCCGGGTCGTCGAAGCCGGTGACCATGTCGTCGTGGTGCACCGGGATCACGTAGCGCGGGCCGCCCAGCACGGTGAGCAGCCGCTCCAGGTAGCGGTGCAGCGAGCTGCTGTCCGTCATGGACACCGCGACCACATCCGGCCGCAACCCGGTCAGCTCCCGCTCGACGAAGTTGGTCCCGCCGAACATCAGGATCCGCAGCCGGTCGCGCACGGTCACCTGGTACGCCAGCGTGCCGCCCTCGACGAGGTCGCTGATGCTCGCCGGGGCGGGCGGCGGGGCGACCCGGGTGCCGGGCGCGAAGAAGCCGTACCCGAGCGACTGGCTGTGCAGGCTGCGGATCACCTGCACCCGGTACGCCCCGCCACCGAACTCCAGGTCCTCGCCGCCGGTGGCGACGATGTTGTTCTTGCGCTGCGCGTCGGTCATACCCATCGCGGTCATGAGGTGCCGATGCGTCTCGGTGCCGATGGTGCGGATCGTGCTGCCCGCCCAGTCCGGCCGGGACAGCAGCGACGGCACGTCGGCCAGGTGGTCCCAGTGCCCGTGGCTGATCATGATCAGCTCCGGCGGCCCGGCCAGCCGCCCCGTGGCCAGCAGACGGTCGGCCACCGCCGGGTCGACCGCGAGCGGCCCGCCGGGCAGGCGGTAGTCGAAGCGGCTGAGGTACGGGTCGAAGTAGAGCACCCGGCCGTCGAACGCGATCTCCCAGCCGGCGACGCCCAGCCAGCGCATCGACACCCCGGCGGCCCGCCCGGAGCCGATCCTCGCGGGCGCCGGGGCCGGTGCGGCCGCCCCCGCGGCGGCCGGGGACAGGCCCACGGCGGCGACCCCGGCGGCCGCGCCCCCGAGCACGGCACGGCGCAGCAGGTCACGACGCGGGACAGCGGATGCGGTGGCACAGTTCTGACACATGGGACGGTGGTTTCCTTCCGGTTGAGATCACCTGAAAGCAGCCAACCGCGCCGGTCACCGCCCGGTCCAACATCAATACCGCGCAAGCCCGATATCGGATCCGGTATCGTCGCAGCCCGTGGACCTCGTGCAGCACCTGCGATACTTCGTCGCGGTGGCCGAGGAGCTCCACTTCGGCCGCGCCGCCCGCCGCCTGCACATGTCCCAGCCGCCGCTGTCGCAGCGCATCCAGCGCCTGGAACGCGAGCTCGGGGTGCGCCTGTTCGACCGCTCACCGCGCGAGACCACTCTCACCGAGGCGGGCCGCGTGCTGCTACCCCAGGCCCGCGAGCTGCTGCTGCGCGCCGATGCCGTGCTCACCCTGGCCGAACAGGTCGCCACCGCGAGCGCCGCGGTGCTGCGCGCCGCGCTACCGCCCGAGCTGGAGGGGGCCACCGTGGCCGCCGTGCTCGGCGGATTCCGGCAGCGCCGCCCGCGCACGGTGCTCGAACTCCGCGAGATCCCGACCGCCGCGCAGCAGCAGGCCCTGGCCCGGCGGCAGCTCGACGTCGGCGTCCTGCAACTGCCCTGCGACCTGGCGAACCTGACACTCGGCCCGGTCGTGCACCGCCCGCTGGGCGTCCTCGTCGCCGCGGGCGGGCCGCTCGCCGGCCGCCCCGAGCTGCTGCTGTCCGACCTCGGCCCGTACGACCTGGTCACCTTCCCGCGGGCGGCGGCGCCCGCCCGGTTCGACGACATCCTCGACACCTGCGACCGGCACGGCTACCGGCCGCCCGCCGTGCACCAGGCCGACGGCCGCAGCTTCACCATCGGCCTGGTCCTGACCGGCACCGCCGTCGCGTTCGACACCGGCGCGGGCCCGCACCACCCCGACGTGGCCTGGCGGCCACTGGCCGGGCAGCCGCTGGCCGAACGCGTCGCGGTCGCCTGGCCCCACGAACGCCCACACCCCGACGCAGCCGTGTTCGCGCGCACCGTCGCGGCGGTGCTCGGCCCCGGCCCGGCCCCCGCCGCGCGGCCCCTGCCACAGACCCGGCCCTCCTCCGAATTCCTCGCCCCGCCGTACGGAGCCCGCGATGAGTGACGACGTCCGCGACCGGATCAGCGCGCTGTTCGCCGACGCGGGCGTCACGGGCTGGCTGCACGCGACCGACCTCGGCACCGGCCGCGAGGTCGGCGTGGGCGCCGACACCACCGTGCTCATGGCCAGCGTCTTCAAGGTCCCCCTGGTGCTCGCCCTGTACCGGGCCGCCGACGCCGGGCTCGTCGACCCGGCGCGACGCGTCACGGTCGAGCCGGGTGTCCGCACCGGCGGCCCGACCGGGATCGGCGCGATGGCCGACCCGGTCGACATGTCCCTGCGCGACCTCGCCCACCTGGCGATCAGCGTCTCCGACAACGCGGCCGCCGACGCGCTCGCCGACCACCTCGGCCTGCCCGCCGTCGCCGAGGCGGTCGCCGCCGCCGGGATGGCCCGCACGGCCGTGATCGAGGTGTGCCGCGACGTCGCGTCGCGCACCGCCGCCTCGCTCGGCACCGCCGACCCGGCGCGGCTCGCCGCGCTGCTCACCGACCCGGCTGCGCTGTCCCGGCTGGCCACCCTCGACGTGGCCGGGTCGAACCGGACCACGGCACGCGACTGCACGACGCTGCTGGCCGGGCTGTGGCGCGACGAGGTGGCCACGCCGCGCTCCTGCGCCGCGGTGCGCCGGCTGCTCGCGCTGCAGGTGTGGCCGCACCGGCTCGCCTCCGGCTTCCCGTTCGACGACGTACGCGTCTCCGGCAAGACCGGCACCCTGCCCACGGTGCGCAATGAGATCGGGGTGGTGGAGTACCCCGACGGCGGGCGCTACGCGGTCGCCGTGTTCACGCGCAGCGCCTCCACTGCGCTCACCCTTCCCCGCGCCGACGCCGTGATCGGCACAGCAGCACGAACCGCCGTTGAGCACCTCCGCGCGGGCCGCCGCTGATCCGGTCGCCAAGGCGCATCACACGAACTCATGGCCGGAGGGCATCGCCGGCTGTCACACAGCTACGACTCGAAAGCCCATCGCGCCAGTCACGTGACGCGGCTTAATGTGCCCCTCATGGCGAGAACGTTCCACGACGAGGACGCCGCTTTCGAACGCTGGCGTGATTCCCACCCTGACGGCTTCGTCGTCAACCACGACCCGATCCCGAAGGCGTCCTACGTCGTACTCCATCGGGCCGATTGTGTCCGGCTGCGCAGCAGTCGCGGGTCCAACTGGACTCGCACCTACGGCAAGACCTGCGCGGAGCGGCTTGAGGACATCGAAGCGTGGGCAGACGCCACGGTCGCGACGCGCGACATCCACCTGTGCGGGTTCTGCCAACCGCCGGGTCTAGCGGATTGAGTGCTACGCGACGGAGGGCTGTGGCTGTTCGTCGGCGTGGGCGATGTGGGTCATCTCGCGCCACAGCAGGACGACGAACACGAGCGAGCCGCCGAACGCGAACCAGAACGGCGCGGTCACCCCGTACGCCGCGGCGAGCGCGCCGCCGATCGGGGCGCCCACCACGAGGCCGCCGTACACGCAGATGGTGTTGAGGCTGCCGACGCGGCCCTGCAGGTGGTGCGGGACGGCGCGCTGCCGGACGGTCATCGAGGTGGTGCCCCAGATGAACGCGTGCGCGCCGAACAGGAAGAAGATGACCGAGGCGACCCAGCCGGACCGGGTGACGGCCAGACCGAGGTGGGTGATCGTCTCCAGGATCAGGCCGGCCCGCATCAGGTTGCCGAGGCTGACCCGCTGGGTGAGCCACCCGTACATGCTGGTGCCGAGCAGACCGCCGATCGCGGAGATCGTGGTGAGCAGGCCGAACCCGACGGAGCCGAGGCCGAGCCGGTCCTGGGCGTAGAGCACGAGCACGGACCAGGCCGCCCCGAACGTCACGTTGAAGATCAGGATGATCAGCATGAGGGTACGCACCGCGGGGTGCCGCACCGTCCACCGGTAGCCCTCGACGACGTCCTGCCACACGCCGCGCACCGGCGCACCCGCCGCGCGGCCGTGCGCGGGCAGCACGATCCGGGAGACGAGCAGCAGCCCGGCCACGTCCAGGACGATCTCGGTGAGGAACGGCCAGGTGCTGCCGGCCGCGAACAGGGCGGCGCCGATGGGCGGCCCGGCGAGCTGGTTGAACGTGATGAACCCGGTCTGCAGCCGGGAGTTGGCCAGGGCGAGGTCGTCGCGCGGCACCAGCATCGGGGTGAGCGTGGCGGTGGTGTTGTCGGCGAACACCTCGGTGGTGGCGAGCAGGCCGAGGGCGAGCAGCGCCCCGGGGGCCGACAGGGTGCCGGTGGCGACGGTGGTGATCAGCACGGCGAGCACGGCGACGCGCACGGTGTTGGCGGCGAGCACGATGCGGCGCCGGTCGTGGCGGTCCGAGAGCACGCCCGCGTACAGGCCGAACAGCAGCGCCGGGGCCCAGCCGAACAGAGCGGCCAGGGAGATGAGAAACGCGTCGTCGGTCAGCGAGGCGACGAGCAGGGGCCCGGCGGCCAGCGCGATGCCGTCGCCGAGGTTGGTGGTCCAGGACGAGGCCAGCAACCACCGGAAACTTCTGCCGAACCGTTCCGGGACGATCCTGTCGATGACCTTGCTCACGAGGTGAGGACCCTACGTGGGCACAGGTGGCCGCCGCAACGCCGATTCCCGAAAAACGACCGCAGGCTAAGACGACACCAGCATAAGCGAATTCCGCGGCTTGATCACTCGGCTGTTCGACCGTCGCGACCTGCGGCTGATGCCCCCTAATGTTCCCCTTCGTGTCGGCGCCCGCCCGTTGTTCGGCGGGCGCCGCGCTCTGTCCACCGAGCCACGGAGGCATGTTGCACGAGATCGAGCTCATCGCGCGTACCGTTCTGCTCTCGTCCGCCCGCCCGGACCCCGCCACCGAGGTGTGGGCGTGCCAGACGCTGGCCGCCCGGAACCCCGGCTACCGGGGGCACCTGGCCCAGGCGCTCATCCGCCGGACCCGGACCGGGCTTGAGCTGCCGGTCCGGCTCCGGCTGTCGGAGGAGGCCGTCGCGACCGCCCGCTTGATCGATCCCGTCCTGGACCACCACGCCACCGACATTCTGATCTGGGCGCTCGACGCCCTGCAGCGCAACCTGTCCGAGGCCGGGCGCACCGCCGAGGCCTGGGCCGCCCGCCGCGAGATCCTCGACCTGCACCACCCCGGCCTGCACCGCCGCTGCTACCTCACCGACTGCTACGCCGGCGCGCTGCCGATCCCGGTCGAGGACTGGGCCGCGGCAGTCCCGAACCCGCCCACGGCCTTGTGACGCCCTCGCTCGACGACTGCCGTGCCGCGCGAGGCGACTTCTGGGTTGCGGTGGCATCTCACAAGTCGCCTCGCCCGAGGCGCCTGGTCGCCGTCCGGGCACGCCCGCGACGACCCAGAGGGCGGTAAGCCGGTGCGTAGACCACAACTTCTGGGTTGTAGCCACAACCCAGAAGTTGTGAAGCGCGCACCGACATGTCCACCGAAGCGGCTCACGGCGCTCGTGGCCGGCTCTGGCGAGGATCAGGCGGCGGGGGCGGATTCGCGGATGACCAGGCGGAACGGGGGCTGGAGTTCGGTGGGCGGGTCGGTGGGGCGGCCCTCGACGCGGTCGAGCAGCTTCTCCACCGCCAGCCGGCCGATCATCTCCTTGTCCGGCGAGATCGTGGTGAGGGTCGGGATGCTGAACCGGCCCTCCTCCACGTCGTCGATGCCGATCACCGCGACGTCCTCGGGGACCCGCAGCCCATGCTCGTACAGGGCGCGGATCGCGCCGAGCGCGATGAGGTCGTTGAACGCGAACACCGCGTCGGGCGGCTGCGGCAGGCGCAGCAGCTCCCGCATGCCCGCCGCGCCGTCGCCCCGGCGGAAGCCGCTGGTGGTGACCGTCAGCTCGGGGTCGAACGGCAGCCCGGCCGCCGACAGCGCCTCGGTGTAGCCGCGCAGGCGCAGCAGCGACGGCGCGCGGTTGGCCTCGATGTGCGCGCCGATGAACGCGATCCGGCGGCGGCCCAGCGCCACCAGGTGCCGGACCGCCGCGTGGCTGGCCGCGAGGTTGTCGATGACGATGTGGTCGTACGGCGCGCCGTAGATCGCCTCGCCGACCAGCACCATCGGGGTCTCGCTGGTGCGGGTCATGATGTCCGCCCGGTCCAGGTGCACCGCGGACAGGATGAGGCCGTCGATGATCTGCGAGCGGAACCCGTCGGCGACCAGCAGCTCCTTGTCCCGGTCGCCGTCGGTGTAGTCGAGCAGCAGCGTGTAGCCGCGCCGGGTGGCGGTGCGGATCGCCGCGTCGGCCAGCTCGGCGAAGTACGGGTTGTTCAGCTCCGGGATGGCCAGCGCGATGATGCCGGTGCGGCCCCGGCGCAGGTGCCGCGCACTGAGGTTGGGGGTGTAGCCCAGCTCGTCGATGGCCTGCTGGACCTTGGCCCTGGTGGCCTCGCCGACGGGCCGATAGCCGTTGACGACGTTGGACACCGTCGCCTGCGACACGCCCGCCCGCCTGGCGATGTCCTTGAGACTGACCGCCATGGGCGGGGTTCCTCCACTCACTGCTCATTGTCACCACTGCCGGGGCCGCCACGTCAACGCGGCCTTCGCCGCCTCCTGCCCAGGAAGGTCTGCACGACCACGACGAGGATCAGGAACAGGCCGCTGACCACGGACTGGTATGACGAGTTCAGCGTGCCGATCTGGTTGATCACGTTCTGGATCACGCCGAGCAGCAGCACCCCGCACAGCGTGCCGCTGATCGAGCCCGCGCCGCCGACCAGCAGCGTGCCGCCGATGACCACCGCGGCGATGGCGTCCAGCTCCATGCCGACGCCGAGGATGGTCACCCCCGAGGACAGCCGCGAGGCGTTCAGCACCCCGGCGAACCCGGCCAGCAACCCGCTGAGCAGGTACGTCAGCACCCTGATCCGGGCCACCGGCAGCCCCATCAGCGCCGCCGCGTCCGGGCTCCCGCCGACCGCGAACACGGCCTGACCGTAACGTGTCCGCTGGAGCAGCACCGCCCCGAGCCCGAACAGCAGCACGGCCAGGTACACCGGATACCCGATGCCGAGGAACGTGCCCTGCCCGAACTCCAGGAACGCCGAGTCCTTGGGCACCAGGTACGTCGTCGCGCCCTCGTCGGTGACGGCGAGCAGCAGGCCGCGCGCCCCGAGCAGCCCGGCGAGGGTGACGATGAACGGCGCCATGCCCGTCTTCGCGATCAGCACGCCCTGCAGCAGGCCGATCGCGCCGCACACGGCCAGCGGCAGCAGCAGCGCGGGCACCGGCCCCCACTGCGAGGCGTACGCGGCGAGCACGCCGCCGAGGGCGAACACCGACCCGACGGACAGGTCGATGCCGCCCGTGATGATCACGAACGTCATGCCCAGCGCGACGATCGCCAGGAACGACGACTGGATCGCGATGCCGTTGGCGTTCTCCGCGGTCGGGAACGCCGGGAACAGCACCGACGCGACCAGCACCGCCAGGACCAGCACGGCCGGTGCGCCGTGGCGCTGGGCGAGCCCGGCCAGGCGCTCCCGGCGCAGCTCGCGCTCGACCGGCGCCGGGTGCGCCGACGCCGCGGGAGTGGTGAGGATCTGGGTCATCGGGTACGCCGTTCCCGTGCGAGGTAGACCGCGGCCAGGATGATGGCCGCCTGGATCATCTGCGCCGACGAGTCGGGCAGGTCGTGGTTGATCAGCGTGGCGCGCACCAGCTGCATCAGCAGCGCCCCGGCGACCGTGCCGAGCACCCGGATGCGGCCGCCGGTGAGCGGGGTGCCGCCGACCACCACGGCGGTGATCGCCGACAGCTCCATCAGGTTGCCGATCGCGGACGGGTCGCTGGCGCCGAGCCGGGCCGTGGCCAGCACCCCGGCCAGCGCGGCGAGCACCGCGCACAGCGCGTACGTGCCGATCAGCACCCGCTTGACGGGCAGCCCGGCCAGCGCGCTCGCCGCCCGGTTGCCGCCGACCGCGACCAGCTGCCGCCCGTAGACGGTGCCCCGCACCACGAACCCGATGACCAGCGCGAGCACCCCGGCGATGAGCACCGTGTACGGCACGCTCAGCAGCTCGCCGGTGCCCAGCTCCAGCAGGGTCGGGTTGGTGATGCCCTTGAGCTGCCCGTCGGCGAACACCAGGGCCAGGCCCCGGCCGCCGACCAGCAGCGCCAGCGTGGCCACGATCGGCTGCAGCCCGACCACGGCGACCAGGGTGCCGTTGACCACCCCCACCAGCGCCCCGACCAGCAGCGCGACGAGCACCGCGGGCCAGAGCCCGTATCCGATGTAGAGCGGCAGCACCGCCGCGGCCAGCGCCATCACCGAGCCGACGGACAGGTCGACGCCCTCGCTGCCGATGACCATCGCCATGCCCAGCGCCGCGATGACCACGGGCGCGACCTGCACCAGCTGCGTGCGCAGGGTCGCGGTCTGCAGGAAGTTGTCGGTGAACGCGATGTTGAACAGCACCAGCGCGGCGACGGCCGCGTACACCCCGTAGTCCTGGGCCCAGCGGGCCGGCCGGGCGCGGTCGAAGGAGGCGGCCGGGACCGCTGTCGTGTCAGTCATGGGCTGCCTCCTGTGCCAGCGCGGCCATGATGTTGTCCTCGGTGACGTCGTCGCCGGCCAGCTCGCCGACGACGGCGCCGGCGCGCAGCACCACGATCCGGTCCGCGCCCTCGACCAGCTCCTCCAGATCGGAGGAGATCAGCACGACGGCCAGGCCCTCGGCGGCCAGCTCGTCGATGAGCGCCTGCACCTCGGCCTTGGCGCCCACGTCGATGCCGCGGGTGGGCTCGTCGAGCAGCAGCAGCCGCGGGTTGAGGCACAGCCAGCGGGCCAGCAGCACCTTCTGCTGGTTGCCGCCGGACAGCTCGGACACCTTCTGCTCGGGGCTGGCGGCCTTGATGCGCAGCCGCTTCATGAACGTCTCCACGACCCGGTCCTGCCGCGCCCGGGAGACCACGCCGCAGCGGGACAGCCGGGGCAGCGCGGCGAGCACGATGTTCTCGCGCACGCTCAGGTCCGGGATGATGCCCTCGGCCTTGCGGTCCTCGGGCAGCATCGCCATCCCGGCCCGGATCGCGCCCGCGGGGGTGCGGCGCTTGAGCCGCCGCCCGGACATGTCGACCGTGCCGCCGTCCGCGCCCAGCGCCCCGACCACCGCCTTCGCGGTCTCGGACCGGCCCGAGCCGAGCAGCCCGCCCAGCCCGGTGACCTCGCCGGGGCGCACGTCGAAGGAGACGCCGTGCAGCTGGTGCCGCACGGTCAGGTCGCGCACCCGCAGGATCGGCTGGACGTCGCCCGCGTCGTGCGCGGAGAAGCCGGTCAGCCCGTGACGGCGTACGTCGGCCACGTCGCGGCCGAGCATCAGCGAGATCAGGCTCAGCCGGTCGAGCCGCGCCAGCTCGCCAGCGTGCACCCGGCGGCCGTCGCGCAGCACGGTGACCCGGTCGCAGAGCTGGTAGAGCTCGTCGAGCCGGTGGCTGACGTAGATGATCGCGATGCCCCGCCCGCTCAGCTCGCGTACCACCCGGAAGAGGGTTTCCACCTCGCGGGGCTCCAGCGACGAGGTCGGCTCGTCCATGATGACGACCTTGGCGTCGACCGCGACCGCGCGGGCCAGCGCGACCATCTGCTGCGCCCCGAGGCCCAGCGAGTGCAGCGGCAGCCGCGGGTCGACCGTGATGCCGAAGCGGGCCAGCACCTCGCCCGCCTCGCGGTTCATCCGCGCCGTGTCGATCAGCCCGAACCGGCCGCGCGGCTCGCGGCCGAGGAACAGGTTGCGGGCGACGCTCATCAGCGGGACGAGGTTGACCTCCTGGTAGATGGTGGAGATCCCGGCCGCCTGCGCGTCCAGCGGGCGGCCGAAGCCGACGGGCTGCCCGAGGTAGTGCACCTGCCCGGCGTCGGGCCGGTACACCCCGGTGAGGATCTTGATGAGGGTGGACTTGCCGGCGCCGTTCTCGCCGACGAGGGCGTGCACCTCGCCGGGGGCGACGGTCAGCGACACGTCGTCCAGCGCGAGCACGCCCGGGAATCTCTTGCTGACCCCGCGTACGTCCAGCACGGGTTCGGTCATCGGGTGCTCTCCTTTCGCGTCCCGATCGTGGGAAGTGCGCCTGCCGCGGCGTTCGGCAGGCGCACTTCCGGCATCGATGCAGCGTCAGTAGGCGCTGCTCAGGGACGCCGCCGCGTTGGCGGAGTCGTACTCGCGGTCGGAGATGATGACGTTGGCGGGGATGGACTCGCCGCCCAGGAACTTCTGCGCGGTGGCGAACGCCAGCGGGCCGAAGCGCGGGTTGGACTCGATCACGGCGTTGATCTCACCGGCGACGATGGCCTTCACCGCGTTGGCGGTGCCGTCGATCGACACGATCTTGATGTCGACGCCGGGCTTCTTGCCGGCGCCCTTGATCGCGGTGACCGCGCCCAGCGCCATCTCGTCGTTCTCGGCGTAGATCGCGGTGATGCCCGGGTTGCTCAGCAGCAGCTGCTCGGTCACCTGCTGGCCCTTGTCCCGGGCGAACTCGCCGGTCTGCTGGGCCACGATCTCGATGCCGGGCGCCGTCGCCTTGATCTGGTCGACGAAGCCGTTGGTGCGGTCGGTGGTCACGTTGTTGCCCGACGAGCCGAGCAGGATGGCCACCTTGCCCTTGCCGCCGGTCGCCTTGACCATCGCGTCAGCGGCGCGCTTGCCCTGCTCGACGAAGTTCGAGCCGAGGAACGCGACGTAGTCCTTGCACGCGGTCGCGTTGACCTTGCGGTCGATGGTGAGCACCGGGACCTTCTTGTCCGCGGCCGCCTTGAGCGCGGGCTCCAGGCCGTCGGAGTTGAGCGGCGCGATGATCAGGAACTGCGCGCCCTGGGCGAGCATGTCCTGGATGTCGCTGACCTGCTTGGACAGCTGCGACTGCGCGTTGGTGACGAGCAGCTTCTTGACGCCGAGCTTCGCGGCCTCGTCCCTGATGGACTGGGTCTCGGCGATGCGGAACGGGTTCGCCTCCTTCTCCGACTGGGAGAAGCCGACGATGGCGTCCTTGAGGTCGATCTTCGTGCCGCCGTACGACTGCAGCGTGCAGCCTTCGCCGCCGGGGCTGGCCGAGGCCACCACCTGCGCGCCGGCGCTGCCGCCGTCCGTGGGGGTGCCGGTCTCCTCGCCCTTGGTGCAGGCGCTGAGGAACGCGCCGCCGAGGACGAGGGTCGCGGCGATGGTCAGTGATCGGGTGCGGAACATGAGGGAACTCTCCTTCTGCGGTGTTATTGACGTACGTCAATAAAGGAGGGCATTCTTACTGCGCGAACGGGACCGCCGAAAATGTTGCGGCGCAATCGTTCCGGCGATTGCGATCAACGGCCTTCGCTCTATAACGTTATACAGACCGAGTCCGGTGACGACAAGATGTCGTGTCTGCACCGTTACGAAACCTTTCTGACATCGGACATGCCGGACCCGTTTGATCGAAGGTCCGTCCGTGCTGTTAGAACGGCGTGGATGGAGCTTCGATCAGGTCGGGGGATGCCATGACGATCAGCCTGTGCGTGCTGCTGTGGGCACGGCCGGGGGCCGAGGCTGCTCTCGCGGCGTACGAGGACAAGGTCCTCGCGCTTTTCGACGACCACGGCTGCACGCTGCTGCAGCGGGCGCGCACGGACGGCGCGGACGGCGCGCCCGCGGAGATTCAGCTGATCTCAGTGCCGTCGCAGGCCTCACTGGACGCGTACATGGCCGACCCGCGGCGCACCGCCCTGGCCGCCGAGCGCGACGCGGCGGTCGCCCGCACCGACATTCACCGCGTCACCCTGGTCTGACCCGCCTGCGCACCGCGCCGCCGGGTGCGGCTGCAGTTTCGGGGAAACCGGGGTTTCGGCCGCGTTCAACCGCGCAGATTCCCCGAAACTGCAGGCGTCGATCTTGTCAGCCCTGCGTCCTCGTCTAGCTCAGACCCGAACCGGGCCGCTCTCGTTCGCGGTCTGGTTGCCGGGTGATCGCAAGTCCCGTCGAGGGCTCGCCGCCCAGCAGCGGGTCGGTGCGCTGCTCGCTTTCGGGGAGGTTCATCGCTGCGGCAAGGAGATTGCCGATCCGGCTGGCGTCGTCGAGCCCCTGCCCCTTGCCGGCCCAGTCGTCGAAGGTGAGCCTGATGTTCTCTTCGGTGGTGATGACGTCGAGGACCGGGCCACGCTTGTCGCGTTCACGGAACCGCACGTAGCGAATGTCCGAGAGGGGGAACTCACGATCGATCGTCCCCTGTTTGCGCAGCGTGCTCTGCGCGGAGATGAAGAAGCGTTCGGGGGTCACGCCGAGGTACGCGTTGTCGGCGACGAGGCGGTCGAGATTGACGTCGGCGATGGCCAGCAGGGGCTCCTCATCGGGCACGGTCCAGCGGAGGATCCGCAGCACATCCTCCGGCACGGACTCATTGAACACCGCGAGAGGCGGATCAAGCGGAGCGCGCCGAGTGTGAGCGACGTTGCGGAGCTCAGCCACCCGCTCGGCGAGCGCCTCGGCCATGGCGACGGCGTCGCGGATGTTCCGGCGCTTGGTGGTGAACGGCAGGCTGCGCTCTTCCGGCAACTCGGCCATCAGACGGCACTGGCGCTCAAGGTCGGCGAGGAGTGCCGCCACGTCGTCCATGGCTTGGGTGTGTTCGCGCTCCGCCTCGGTGACCACTTCAGCGAGCAGTCGTTCGTTCTCGAGGGCGTTCGCCTCGTCGCGGCTGATGTGAGCGGCGCGCAACACCTGGGCGCGATACCAGGACCACTCCGCCATGAGCATGCCGTGCGCGTCGGCGATCATCTGCTCGATGTTCTTCTGAATGTAGGCGCGACGGCTCTGCCCGTTGGCATCGAGTTCCTTGACGTGCCCGCGGACGAGCGACATGAAGAGGTGGCGCTGCTTGCGCAGGTCTGCCTCCCTCGTCGCAATGGAGGCGAAGACGTGGTCGTTGACAGCGCCCACCGCCTGGGCCTCACGCACCGCACGCATCGTCGTCTCGTGCAGACCGAGCAGAGTCGCCCACTGGTCCTCGTGCAGCGCCCGGAGCACATCGCGGGTGAGCTCGATGTTCTCGTCGATGCGGCGTGAGATCGAGGCCAGCTGCACCTGCAGCGCCAGCAGCGCGGCGGCCGGGCCGAGGGCGGCGAGCAGGCCCGCGGTCTGCGCCCCGGTCGCCGGCGCCCAGCGCACGGAGTGGGCGAACTTTCCGTTGCGCGCGAGCGTGCCGAGGTTCCAGCCGCCCGACGTCATCGGCTGCGCCGTCTTGAGCATCTGCAAGGTCTCGGGCGCCAAACGCACCAGCCCCTGCACGGTCATCGCACCCTGTGCACCCTGAGCCGCCAGATTGCCGATGCCCGACGCCATCGCGAGCTTGTCGGTCAGGCGCTGGCTTGTCTGAGGACTCACCATCGCGAAGGGGACCAGGTCGAGGTCGTCGGGTGCCGCGTCCGCGAAGAGCACGGCCACTCCCGGCCTGATCTCGACCAGGCTGACCGTCGGCTCGTCGGTCGGGGCCGCTGAGGTTCCGGTGGGCCCAACTTCTGACAATGTCACGCAGGCTCTCTCTCATCGATCGGCGGAGGGGATTCTAGGGTTGGGAGCCGCTGACGCGGCTCCGACGACAAGTCGACAGCGGATCCACCCGAGTTCAGTTCCGGGCCTTCATCAGCTCGATACGCTGGTCCAGCTTCTGGACGGTGATGGACTCGCTGCCGAACTCGGCGGCGAGCAGCGGGCGCACGCTCAGCAGATCGGCGAGCCCGTCGGCTGTCCGTTCCGAGGCGTGCAGCAGAAGGCCCCGGCTGTAGAGCGCGTCCCGGTACAGCGGATCACCGCTGTCGGCGTGGGCGAGGAAGTCGGTGAAGTAGCCGATCGCCGTGTCCACGTTGCCGATCTCGGCGTTGCTGGTGGCCGCCGCGTGGCGCAGGTACTGCACGTCCGGGTCGGCGTCGCCGTCGCGGCGGGCCAGCCCCGGCAGCAGCTCGTCCAGCACGCCGGCAGCCCGGCCGTACTCGTCGGCGTCGTACAGCGCCACCGCCAGGTCGAAGCCGACCTCCAGCGCCAGCTCCGGCTGGTGGCCCGCGCGGGCGTACGCGTCCTCGAGCAGGTCGATCGCCTGCTGCACGCGGCCGTCTTCGAGCAGATCACGCATACGCGCTCGCACGGCCAACGCACCGTCGACGTCGAGCGGCGGCCGCCTGTCCACGGCGGTCGCCGCCTGCTTCGGCCGGGCTGCCTTCGGCGAGGGCGCGAACGGTCGCACGAACGGCCGGCGCGGGTCGCGCTCGCCGGGCACACCGGCCGTCTTCGGGGCGACGAAACGCAGCAGCGTCTCGTAGACGGTCTCGGCGTCCGGCCGGTCCGCGGCGTGCTTGGCGAGCATCGCCAGCAGCAGGCTGTCCAGCTCGGCCGGGACGTCCTCGCGCAGCAGGCGCACGGACCGGGCCGGTGTGTTGACGTGGTGGTCCTGGTAGGACTGCGACGGCGTCGCCTCGAACGGCACCCGTCCGGTGAGCATCTCGTGCAGCACGCAGCCGAGGGCGTACACGTCGGTCGGCGGCCCGACCAGGTTGCCCAGCGCCTGCTCCCGTGACATGTAGGGCGGGCTGCCCACGGTCTTGCCGACCTGGGTGAGGCGGGGCAGCGCGGCGGCGCCCTGGAGCACCGCGACGCCGAAGTCGAGCAGCTTGACCACGCCGCTGGTGGTGAGCATGACGTTGCTGGGCTTGATGTCGCGGTGCACCACGTCGACGCGGTGCACGTCGACGAGGGTCGCGGCGATCTGGGCGGCGATGGCCGCGCTCCAGGAGACCGGCTCGCCGAGCGCCTCCGGGATCGCGTCGAACAGCGTCTGGCCGTAGAGCAGCTGCATGACCAGGTAGGTGCGGCCGGTGCCGGGGTCGGCACCGAAGTCGTACACCGTCGGGATGCCCTGGTGGTCCAGGCGCGCGGTGGTGCGGATCTCGCGCAGGAACCGCTCCCGGTCGAGGGCGGCGGCCTCGACCCAGGCCGCCGCCTCGGGGCTGCCCGCGGGCAGCGACACGGGGGCCGCGCGGTGCATGAGCTTGATCGCGATCCGGCGGTCGAGCTGCTGGTCGTAGCCGCGCCAGACCTCGCCCATGCCGCCGGAACCGATCGGGGCGTCGACCCGGTAACGTCCGGCCAGCAGCCATTCGTCAGTCGGTGCCACGTCGCTCATGCTCTCCCCTGTCCGGCCGGTGCGCCCGGCCGTCGTCAGCTCGTCAGGGCGTGACCGTCTCGTTGGTCGTGCTGCTGGCGGCCCGCAGGCGGCGCAGCGCCTCGTCGCGGGCCGGGCTGCGGATCAGGTCGTACGCCCGCTTGCGCGCCACCGCCTTGATCGCGGCCTGGAACTCCGGATTGTCGAAGTAGCGCCGGACGAAGTTGGTGTTGCTGTCGTGGTTCTCCGCGACGACGTGGTCGAGCTGCTTGTCGGCGACCTGGCCGAATTTGTCCAGGTCGTTCTGCAGCGCGACGGCCTGCATCTTCTCGTCCACCACCAGCGAGATGATCTGCTGGCCGAGCAGGATCTGGTCCGAGGTGCTGAGGTCCAGCCCGAAGCGCTCGTTGAGCTGGGCGATCACCTCGCTCAGCGGCACCTCCTCGACCTCCTTGCCGACCCCGCCGTCGGCAGAGAAGCCCGCGATCAGGTGCTCACCGGCCGGGGCCAGCTTGAGATCGTGCTTGCCGGTCCGGTCGATCCGCAGGTGGCTCAGCGTCGCGTCGCCGATGTCGACGCCCGCGCCGGGCTGGCGCGGCAGCCGGTTGGACAGGTGCCTGCCGTAGAGATAGAGCCGCTCGAGCTCCGGGTCGGTGTAGCCGGCGATCTGCGCCAGGAAGCTGTACGCGCGCAGATAGTCCGAGAGCGCCGATCGGAACTCCTCGGCCTGCTCCGGCTCGCGACCGGCCAGCTCGACGAACCGGTCCACGGCCGGCTGCGTGAAGTGGTAGAGCTGCGCGTGCGCCTTCTGCAGCTGCGCCTCGGTGACAGACGACCGCTCGGCCTTCAGCAGCGCGTCCACGAACGCCTGCATCTCGGAGGCCACCAGGAGCTGGTGGTCCATGACCTCCCGCTCCTTGTCGTAGAGCAGGTTCGGGTCGGTCGGCTCGGTGATCGTGGTCTCGAAGTAGGGCTTGAAGGCGGCCTGGATGTGCTCGGCCTCGTTGGCGAAGTCGAGCACGAACACGTCGTCCTGCGTCTTGTACCGGTTGGTGCGGTTCAGCCGAGAGAGCGTCTGCACGGCCGCGACGCCGGCCAGCGGCTTGTCCACGTACATCGCGGTGAGCAGGGGTTGGTCGAATCCCGTCTGGTACTTCTCCGCCACGACCAGGATCCGGTACTCGGTCTGGTTGCGGGCCACCGCCTGCGGATCGTCGATCTTCGTGTACCCGAACCGGTCCGGCAGCGCCGCCTCGGCGAAGCCGTTGAGCTTCGGCTCGGTGTAGTCGATGCCGTCGATGCTCAGGGTGCCCGAGAACGCGACCAGCGGTGTGCAGTCAGTCAGCTCCAGCTTCTCGACGTACCGCCGGATCGCCTGGTAGAGCTTGACGGCGTGCTCACGCGAGCGGGTGACCACCATCGCCTTCGCCCGACCGCCCAGCAGGTGGGCGACCTCCTTCTGGAAGTGATCGACGATGATCTGCGCCCGCTGGTCCTGCGACGACGGGTGCAGCTCGGCCGCCCGGACCAGCTTCGCCTTGGCCTTGCGCGGGTCGACGTCCGGGTCGGCCTGCTCAGACGCCTCCACCGCGGCGTTGCTGAGCCGCCAGCGGGCCTCGTACGTGATGTAGTTGCGCAGCACGTCGAGGATGAAGCCCTCGTCGATCGCCTGGCGCATCGAGTACACGTGGAACGGCCGCCAGTTGCCCGTCTCCGGGTCCCTGGTGCCGAACAGCTCCAGCGTCTTCGACTTCGGCGTCGCGGTGAACGCGAAGTAGGACAGGTTCGGGTGGCGGCCGCGCGCCATCGCCGACGCGGTCAGCAGGTCGCCGTCGTCGTCCATGTCGTCGAACCCGTGCCGGCCCAGGGCCTTCTTCAGCGCGTTGGCCGACTCGCCCGACTGCGACGAGTGCGCCTCGTCGATGATGACCGCGTAGCGCTTCTCGCCCAGCGCGGAGACCTTGTCCAGCACGTACGGGAACTTCTGCAGCGTCGTGATGACGATCCGGGCCGCCGAACCGGCCAGCGCGTCCGCGAGCTGCTGCGAGTTCTCATCGATCTTCTGGACCACGCCGGTGACGTGGTCGAACTGGTAGATCGTGTCCTGGAGCTGGCGGTCGAGCACCACCCGGTCGGTGATGACGATGACCTTGTCGAAGACCGGGGTGTTCGGCTGGAGACCTGCCTGCCGCGCCTGCTCATCGAGCGCCGCCGGATCTTCCGGGGTGTGCAGGGTGGACAGCCGGTGTGCCAGCCAGGCGATGGTGTTCGACTTGCCCGAGCCGGCCGAGTGCTCGATCAGGTAGTTGGTGCCCGCGCCGTGCCGGGCCGCGTGCGACGTCATGGTCTGCACGGCGTGCCACTGGTGGAAGCGGGGGAAGATCAGAGGACTGGTGTGCGGGTCGGCGGAGCCGCCCTTGCCGTTGCGGGCGCGCGGGTTCTCCACGTGCACGAACCGCTGCAGCAGCTCCAGCCAGGCGTCCCGCTGCCAGATCTGCCGCCAGAGGTATGAGGTCTGGTAGCCGCCTTCTTTTGCGGGCGGGTTGCCGGCCCCGCCGGAGACGCCCGGACCGTGCGAGCCAATGTTGAACGGCAGGAACCGGGTCTGCTCCCCGGCCAGCCGGGTCGTCAGGAACACCAGGTGCGGGTCGACGGCGAAGTGCACCAGGGTCCGCTTGGCGAAGATCAGCTCCTTCGCGTCACGGTCCTTGCGGTACTGCTCCTTCGCGTCCTCGACCGTCTGGCCGGTGAGCGGGTTCTTCAGCTCGGCGGTGGCCACCGGGATGCCGTTGACGAACAACGCCAGGTCCAGCGACTTCTCCGGCGTCTTCGCCGAGTATCGCAACTGGCGCACCACCGTCAGCCGGTTGGCGTTGTACTCGTCCAGCGCACCAGCGGCGAGGGTGTGACCTGGGCGGAAGTACACGAGCTGGATCGTGACGCCCCGATCCTTGACCCCGTTGCGCAGCACATCCAGCACGCCGCGCTTGTCGATCTCTCCCGCCAGCCGCTTCTTGAAAGCCATCTGTGCCGAGCCGATGTCGCCATACGCCTCGACCAGCCGCTCGAACGCGTTGTGCTGCGTGGCACCGATGAAGGTGCACAGTTCGTCACCGTCAAGGCCCAGCTCCGTTGAGTACGAGCCCGGATTGCTCGAATGCCAGCTGGCGGCCAGGAGCTCAGCCTCTATCGCATCCTCGAACGGCTTCTCCTTGTATACCCTGGTCACAGCAACTCCTCCCCGACCAAAGACAGCTCGCCCGCACGCAGCACCGCTTCTGCCATCTCCACCAGAGTTCCTTCGCCGGGCACGGCCCAGCGTTTGGTGCCCTGAACTGCGACCGAAGCCTCAGCCCACTCCGCCAAGGCCCACATTCGCATGACCAGCCCGCTGGGGCTGTAACGTTTCCCGTCCACTGCCCAGAGCAGCGGCTTCGTCCGGTCGTTCACCCACGTGGCCGTCTCCCGACGCGGGTCAGCCGACAACCAATCGGCCAGTGCGGCCCGCTCCGGAGCGGTGTCGGCTCCGAATTTGAGTGTGGTGCCGTCCTTAATCTTGCGAGCGTCTACAAGGATCTGAACACTGCTGGCTCGGCGCGTGCGCTGCTTGGGCAGGACGCGGTATGAATCCGGCAACTCCGGCGCTGAAACTCCTTCATCCAGCTTCCGCAAGGCGAACTGAACCAGTGATCTGACCCGTTCAGGATTCGAGAACGTAGCACCGATCAGCTTGTTCACGCCGATGATCTCGTCCACCGCATGGATGAGCCATTGCAATGCCACGTCGACCAGCCCTGGCACCTGACCGAGGACATCGCTCCAGTCGAAGTCGGGGTCGTCGACACCGTCACGGCCGATCCGCTGGAACGCCAGGTGCGCGACGAGCAGGTTGCCATGCTCGGCTACCGCCGCGGCTCGGCCCTCCCTGGATGCCTGGCCCGCATGGAGGGATTCGAGTACAGACCGCAGGAGCTGTACCGAACGCCAGATCTGGATCGCGCTTGGCTTCGAGCCGAAGAGCAGCCGGTAGGCACCCTTGGGCCCGTCCTCCCACAACAGGTCCTCGGCGACGCGTGCCCGCACGGCAAGCTCGGCGCTAGGATGGGCGCAGGCGAGCGCCACCGCGGCTACCCGAACGGAGCACCCGGATTCCGCCGGCGGTTCGAGCTCGCTACGCCGGATCGAATACGTAAGCCCTAGGGCTGCGGCGAACTCATCCTTGATTTGGGCCTGGATCGGATCGAGGGCGACGAAGTCCCGGCGCTCGACGTGGTTTTGCGTGTTCGTGGCCTTGGTGATCTGTGAACCGACGGTAGTGTCCGACGTCTCGATTATTCGGACATTGACGAATGCGTAGCCTGCGGTCTCCTCCTGGCTCACTGCCCGTGCGACGGCCGCGACGGTCTGGGCCCCGTTCACCACGCTGGCACCTGTAATCTTCAGGTCGACCGGCCCACTAGGCAGCCCCTTTGACCGGAGCTTCACATCCAGGTCATCGCACAGCACCGTGATGCCGTTGTTGTAGTACCAGAAGTCGTGGGGGTCTTCCGTGAGCGTCCGAACGAGACCTGCGTTGACATGCGTGAGCCCGAGCGACTCACGAATGTTCTTGCCAAACAGCCGGTCGCCGTGGGCGACGTGCCAGTCGGCGACTTCCGCTGCGGAGACGACCCCGACGATGGCCCGCATCGGCGTCTCCAATTGGAACCAACGATCCATGATCAGGGCAAGGTTTATCGGTTCCGGCTGACTTGATCGGCGCATCATCTCCCAGAGGTCTCGGCCGTAGAGGACCTTCACGTCGAGGTGCTCGCCATACGCGTTGAACTCACGCCGTACGTCCTCCAGTCGCTGGGTCACGTTCTCGTGAAGTTCGTCTTTCCGCATGAGTGCCAGCACCAGCGTGATGCGAGCACGCCGGTCACTCAGCACCGTCTTCACACGCTCCGCGTGCTGCTGGAACCGAGGGTTGAACCGGGCGAAGTCGAATTGGTCGATCTTTCGTAGCCCGTCGACCATTGTCATGACTTCGAGTTCGCCAAGTTTGGCTTCACCCTTGTCACTCCATTTGGTCTGAATTAACCACAACCTGGGTGCCGCCTCGGAGATCGCCAGCGCGTCAATCCCGAAGTCTTGGCCCCCGTCGACGACGAAGCCAGCCGCGGTCGGGGCGTCACAACCGATGTAGTCGCGCACGACAAGCGCGCCCAGCGCTCGCGTCAGGAACTTGCGGCGCCTCTCGCCGGGATCCGGATGCGTGAAGTCGGTGATGTCGATGAGGTCAGCGAAATCGCGTTTGAGCGCCTCGGCCATGACAGTGACCTGGCGCACCGCATCAGTAGTCACAACGTGCCCTTTCTTCGACCCGAGATATCGGTTTTCGCCGCCGAGGTGGTCATGATTGCCTAGCAATGCTCATTCAGTAAAAATGCTCATTCAGCAGGGAGATTGAGCGGGTCACATGACGCGAATATTCCGGCCACAAGAAGCGGACACATCAGACTCCGCAATGCCTACACATCCACGAAATCGGACGCCTCATTCGATACCTTGCCAGGCCACGAACTTCTGCCTTCTTGCCTAGTGGCCTACCCGTGCAGATCCGCGGTTACCGGAGAGCGAACCACGCCCTGTCGATACATCGATTTGCCCGGTCACGGCTGCGGTGATCAGTGCCTGCCTTCGTTCGCCGATCAACGATATTTGACTGTTGATCGACCGTCGAATAGTCTCGATTGCCTCGATGTTTGCGTTGATCCGCCTAACAGTCGCTCGCTGCTCCACAAGGCCAATTAATGGAACTCTAAAGTCGCGGATCTTGCTACTGCTCGTAGAGGCCAAGTTTGTCGTCTTAACTCCTGTGCTCTCGAAATAAATACGCGCATGCATCGATCTAGTCGCCAAAGCGAGATAGTCTGCGTCAAGCTTTCTGGGATCCGGGCGGACCGCAAAGACGTGATTCTGGTGAAGGCAGTCCGGCAATTCGCCACGCCAGACGGTACCCCGTCCCAGCTTGTCGAGGTCTCCTCCTTCCGTCATAAGAACATCGCCAGGACGAAGCGTGCTGGCTGCCGCCATCCGCCTGGGCACTGTCACCTCAGTGACTGAGTCGAGCGCCACAGATCCATCCTGGACGTTGGCGACTCGCAGATACGGACGAGTCACAACATCGCCTGACAAATCTCGACTGGAATCGACTGTGATGCCAGACTGCAGCCTTGCGATGTATCCGAGACGCACCATGGGTGCGTCCTGGGCGTTCTCGGATATCGAAGAGACAACGCGCAATAGATTCTCGGACAAGGCCGTTAGCTGCTTGTGGCGTAAAATGCTTAGTTGGTCCAGGCGATTCGTCTCCGAATCGAGGTAGTCGGCGATGCGCCGTTGCTCGTCTAGGGGCGGCAATGGAATTCGCAACTGCTCGATGTCCGGCATATAAATCGTCTTGTGGGTTGAGCCGGCGGCAATCCGTCGAAACTCCGGTGCCATTGCCCGTAGCGCGTGAAGCAGATACCGCGGCACAAGTTTTTCACTACAGGTCCAGGTGGCGAAATCCTGACTCGTGGCCATGTCTACGCCCATGATTGCCGAAAACCCTACAGACGCCGTGCGCGACAGCATGACCGTTCCCGCAGGATGCTTGACAGCCGAGGAGTTCGCCAGCCCCAGGTCGCTGATCTTTTCTGCTGTCGTGTGCACGACGTCGGTCGTGCCATCACGGAGCTGCCCAACGTCCGCAAGCGTCATCCATGGCACGTCACAGTCCTGCCAATACTCGGGGCGCTGCCGACTTGGCGTGTGCCCAGTGCCGAGCCTCGCAACGAATCGAATCGGCACGGTCGGCCAACGGGACGAGGCTAGCCAAGGTGCAAGTTGAAGGGTCACCGCGTGACCTCGCTCAGCAGCGTTTGGATCTGGGTCTCCAGCCCACGCAACTCGGCGTCGATCTCGGCAAGCGGGCGGGGCGGTGTGTATACATAGAAGTGCCTGGTGAACGGGATCTCATACCCGAGCTTGGTCTTGCTGTGGTCGATCCAGGCGTCCGGAACGTGTGGCAGCACCTCGCGGTCGAAGTACTCCTCGATGTCCTCGCTCAGCGGCACGTTCTCGTAGTCGCGCAGGTCAGGGTCGGGGATGACTTCGCCCTTCTCCAGTTGCACCTCGCCATCCGGATCGCTGACCGCGACCGAGACCCACATTCCCTTCTCGGCAGCGGCTGCGGGCCACGGCACACCAGACCCGGCTGCCGTCTCCAGCAGCGCGGCCTTGGCTTCCTTCTTTGTCCACCACACCGTGCCGATCAGCGGCTTCAACGCGGTGATCAACATGTCGCGGTAGTCGTACTTCGCGAGCGGCTTGGCCTCGGCAAGCGCGGCCAGCGTCTCCTCTGTGATCTCGAAACGCAGCTTGAGAGGGCGCTCCACGGTGATGCGCTTGTAACCGAAGTCCGTGGTCGCGAACACCTTGACCTTGGCGTGTCCAGGATGGTCCGGGTCGGACGCGACGGTGAGGGCCTCGCCGTACAGGCGGGTGATGTCAGTGATCTGCCCGTCGGTGATGAGTTTGCGCTTGTCGCCGAGGCTCTTGCGCATCTTGGCCCACTGGTCGCGGGCGTCGAGCAGCACCACTTTGTTCCGCAGCTCGGATGCCTTGCGGTTGGACAGGATCCAGAAGTAGGTAGAGATCCCCGTGTTGTAGAAGAGCTGGTCCGGCAGCGCGACGATGCCTTCGAGCAGGTCGTTCTCCAGGATCCAGCGCCGGATGTTCGACTCGCCGGACTCGGCGGCTCCCGTGAACAGCGGCGAGCCGTTGAAGACGATCGCGAGCCGCGAGCCGCCCTTCTCCACCGGCCGCATCTTCGACAGCATGTGCTGCAGGAACAGGAACGAGCCGTCGTTGATCCGGGGCAGACCGGCCCCGAAGCGGCCCGCGTGTCCGAGTTTGGCCTCCTCCTCGACCTCGTCCTTGACCTTCTTCCACTCGACGCCGAACGGCGGGTTGGCGAGCATGTAGTCGAAGGTCCGGCCCTGGTGGCCGTCCTCGCTGAACGAGTTGCCGAGCACGATGTTGGCCGGGTCCTGGCCCTTGAGCATCATGTCCGACCGACAGATGGCGTACGACTCGCCGTTGATCTCCTGGCCGAACAGCGTGACGGTCGCGTCCGGGTTGAGCGATGCGATGTGGTCCTCGGCCGCGGACAGCATGCCGCCCGTCCCGCAGGCCGGGTCGAGGATGTTGATGACCTGGCCGGGCTCGGTGAGCGCCGCCGCGTCCGGTGCCAGTAGCAGGTTCACCATCAGTTTGATGACCTCGCGCGGGGTGAAGTGCTCACCGGCGGTCTCGTTCGAGATTTCGGAGAACTTCCGGATCAGCTCCTCGAACACGTACCCCATCTGGTGGTTGTCGACCTTGTCCAGGTGAAGTTTGATGTCGGCGAATTTCTGCACGACGAGGTAGAGCAGCTTGGCGTTCTTGAGCCGGGTGATCTGCGCGTCGAAATCGTACTTGTCGAGGATCTCTCGGGCGTTGGGCGAGAACCCGTTGATGAAGTCCCGCAGGTTCTTGTCGGCGCTGGCCGCGTCCGCGCCGATGGTGGCGAAGGTCTGCTTCGACGTGTTGTAGAAGGGCAGCTTGGCCGCGATCTTCAGGATCTGGTCCTTGTTCGCCAGGTTCGTCGACGCGTCCCGGTCCCACACCGCCTGACGGGTCGGCTCCATGACGCACTCCAGCCGGCGCAGCACCGTCAGCGGCAGGATGACCTTGCCGTACTCAGACTGCTTGTAGTCGCCGCGGAGCAGGTCCGCGACGGACCAGATGAATCCGGCCAGTTCCTGATGCGTGGTCACGATGAGTGCTCGTCTCGTCTCAGCTAAGCGGGAAAGGGAGAGAATAAGGGACTACGCGTCGGTATCGGGGGCGAAGACACCCGAGGTGAGCCCATATACGGCCGTTCGCACCGCATCGTCGGCCAGTGAGGTGACGGCGTCCGCCTGTTCGGCGAAGGCGGTGATCCGCCGGAAGGCGTCGCCGAAGCGGCGCTGCTCGACCAGGGGCAGCCGGGGCACCCGGGCGCGCCTCACGTCGAGCCGGAACGTGCCGCCCTGGGTGCCGGTGGCCTGGCGGCGGTTGCTCTCCGAGCGCAGGAAGCAGGCCACGAAGTACGGGTCGAGCTGCTGCGGATCGCACCGGATGACCTCACCGGCCGGGCGTTCTCGCGGCGAGTCAGCGTCGGCGACGACGACGGCGTCGAACCGGCCGGCACCGCCGGGGATGACGATGTCACCCGGCTGGAGGTCCTGCTTGTCGGCGAACTCCAGAGCACCCGTGCGGGCCAGATCGGCGATCGTGGTCGTCGGCAGCGTCACGGGCTCGGGACGGGCCGCGAACGACGGCAGCTCACGGACCAGGCGTCGGCTCGCGGTGCCGAGCGAGGAGCGCAGCTGCTCGTAGTCGTCGCTCACGTCGCGGATCGGCAGCTCGATGTGGCGGGCGGGGACGAGGAGCACCTCCTCGTCGAGCAGCTCGATCGCCGGCACGTCGCGGGTGAGCGTCTCGTCGGCGAAGACCCGCTGCCATCCGCGTTCGTCGCGCGGCACGTCGGCCGGGTCGGTGTCGGTCAGGTCGACCAGGCGGAGGGTGTACGCGGGACGCCCTTCGGGCCGCTGCAGCACCCAGATCAGCCACGGTCCGCCCGGCCCGCCGAACCCTTCCGGCAGTGCCACCACCTGCTGGAGCGCTCCGGCCCGCAGCAGCTCTGCCCGGATCTTGCGACCGGACGCGCGTACGCCCGCGGCATACGGCATCAGCAGTGTCGCGGAGCCCGACGGCTTGACGTAGGCGAAGCAGAGCTGCAGCCACGCCAGGGAGACGTCCTGCTGGTGCGGCGGACCGAACTCCCAGCGGTGGTCGAAGGCGCCGTCCTCCGCCTGCCAGGCGGCCTTCGACGGTGGCATGCAGATGACGGCGTCGGCCTGTCCCCAGTGCCCGGCCAGCCGGTCATGCTCGAACGGTTCGCCTTCGGACAGCTCGGACGCGACTCGGCTGCTCTCTTCGAGCCGCTGGCCCGTCATCTGCACGCGCGCCGGTGACACGTCCTGGCCCGCATACCTGATCGCGCCGCCGAACCGCCTCGCCGCAGCGACGAGCGCCGAGCCGGTGCCGCAGGCCGGGTCGAGCAGGATGCCCCTCTTGACGGGCGGCATCAACGCCGCCATCGCGGCGGCCACCTCGTCGTCGGCCGCCCGGTGGACGGGACGCGCGGGAGCGGCGAGGATCGGCGCGAGCGCGTCGTCGAGCCTCCCATTGGCTCGCAGCCACGCCTCGACCTCGGCGAGCGCGAACATCGGGCTGTTGGGCGGCCCACCGACCGGCTGCGGAAAGTCGGGGTGGCGCCGCCGCCAGTTCGACACCGCAGCTCTGCCCACCCCTGCAAGCCGCGCGATGTCGGCCGCGGTCACCTCGTCTGCCATACGCACCTCCAGATACGACGACACCGTACACGACCCATCGGCCCGTGTACACGGCCCATGCGTACACGTGTTCCAGTTGTGTACTTGCTCAAACTGTGTATGGTGTTCACAGCACGGCGCAGCAGCGCCGTGTGAACCTTCTCTTTCCCAAGGAATCGCCATGCGCAAGCTCAGCCTGTTCGGCTTGGTCGCCCTCACCGCGTTCTCTCTGGCCTGCGGGGCCGGAGCCGGGGACACCAGTTCCTCGGTGGGTGGCGGCGAGGGCCCCGGTGTCGAGGCGGCGCCGGAGCCGACCACCGCGGTCGGCAAGCTCGGCCAGACCATCACCCTCACCAGCGAGCTGCTGGGTGACAAGACGGTCGTCGAGGTCGCCGTCAGCAACGCCAAGCAGCACACCAAGGAGCCGGGCTCGTTCGGCAGCAAGCCGGAGAAGGGCGTGTTCCTGGCGCTCGACGTGACGGTCGTCTGCAAGCAGGGGACGTATCACGCCAATCCGTTCAACTTCAAGTTCGTGGCCAAGGACGGCACGGTGTCCGAGCTGGCGCTGACCATCGGTTTCAAGCCCGAGCTGGACGCGGTCGACCTGTCCGCGGGCCAGAAGACCAGCGGGAAGATCGTCTTCGACGTGCCGAAGGCCGCGCTCACCGGCGGCCGCATCCAGATCGACGGCGTCGGCCTCGACATGGACAAGCCCGCCGCCTACTGGGCGCTCTGAGCCCCTGCCCCGTCCGGTGGCCGGCGGGCCACCGGACCCCTTCCAGTCCGAGGTGAAGCCGCCATTGAGTCGCACCTGCGCCACGTGTGGCAAGAAGTCCTATGACACGCCGGAGCGCGCCATCGCGGTGGCGCTGCGCTGCTCCCGGCTGCGCGGCACCGCGCTGCGCGTCTACCACTGCCCGCGCCACGAGACGTGGCATCTGACCAGCCGCGCCACCTGGCGTGAGCGGCCGCCGGAGCCGCCGGTCGCCGCGCTGGGCTACCGGCGGCGTATGGCCGCGCTGCTCGCCGACCGGGGGTCGGTCGGCGAGCAGGAGCTGGTCGCGGCCGCCGCGTCCGGGGTGGACCCGCGCCACGTCCGCTCCCTGGTCACCGAGCTGCTGAACATCTGGTGCCGCCGGGGCCTGGTCTACCCGGACGGGCCGACCGTGGTCGCGGTCGACGTCCCCGCGCTGGGCGTGATCGCGGCGCACGGCTGGTCGGCCTGGGTGCGCGAACACCCGGCCGGCGAGCTTCCCGTCCCGTCCCCCGCCATCGCGAGTGAGGTGCTGCCGTGAACTCCGACGAACCACTGGTTGAGCTGCTGTTCGACCGCCTGGCCGCCGACGGCGTGCCGGACGACGTCGCAGAGCTCGTGCTCGGCGCCGTCGGCGGCGACGACGACCTGCGGGCCGCCCTCGCGGGCACGCCGACCCGGCTCGACCCGGCCGCCGACGCCTCGGCGCCGGGCCGGGCCCACCTCTACCTCGACTCTGTCACCATCGCCGGGTTCCGCGGTGTCGGCCCGCGGCAGACGCTGCGGGTGCCGCCGGGGCCGGGGCTGACGCTGGTCGTCGGGCGCAACGGGTCCGGCAAGTCGAGCTTCGCCGAGGCGATCGAGCTGGCGCTCACCGGCGACAGCGCCCGCTGGGCCGACCGCAACAGCGTGTGGCGCAGCGGCTGGCGCAACCTGCACCAGCCGCACGACTGCACGATCGAGCTCGGCTTGCGTGCCGACGGCGACGCCGTGCCGACCCGCATCCGGCGCGCCTGGACGCCAGACGGTGACCTGCCCTCCGCGTCGGTCACGGTGACCGGCGCGGCGGGCGCCTTCGACAGCCTCGATCCGCTGGGGCTGGCCCGCCCGTTGCGGCTGTACCGGCCCTTCCTCACCGCCGGTGACCTCGGCCGGCTCGTCACCAGCACGTCCACCGCGCTGCACGATTCGATCAACGGGATCCTGGGCCTGGAGCTGCTCACCGAGGCGGGCCAGCGGCTGGCCGCCGCGGCCAAGCCGGCCGACGCCGCGCTCAAGGACCTCCGGGAGCGCCGGACCGTGCTGCGCGCCGCGCTGGCCGACATCGACGACGAGCGGGCCCGGCGGGCCGCCGCGGTGCTCGCGGCGACCACCCCCGACCTCGGCCTGCTGGATGCGGTGCTGGCCGAGCCGGTGGACGCCGATGGCGACGAGCTGCTGGCGGCGTACCGGCGGCTCGCTGCCCTCACGCTGCCGGAGCCCGCCTCGGTGGCGCGCCTGGCCGAGGAGCTGGCCGCGGCCGTCGTGGAGAGCCGGCAGTATGAGGAGAGCCAGGTCAGATCTTCCGTGCGCGCCGCCGAGCTGCTCCGGCTCGCGATGGACTACCACGTGGACAGCGGCGACGGCCCGTGTCCGGTGTGCCGCACGGGCACGCTCGACGGGGCGTGGCGGCAGCAGGCCGACCTCGCCTTCCGGGAGCTGCGCGAGCTGTCGCTGTCCGCGAACCGGGCCACGTCGCAGGTCAACGAGCTCACCCGGCGCGCGCGGCAGCTCATCGGCGAGATCGACGTGCCCGACGGGGAGGGCACGTCCGTCGCGCTGCTGCGCGACGCCGTCGCCGAGCTGCGGGCGGTGCCGCGCACGCCCGGGGAGCTGGCCGAGCATCTGGCGGCCCGCTACCCGCTGGTGGCACAGGCGGCCGAGCTGGTACGCGAGGAGGCCGTCGTCTATCTGCGCGAGCGGGACACCGCCTGGCAGGCCGTCGCCGCCGAGCTGCGGGTCTGGGTGGCCGCCGCGCGGCGGGCGCCCGCGCTCAAAGTCGAGCAGGCCCAACTCAAGGCCGCCCGGGAGTGGCTGAAGCAGGCCGCCGGGGAGATCCGCAACGCGCGGCTGGCGCCGTTCGCGGCGCACTCGCAGCGGATCTGGACGCAGCTGCGCCAGGAGAGCAACGTCGAGCTGGGCGGGATGACGCTGCAGGGCGCCGGCACCCGGCGCACGGTCGTGTTCAACGTCAGCGTCGACGGGGCCGACAACGGCACGGCGCTCGGGGTGATGAGCCAGGGCGAGCTGCAGGCGCTCGGCTTGGCCACGTTCCTGCCGCGCAGCTGCGCGGCCGAGAGCCCGTTCCGGTTCGTCGTCATCGACGACCCGGTGCAGAGCATGGACCCGTCGAAGGTCGACGGCCTGGCCCGGGTGCTCGCCGAGCTGGCCGCCGACCGGCAGGTGCTGGTGTTCACCCACGACAGCCGGCTGCCCGACGCCGTACGGCGGCTGGAGATCGACGCCCGGATCCTGGAGGTGGTCCGGGCCGAGCGTTCGGTCGTCACCATCCGCGAGGCCGCCGACCCGGTCGGGCGCTACCTCGGTGACGCCGACGCGGTGGCCCTGTCCCGCGACGTGCCCGACGACGTGCGGGCGCCGGTCGTCGCCGAGCTCTGCCGGTCGGCGCTGGAGGCGGCCTGCCACCGGGTCGTCTGGCGGGTGCGCACGGCCCAGGGCGAGCGGGTGCCGGACATCGAGAGCCTGCTCGACGGGGCGCGGCTGCCCGCGACGTTCGCGCTCGCGCTGTTCGACGACGCCGGGCGGGCCGACGAGGTGCTGAGCAGCCTCAACAGCAGGTTCGGTCGGGCCGGCGGCGACGCCTACCAGGCCTGCCGCAAGGGTGTGCACGGCCACTGGCAGGGCGACCTGCCGCGCCTGGTGCGCCAGGTCCGCCGGATCACGGAGGCGCTGGTATGAGCGCCTCCGGACCCGCGGACTGCTATCTCGCCGCCGCCGACGGCCTGCTGATCGGCCGCGGCCCGGCCGTCGGCGGCTGGTGGCCGAAGGCCTGCGCCTGCCTGATCCGGCTCGCGCTGGAGACGGCGATCGACGGCTACTGGCAGCGGCACGTCCCGGCCGTGGCGGCGTACGGCAGCGGGCGTACCAAGCTGCTGCTCCTGCGCAGGCGGTGTGACCGCGGCCTGGTCCGGGAGGCCGCGTACGCGTGGGGGACGCTGTCGCAGGCGACCCATCACCACCCGTATGAGCTGGCCCCCACCCACGCCGAGCTGCGCCGCCTGCACAGCAGCGTTTCGGCGATCGTCAGCCGGCTCTGAGGCATCCGGCGGCCGGCCGGCTCGGTGTCGCACGAGCCGGTTCGGCCGCCCCTGCCGTGACCCGAGCGTCTAGAACGCGCCCGCCTTCACGGAGATCGCGACGCGGCGGCCGGCGTACTCGGTGACGGTCCAGAGTTCGTCGACGCTCGGGCGGTAGGTGAGGTCCTCGCAGCCGATCGGCAGCGTGTCGTAGTGCATCACCACGCTGCCGCCCGGCGTCCACGTGGCCAGGTCGCCGTCGTTGGCGTCGCCGTCGCTCGTGGACAGGAAGTACTTGCCGTTCAGGCTGAGCGCGCCCTGCATCGACGTCACGTCCACCCGGTATGCCCAGCTCGCGGTGGCGTCGGTGGTCGAGCCGGAGTCGTGGACCAGCTCGCGGTCGGTGTAGTCGACGCCCCAGCGGGCCAGGCGGGTGCCCGTGCCGGGATTGCCGTACTCCCCGATCAGGATGCTGTCCGGGCTGGTGCTGCGGTCCAGCGAGATGAAGGAGAACACGAGCCCGCCGGTGCCGACCTGGTCGTAGGCCAGCGACTGCGGCAGCACGTACTTGTACCCGAACGCCTGGTAGCTGCCGTCGGACTGGCGGCCGCAGGTGGTGGAGCTGGTGGTGGACGTCTGCCACAGGTGGTTCAGGTCGAAGATCCGCAGGCCGCGGTTGGTGTCCACGACGTAGAGGTGGTGGCCGTACCAGGCGATGCCGCCCGCGTGCACGTTGATCGGGCGGAAGCTGTGCACCCCGCCGGAGGTGTACGGCTCGACGAGCAGCACGTGCCGGTAACGCGGGGCGAGCGGGTCGGTGCGGTTGACGAAGCTGACCCGCACGCCCTTCTCCCCGTCGACGGCCGTGGAGTACCACGAGACGAGCACCGCCTTGCGGTCCTCGTACACCCCGGAGTCGAGCGCGTCGGAGCTGGTGGTGATGCCCTGCGGCATCCACTCGGCGGTGCCGACGTCGCCGCTCTCGAACCGGAACCCGGCGGCGAAGTTGGTGACCAGCGCGGCGCCCTCGCTCGCGGTCAGCCGGGTGGCGACCCGGTTGCCGTCGTCGAGCACCTGCTGCACGGTCACGTTGGGCAGGGCCGCGTCGAGTCCGGCGATCGCGGCGGCGTAGGCACCGGCGCGGCGGCGCAGCTTGAAGGCGGTGCGGTCGATCGCGGCGGGGGCGGCGGCGGCGGGCGTGCCGACGAGCAGGGCACCGGCGGCACCGGCGGCGGGCACGGCGATCAGTCCGGTCAGGAGTGATCTGCGAGGAATCAGCATCGCGCCACCGTAATGGCCCGAAATACACGGCCGCTACAGTGAGGCAACAATAAAGGATCTTTTAAGCTTCGATTTGAGCCGAGCCGCGCCCGAAGCTGGGCACGACCCGGCCCGGTCAGCCCAGCAGCTTCTCGACCTGCGCGACCATCCGCTGCACCGCCTCGCGGGACTCGTCGGTGTGGTCCAGCACGTCGAACGAGTGCTGCCCGTGTGGCACGTCGACGATCTCCACAGGCCGGCGGGCAGCATCAGCCGCCGCCAGGAACCTGGCCACCGTCTCGGCGATCTCCGGCTTCTCCAGCCCCACCCGGGTGAGCACGATCGGGACCTGCCGCGACACCGCCCCAGCGACCGCCTCGACGGGCCGGAACCGCGGGTCTACCGGCCAGCCGGGCAGCGGCGCCAGCGCGGGATACGTCAGCGCCACGCCGCGCAGCCAGGCCTGCGGCTCGCGCAGCCAGTCGGCGCTGAGCAGGCCCCCACCGGAGAAGAACCAGACGACGATCCGATCGGCGTCCACCCGCGGATCGGCCCGCACCGCATCGACAGCAGCGGTGACGTCTTCCGCCGCGGTGGGATAGTCCAGCACGACGCCGTCAGCGTTCTGCAACACGTGGAGGCGGTGGTCGACGACCGCCGCGACGAGCCCGCGCGAGGCGAGCAGGGCACCGTATCCGCGGTACACCGGCCAGTCGCGGGGCGTCGGGCGCAGGTCCGGCGGCAGCGGACCGCCGTGCAGGAGCACCACCGCAGGGAAGGGCCCGTCGCCGTGCGGCACGTACGAATCGATGGAGCCGGTGCGCTCGGGTTCCAGCTCGGCCGGTGAGAGCACGAAAGGCCGCAGATGGCCCGGAATCTCCGTCATGACTGACCATTCTGACCTATCCGACACCCCTCCGCTGCCCCTGCAAGGAAGGGCACCTTCTTATCGCTTTGCGTACAAGAAGGTGCCCTTCTTAACCCGCTGGGTGAAGTGGGTCCGCACGAGCAGCGCTTATACGGACAGCGAGGGCCGGGATCGTGACGGCCCGCGTACGGGCAGCGTCGCATGCCCGATCGACGGAGCCTGCGCACCGGCCGTCCCCGATAGAGTGACCGTCCACATTGTCAGGAGGCAGCGCGTGGCCGCACCGGGGATCTTCTGCGTCGAAGGCCAGTGGGGCGACCTCGACCGCAAGGAGTCGGTGCTGCCCATCCTCGAGCTGTTAGAGCGGCTGGGCCGGATCCGTTTCATCCACAAGGACGTGGCCACTCCCGAGGAACTGGACTTCTACCTGTCGCGATGGCGGCTGCGACGATACGCCGAATACAAGGTCGCCTACTTCGCCATGCACGGCGAGGCCAGCCACCTCGTGCTGACCGAGGGCCGCTCGCTGAGCCTGGAAGAGCTGGGCGAGCGCCTCGAAGGCCGCTGCGCGGGACGACGGATCTACTTCGGCAGCTGCTCGGTGATGCGTCACTCTGCGCGCCTGGCCCGCTTCGTCGAGAAGACGGGGGCGGAGCTGGCATGCGGGTTCACCGTCTCCGTCGACTGGCTCGAATCGGCGGCTTTCGACACGGTGTTGCTGGACCTGCTGGCGAACAGCACTCCGTCCGCGGTGAGCAAGCGGATGGCGTCGGCGCGCTGGGCTCCGCTGGCCGCCCACCTCGGGTTCAGCATCGTGTACGCGGGCGGAAGAAGCTGGTCCGCGGCACGCGACCTGAAGGTCCCCGCACAGGCAGGCCCACGCGACAGTGCAAGGCTGGACGCGTGAGAAGTTAAGAAGGGCACCTTCTTCTACGCAAAGCGTTAAGAAGGTGCCCTTCCTTCTAGCGGGCGGTGAGGTTGTAGGGGTTGCCGGTGCCGGCCGCGTTGAAGCCGAAGCTCTCCTCCTGGCCGGGGGCGATGTCGCCGTTGTAGGCGACGTTGACGAAGGTGTGGTGCTGGGCGGAGCTGGTCCGGGTGGAGCTCCAGGAGCTGCTGACGGTGGTGCCGGTGGGCAGGTCGAACTCGACGCGCCAGGTCGTGGTGGCGGTCGCGCAGTTGTTCTTGATGAAGACGTCCATGCCGTAGCCGGTGCTCCAGCTCGATGTCTTGACCGTGCGGACGGTCAGGCAGGTCGACGGGGCGCTCGGCGACGGGGACGGCGAGGCCGAAGGGGACGTGGACGGGGACGCGCCGGGTGACGCCGAGGCGGACGGCGAGGCGGGCATGGACGGGCTGGGGGCGCCGGTCAGGGACTTGAGGAAGAGGGACGGGCCGGGGTCGGTGCGGGTGGCGTCGACGCCGTGGCCGCCGGTGTAGTCGAGCTGCTCGCGCGAGGCCCAGTCCGGGATCGGCATGCCGCCGGAGTCGAGGTGCTGCCAGCCGGTGCCGTTCCAGCCGAACTGGTAGATGCGCTGGCGGTCGGCGTAGTACGGGGTGTAGGCGGCGCCTGCGGTGAGCTGCTTGGTCATGGTGTTGTTGAAGAAGACGTTGCGGGGGCCGGAGGAGCCGGACCACTTGACCGCCTTCTTGCCCGCGCCCCACCAGATCGGGAACCAGGTGGAGGCGTCCGGGCCGCCGCCGCCCTCCTCGCCGCAGTTGGCGGTGCAGCTGCCCGAGCGGTGCTCGTACGGCACGGTCACCGTGTTCAGCTCGATCAGGTTGTTGCGCTCCCAGCCGCCGTGCAGGTTGACGTCGGAGTCGAAGTCGTTGCCGATGACGACGTTGCCCGACGCCGACCACTGGAACGTGAAGTGGCGCAGGTTGCGGGAGACGTTGCCGGCGTAGAGCGAGTCCCAGACGCGCGAGCCGCGGAAGTAGCCGTTGCCGCCCTTGCCCTTGTTCCAGGAGCCGTCGAAGCTGTTGCCGACGATCTGCAGCCGGTACGCCTCCTCGGAGACGATCGGGTGGGAGCCGGTCATGGTGGCGCTGATGCCGCGCACCCAGGAGTTCGCGGCCCACTTGAACACGATGCCGTGCATCTCGTCGGCCGGGGACATGTTGCCGTAGTTGTGCACGGCGTCGGCGGCGTTCAGGCCGGGCATGTCCTGCGTCATCGCGAAGTTCTCGAAGCCGACGCCGAGCACCGGGTCGACCAGCGGCGCGGCCTTGGAGTCGTACACGGCGCCGTTGATCGCGGCCGAGCCGTCCGAGGTCGAGGTGACCGGTACGTCGTACTCCAGCGGCTTGTCCACGGTGATGGTGCGGTTCGTGGCGTCCACCGCGGTGATCGTGAAGATCTGCTGGCGCATGTGGATGTTCTGCAGGGTGCCGTCGGCGGGCGTGACGTCCTGCTGGGCGTAGAAGTTCAGCGAGTTGGCGGCGCGGACGTTGACCAGGCCGCCGACCGTGAACGCGCTCAGCGAGCCGCTGGTGGCCAGGTGCACCACCGTGTCGCCCTGGCGGGCGGCGAAGCCGGTGTCGCCGGTCTTGCCGCGCAGCTTCAGCCCCGCCTTCCAGTGCACGTTGACGGTGCCCTCGAACAGGTCCTTCCGGTTGGCCGGCGCGGCGGCGTACTCGCTCGCGTAGCCGGTGTGCACAGCCCGGGACTGCACCCGGAACAGGCCCCGGCCGGGCCAGATCCAGCCGCCCGCGGCCGAGCCGTAGCCCGAGCCGTCCTCGTCCCAGTCCGAGCCGTCGGCGGTCAGCGCGTCGTAGCGGGTGTTCGCGTCGGGGCGGAACACGATCTTCGTGCCGCCGGTGCCGCTGCCCGCACCCCGGATGATCAGGTGGTCGGCGTCGACGCCGAGCTGGCGGGAGACGTTGAGCGTGCCCGCGGGCAGCGTGATCAGGGAGAGCTTCGTGTAGCTCGCGCTCGGCGAGCAGCCGGTGCGGATCGCGTCGATCGCGGCCTGCAGCCCGGCCGAGTCGTCGGCGCCGTCGTTCGGGGTCACCGTGTACTGGCTCGCCAGCTCGGCAGGAGTGATCTGGCAGGCGGGGTCGGGGTTGGTCTCGGCCGCGCCGGGCAGGTTCGCGCCGCCGCGGTAGCCGGCCTTGGACCAGTCGTACAGGCCGGAGATCGGGGCGCGCCGGTTGGCGGCGGACAGGTCGAGGGTGGTCAGCGCGGCGGCCGGGGCCAGCGCGGGGCGGTGTGGGGCGACGGCCAGGACCGCCGCGGCCAGGACCGCCACGGTGAGCGCGGCCAGCAGGGGCACGGAAACGGATCGTCGGGACATTTCAGCTCCGATGGGGACGGTTGTCAGCTGTGGATCCTGTTGATCGGTCAGTTTGCTGACATGTATCCATCAGGTCAATAGCCTGCCACAAACTGGCATGCCGTCCAGATACGTAGACGACACTGATCTTCCCCAGAGCGGCGATCTTTCGCGAACAGTGAGGGCGACACGCCCAAATAGGACCAAACCACCGTGCCAACTGCAAGATCGGTCCGATCTTGAGGGCAGCGCCCGGCGATGATCGCGGTCTCGTGTCAAAAGGTGCGGTAGGGCCGCAGATCATGACACGAGACCGCGATCATCACGCGCCCCACCCCACGGGGCCGACACGGAGCCGCGAGCTCGGGGGGCGGCGAGGTCGGCGGGGTCGGTGGTGGTTCAGGGGAGGAGGTCGGCGGGCAGGCCCTGGAGGGCCACGGGGCGGCGGAAGCGCTCGATCGCCTGCGTGCCGACCGACGTGGACCACGATGCCGACGTCGCCGGCCAGGGGCCGCCGTGGTGCATGGCGTCGCAGACCGCGACCCCGGTGGGCGCCCCGTTCCAGATGATCCGCCCGGCAGTCGCCAGCAGCGTGGGCAGCAGCGCCCGCGCCGTGTCCCGGTCGCCGTCTCCGGCGAACACCGACGCGGTCAGCGAGCCCTCCAGCCGTCCCAGCACCTCGCCGGGCTCCCCGACCGCGATCACCAGCGACGGCCCGAAGTGCTCCGCCAGCAGCTCACCGGCCAGGTCGGCAGCGTCGACGACGACGGCGAACGGCGCGGGCTCCCCCTCCCCGGCCACCACGTGATGCTCCGCCGACGCGGTGGCCCGCCAGCGCTGATGCGCCTCGGCCATGCCGGGCGTCAGCATCCGGTGCACCGGCAGCGCCGCCACGGCCGCGGCCAGTTGGTCCGCGAATCCGGCCGACCCCGTCAGCACCAGGCCCGGCTTGGTGCACAGCTGCCCCGCCGACCCCGTCACGGCCGCCGCGAGCGCGGCCACCGTGGCCTCACCGGCCGCGCCGGGCAGCACCAGCACGGGGTTGAGCGAGCCCATCTCCGCGTACACCGGGATGGGGTCGGGGCGGGTCGCCGCCGCGTCCATCAGCGCCCGGCCGCCCTGCAGCGACCCGGTGAACCCGACCGCCCGGATCCCCGGCGCGCGCACCAGCTCCAGCGACACCTCAGGACCACCCGCCACCAGCGCGAACGCCCCCTCGGGGAGGGCGCGGGCCAGCAGCACGGCCAGCAGTTCGCCGGTACGCGGCTGCGCCGGGTGTGCCTTGACGACCACGGGACAGCCGGCGGCCAGCGCCGAGGCGGTGTCCGTGCCGCTCACGCCGAACGCCAGCGGGAAGTTCGACGCCGCGAACACGGCGACCGGCCCGACCGGCACCGGCACGGTCACCACGTCGGCTCCGCCCAGGGCGGCACCGGCCGACACGCGCCGCCACGGCTTGGCCGCGTGGTCGCCGTACTGCCGGAACTGGTCTGCGGTGCGCGCCAGCTCGCCGCGCAGCCGCGCCTCGGCCAGCCCGGTCTCGGCCATGGCCGTGGCCACGATCTCGTCCCCGGCCGGCACGAGCGCGTTCGCGCACGCGTGCAGCATCGTCCGCCGCAGCTCGCCGCCAGCCGCCGCCAGCTGGGGCGCCGTCTGCACGGCCCGCCGCACGGCACTCGACACGTTCATGTCCGCTCCTCATGGTGTTCGGTCGCGGGTCTACACCTTTGGGGATGTAGGTACATCCCCAAAGGTGTAGACCCGCGGAAGTATCACCGGCGCCTGGCGGCCCCGGTGTTGCTCCGGCATCACCGGGGCCGCCCCTTTCCCAGCAGCGCACCGCTGTCGGCTGTCACCCGCCCGGTCAACCGCGGAACTCCTTGACCAACCCCGCCAGCAGGGGCTGCCGGTCTGACCCGGCCAAACCGAGGTGGTACAGGCTGAGCCGGGCGGCACCCGCCTCGCGCAGCCGGGCCAGGTGCGCGGACAGGTCGTCCGGACGCGCGGGCGGCAGCACGGTGACGTAGGCGTCCACGGTCGCCCGGCCGGCCAGCGCGGACACCAGATCGGCGGTGGCCGGGTCGGTCGGCCAGCACGGCACCAGCACGTTGTCCACCTCGGACGGCAGCCGCGGCGGGAGCCCCGGCGACGGCCCGGCCGCCCACGGGTCGGGATGGCCGTGCAGGGTGATCGAGGCCTGGGGAGCGTGCTCGCGCACCGCCACCAGCACGCCGGACCGCAACGCGGCGGCCGCCGCCTGGCGCACCGAGAGCAGCGCGGACGCCAGCTCCCCGGGAAGCCACGGGCCACCTGCCCCGGCCGCCCCCGGCGCATCGGCGTCGCCAGGAGCAGTAACCCCGGCCCCGTCGCGCACCGCGTCCCGCAGCGCGGTGCGGACCTCGCCGGGGTCGAGCCCGGCCGCCGTCCACGACGCGGTGCAGGCCTCGCAGCAGCAGATGCTCAGCAGGCGCTGCACCAGCGGCGGGAAGGCGCCGTCGGTCTTCTCGTGGCAGCCGAGGTGGGCGACGCCCATCTGCCCGGCCGACTCCAGCGACACCCCGCCGACCGGCAGCCCGCGCAGCGCCTCGGCCGCGAGCGTGGCGCAGTGTTCGCGCACCTCCGGCTGCGACGGGCACAGCGCGTAGGCATACCGCTCGCCGAAGCAGTTGCGGACGGTCAGGTCCGGGTAGGCCAGGCCGAGCCGGGTGTTGTGGGCCAGCACGATCCAGGCGTTGACGGGGATCCCCGCCTCGCGCAGCAGCTCGGCGGCTTCCCCCGCCGCGTCCTCGGCCGTCCAGTCCGGACCCTGCGGCACCAGGCGCCGCCCGGCCCAGGCCGCCTCGCGTACGGGCCGGTAGAGCGCGGCATACCGGGCGTCGACCAGCCGCCGCGACGGGTGCAACGGGGTCGCCGCCCGCGTGCTGTGGTACGACACCGCCAGCGTCACCGCGTCCGCGCCGCTGCGCTCGAACCGCTCCACGAAACCCGGCCCGTCGCCGAGCACGTCCCACGGGAAGGCGTGCACGCTGATCACCATCGCGGCCTCCGCTTCGTGTAGTCCGGCTCGAAGATCCGGCGGTACGACGTGTCGTCGCGTTCGCGGATCGCGCAGCGCAGGTAGTTCTCGTGCAGCCGGGCCAGCGCGTCGCGGTCCAGGGCGACACCGAGGCCGGGCGCGTCGGGCACGGTCACCGCTCCGCCGGTGATCGGCAGTGGCCGCTCCAGCACGTCCACCCCGCACTGCCACGGCGTGTGCGTGTCGGCGGCGTACGTCAGCTCGGGCAGCGCCGCGCCGAGCTGCGTCATCGCGGCGAGGCTGATGCCGAGGTGGCTGTTGGAGTGCATGGACACCCCGACGCCCCAGGTGCGGCACATCGCGGCCAGCTCGGCGCTGCGCCGCAGGCCGCCCCAGTAGTGGTGGTCGGACAGCACCACGCCGACCGCCTCCTGGGTGAAGCCGGGCGGGATGTCGGCCGGGCTGACCACGCACATGTTGGTGGCCAGCGGCATCGGCGCCGCCTCGGCGACCTCGGCCATCCCGGCGATGCCCGGCGTCGGGTCCTCCAGGTACTCCAGCAGCCCTTCGGTCTCCTCGGCGACGCGAATGGACGTCGCGACACTCCAGGCGGCGTTCGGGTCCAGGCGCAGCGGCAGCTCGGGGAACGCCTCGCGCAGGGCGCGGATCGCCGCGATCTCCTGGTCCGGCGGGAACACCCCGCCCTTGAGCTTGATCGAGCCGAAGCCGTACTGCGCGATCATCAGCCGGGCCTGCGCGACGATCCCGGCCGGGTCGAGCGCCTCGGGACACGGGTCGCCTACCGGCGGCAGGCCGCCGACCAGCGAGGCGGGGCCGTCGGCGGGCGGGTGCGCGGCCCACTTGTAGAACAGGTATGCCGAGAACGGCACCCGGTCGCGCACCCTGCCGCCGAGCAGGTCCGCCACCGGCCGCCCGATCAGGTGCCCCTGCAGGTCGAGGCAGGCCACCTCGAACGGGCTGAACACCCGCAGCGCCGTCTTCTGCGGGCTCGACCCGCCGGTCAGCCCGTGCCGGTCCGGCGCGTCCACGCCGCCCAGCGCCCGGCCCACCCGCCGCCACAGCCCGTTGGTGTCGAACGGGTCGAGCCCGACCAGCGTCGGCCCCACGCCGCGCAGCAGCTCCAGATGCAGTGCGTCGCCGTAGGTCTCCCCCAGCCCGATCAGCCCGTCCCCGCACCGCAGCTCGACGATCGCGCGCAGCGCCCACGGCTGGTGTACTCCGGCAGAGTTGAGCAGCGGCGGGTCGGGAAACGCCACCGGCGTGATCACGACCTCGCGGATCCTCATGCGCGCGCCCCGCTCCGAACCAGTGCCGCCGTGCTCATCGCGTCACCTCGGCCAGGGCGGCCCGGCCGCGCGCGATGATCGCCTTCAGCTCCGCCAGGTGCTCCGGCGACACGTCGACCAGCGGCGGGCGCACGTGGCCGACCGCCAGCCCGTCCAGCCGCGCCCCCGCCTTGACCAGCGCGACGGCGTAGCCGGGCACCTTGTCGCGGAGCGCGACCAGCGGCAGGTAGAACTCGCTCAGCAGGCGGGCCACGACGTCCTTCTGCCCGGTCCGGACCGCCTTGTAGAACGTGGTCGCGATGTCGGGCGCGAAGCAGAGCACCGCCGAGGAGTAGCTGTCCACACCGATGGCCTCGTACGCCTGCACGGACAGCTCCGCCGTGGGCAGCCCGTTGAGGAAGCCGAACTCGGCCGCGCGCGGGTGCCCCGACTGGCGCACCGCGGTGACCAGGCGCAGCATGCCGTCCACGTCCCCGCGCCCGTCCTTGATCCCGACGACCGAAGGGATGTCCAGCAGCGCCACCGCCGCGGCCGGGTCGAGCACCGCGTTGGCCCGCTGGTAGACGGTGATCGGCAGCGGCGAGGCGGCGGCGACGTACCGCACGTGCTCGACCAGCCCGGCCGGGGTCGAGGAGACCAGGTACGGCGGGAGCAGCAGCAGCCCGTTCGCGCCGCACTCGGCGGCCAGCTGGGCGAACTCGCGGGCCTGCTGCGGGCCGCCGCCGCACCCGGCGAAGATCGGCAGCCGGCCGTCGGACACCCGCACCGCGGTGGCGACGACGTCGCGGTACTCGTCGGCGGACAGCGCGGTGAACTCGCCGGTGCCGCAGGCGACGAACAGCGCGCTGGGCGCGGCCGCGAGCTGGCGCTCGACGTGCTCGGCGAAGACCGCGAGGTCTACCTTGTCGTCGCTGGTGAACGGGGTGAGCGGGAACGAGAGCAGCCCCTGCAGGCGCATGGTGGTTCTCCTTTGTGGCGGTGCGGAGGTACGGGTGGCGCGTCAGCCCTTGACGGCGCCGGAGGTCAGGCCGCGCATGAACTGGCGCTGCATGGCGATGAAGGCGAGCACGCTGGGCAGCAGGGCGAGCAGCGCGGCGGCCAGCAGCACGCCGACCCCGACCTCCTCGTCCGAGCGCAGCGTGCGCAGCGCCAGCGGCAGGGTGAACTGCTGCGCGTCGGTGGCGACGAGCAGCGGCAGCAGGTACTGATCCCAGATCATGGTGAAGCCGAAGATGCCGATCACGCCGAGCGCCGGGCGGCACAGCGGCAGCACCACGGACCAGAAGACCCGCAGGTCACCGGCGCCGTCGAGGCGGGCGGCCTCCTCCAGCTCGACCGGGATCTCCTTCATGAACTCGGTCATCACCAGGATGGAGAACGCCCAGGCGCCCACCGGGATGATCATGCCGAGCAGGGTGCCGGTGAGGTCCACCTCGGACAGCACCAGCGACAGCGGGATGGCGAGCACCTCCTCGGGCAGCATCATCGTGCTGAGCACCAGCAGGAAGACCAGCTTCATCAGCGGGAAGCGCTTGCGCGCCAGCGAGTAGGCGGCCGAGATGCTGACCGCGATCTGCAGCAGCAGCCCGCCGCCGACCACGAGGAACGAGTTCGCCAGGTAGCCGAGCACGCCCCGGTCGAAGGCCCGGGTGAAGTTCTCCAGGGTGAACCCGCCCGCCGAGAACAGCGACGTCGGGTCGGGCACCCTGGTGAACGCGCCGACCATCAGCGCCAGCAGCGGCCCGGCGAAGACCACGATCAGCAGGCCGTACACGACGACCTTGACCAGCACGGCCAGCGGCCCGCGGCGGGCGGTGAAGCCGAGCGCGCTGTCGAAGCCGTTGCCCATCACGCCACCTTCCTCTCGGATCGGGCGCGCGCCAGGCGTACCAGCAGGGTCAGCAGCACGGTCGCGCCGAGCAGCAGCATCGAGCCGGCGGCGGCGATGCCCAGCTCACCGCGTTCCAGGCCGAGCTTGTAGATCAGCGTCATCATCACCTCGGTGGAGCCGTTCGGGCCGCCGTTGGTGAGCAGGAAGATCTCGGTGAACACGCGCAGGCCGCGGATCGCGGCGAGGGTGAACAGGATGGCGAACACCGGCCGCAGCGCCGGGACGGTGACGTGCCAGAGGCGCCGCCACACGCTCGCGCCGTCGACGGCGGCCGCCTCGTAGAGGTTGCGGTCCACCCCGGCCAGCCCTGCCAGGAAGATCATCATGTCGTACGGCGCACCGCGCCAGATCCCGACCGCCATCACCGACCACAGCGACGTGTCCTCGCTGTTCAGGAACTGCGACGGCCCGAGCCCGAGCCAGCCCAGCACGGAGTTCACCGCACCGTCGGGCGCCGGGTAGTACATGATCCGCCACACCTCGGCCACCACCGCCATCGCGACGACGGTCGGCAGGAACACCGCGGTGCGTACCACCCACAGGTGTCTGGCGGATCCTTCGAGGAGCAGGGCGAGCGCCATGCCGAGCAGGATCGAGCCGCCGGTCTGGCCCACGGCCAGCACCACCGTGTGCCCGATCGCGGCGAGGAAGTCCTCGTCGACGAACACCTGCGCGTAGTTGTCCAGCCCCACCCACCGGTCGCCCAGGTAGGGGCGCACCTCGTGCAGGCTCATCTGCACGGCCTGCGCCATCGGCCAGAACTTGAACAGCGCGAAGATGGCCAGCGCGGGGGCGAGGAACAGCCACGGGCTCAGCGCGCCCGACAGATCGAAGCGCCTGCGGCGGCGCGGTGCGGGGGCCGGCGGGAGGGCGGGCTGCCCAGCCTGCCGGCCGGGGCGCACGGCGGTCGCCGTCGCCCCGGGACCGGTGGCCTGCATCAGTGCCTCCTGACCTCGGCCGGGCGCGTCACGCGCCCTGCTTCTGCAGCTCGGCGGTGAACTTCTCGGCCAGCTTGGCCAGCTCCGCCCTGGGGTCGGAGGAGCAGTTCGCGACGATCGCGTTCAGCGACTCGGCCGACGCGGTGCGGAACGGGGTCCACTCCGGCACGACCGGGGCGTAGCGCCCGGCCTCCTTGTAGACCTTGTCGAAGACGAGCCAGCGGGCGTCGGTGCGCACCTTGGCCAGGTCGACGTTCTTGTTGACGGGCAGCCGGACCACGTTGCCGTCGGTGTCGCCCGCCATGCCGACGGTCTGGCCGTCGACCGAGATCAGGAACTCGGCGAAGCGCTCCTGCCCGGCCGGATTCGCCGAACCCGCCATCAGGTACACGTTCTCGCCCTCGGCCAGCGACGCCTGCTTACCGCCGGGACCGGCCGGCAGCGCCACGACCTCGTACTTGTCCTTGCCGAGGTTCTTGTCGAAGCGCGCCATGTTGTACGGCCCGGTGAAGTAGATGCCGCCCTTGCCGGATTCGAACAGCGGGTGCGCCTGGGTGGTCTCCGAGGTCACCGCACCCGGCACCACGCTCTTGGCGGTGCAGAACTGTGCCTTGAGCCAGGTCGCGGCGGCCACCGCCTGGTCGGAGCCGATCGCCGGGGCGAGGCTGCCCGCGCTGCCGGAGAAGTAGTCGGCGCCCGACGCCCACAGGAAGCTGGAGAAGTACCAGTCCAGGTAGCCGCGCTTGGTGGAGCCGGGGATGACGTAGCCGTAGGTGTCGGCCTTGCCGTTGCCGTCGGGGTCCTTCGTGGTGAACGCGGTGGCCAGCGCGTCCAGCTCGGCCCAGCCGGCCGGCTGCCCGAGCCCGACCTTCTCGCGCCAGTCCTTGCGGATGAACAGCGCGAACGACTGCGCCGAGAACGGCACGGCGTAGACCTTGCCGTCGGCGCCCTTGGCCGCGTCCCAGGAGGCCGGGGTGAGCTGGTCGCCCCCCTCGATGTCGGCCTGCTTCACGTCGCGGACCAGGCCCTGCTTGACCAGGGTGCCCAGCTGGGCGGTGTCGTTGACGACGATGTCGGGCAGCTTCTTCTGCGCCGCGGCCTGCTGCAGCTTCGTCTCGAAGTCCTCGAACAGGGCCGTGACCTTGGCCGGGATGCCGGTGGCCGCGGTGAACTTCGCGGCCAGGGCCTGGTGGGTCTTCTCCGTCGGAGAGCCCGGGGGTTTGCGGACCCAGATCTCCAGCGGCGCCTTGCTGTCGGCGGCCGGCTGGGGGTCCTCACCACAGCCGGCCACGGTCGCCAGAGCGAGGGTGGCCGCCAGCGCCGCCACGAGCCTGGTCGTCTTGGTACGACTGAGCATCGGACGCTGCCTCCTGTCTACATATGTGGACGGGTTCCTGTCATGTGCAAGTGGTGCACCGACAAGTTAGCGTCCGGTACTATGACCGTCAACACTTCCGAAACAATTCGCGTGGACGGTGGATCCATGACCTCAAGCCAGTCCGAAAGCTCACTGGTCAAGTCGGCCGAGCGCACGGTGCGCATCCTGGAGACGCTGGCCGCGTCCCCCCGGCGGCTGAGCATCTCCGAGCTGCAGGAGATCATGGGGTATCCCCGCAGCAGCCTGCACGCCCTGGTCAGGACCCTGCGTGAGCTGAAATGGGTGGAGGCCGACGACAGCGGCGCCACCTTCGGCGTCGGCCCGCACGCCCTGCTCTCCGGCACGGCGTACCTCGACCGCGACCCCGCGCTGCCGTACGTCTACGAGGCGCTCGAGGACCTGCGCGCCGAGATCGGCTACACCGTGCACTACGCGCGCCGCGACGACGGCCACGTCCTCTACCTGGGCAGCCGCGAGTCGCGCGACGCCGTACGGGTCGTCTCCCGGGTGGGCCGCCGGCTGCCCGCGCACATCACCGCGCTGGGCCAGGCGCTGCTCGCCGAGCTGACCACGGTCGAGGTGGACAAGGTGCTGCCCGACGAGCTGGCCGCCCTCACCGAACACTCCATCACCGACCGCGCCGCCCTGCACGAGGAGATCACCAGAGTGCGCGACCGCGGCTGGGCCTTCGAGCACGAGCAGGGCACCAAGGGCGTGGCCTGCGTCGCCGCCGCGGTCCACTACCGCATCCCCGCCACCGACGCGATCAGCTGCTCCATGCCCGCCGACCTGGCCACCGACGCCGAAGTCACCCGCGTCGCCGCCGCCGTCGTCCGCGCGGCGGCCGCCCTCGCCGCCACCCTCCGCCGCCACGGCATCCGCTGAAAGGAAGGGCACCTTCTTATCGTTTTCCGTATAAGAAGGTGCCCTTCCCAACCTCGCCTCAGTAGGCGACGCCGAGCGGGATCTCGCACCACTGGCCGCCGACGCGGGTGAGCAGCGGGTCCTTGTCCCAGTCGGGCTCGCCGTGCTGGGCGATCAGCTCGTCGGCGAAGACCTCGGCGTCGTCGACGGGGTGGTAGCCGAGTGCCTCGCCCTCGGCCAGCGACCACCAGCGCCGCGTGTTCCGGCTGATCCCCCACACGATCCGGAAGCCGGGCGCGGGCGCGGTCAGGCACGCCTCGACCAGGCGTACCCCGTCGGCCGGCGACAGCCACAACGCGAGTCCGCGCAGGCCCGGCGGCTTCGGGAACCACAGCCCGATGCGCAGGCAGATCACGTCCATGCCGAACCGGTCGGCGTAGAGCTGCCCGCAGGACTCCATCGCGACCTTGCTCCAGCCGTAGAGGGTGTCCGGCCGTCCCGGCAGGTCAGGTGGGAGCAGCTCGTCGCCGCGGCGGGTCTGGAACCCGGCGGCGTGGTTCGAGGAGGCCAGCACCAGCCGGTTCACCCCGGCCGCGCGAGCCGCCTCGAACAGCCGGTACGTGCCGAACATGTTGGACTCCAGGACGTCGCGCACGTCGGACTCGCGGCTCTGCCCGCCCAGGTGCACCACCGCGTCGACGTCGCGCAGCGCCTCGGCCAGCACGTCCGGGTCGGTCAGCGAGCCGATCACGACCTCCTCGGCAGCGCCGTCGCCGCCGGGCAGGGGTGCCGGCTCGCGGATGTCCAGCAGGCGCAGCACCCGATCCGGCCGCCGCATCCCGGAGCGCAGCAGCGTCGCGACCTTGCCGGCGCCACCGGTGATCAAGATTCGTCCCATGGCCAGCAGCATAGCCAGCCAGCCACTCGCTCGCCAAGATGAGACTTGCCGTCCAGATATGTAGACACGTGTCGTGGGAGTGGTTAGCGTGTGGGTCATGCGTAGCGCGCTGATCGTCCGGGGTGGAGCGGAGTTCCACGATCCGGTCGGCACCACCGACAGCTTCCTGCCATACCTCAAGGACCAGGGTTTCTCGATCGAGATCGCCGAGGACCTCGCCGTGTACGACGACCGGGAGCTGCTCGCCCGCACCGACCTGGTGGTCAACTGCTGGACCCGCGGGCAGCTGTCGGCCGAGGGGGCGGCCAACCTCGACGACGCGGTACGCGCGGGCACCGGTCTGGCCGGCTGGCACGGCGGCATCGTGGCGGCGTTCCCCGAGCGGCGCTACCAGTGGCTGACCGGCGGCTGGTTCACCTGCCACCCCGGCAACCTCGTGCCGCACACGCTGACCGTGCGCCCCGAACGCGCCGGCCACCCGATCACGGCCGGGATCAGCACCGTCGACCTGTGCACCGAGCGCTACTGGATGCTGGCCGACCCGCTCAACGACGTGCTGGCGACCATCACCTTCCCGGTCGAGGCGGACGGCCCGTGGCACGAGCCGGTCACGCATCCCGCCGTCTGGACCCGGCATTGGGGCGCGGGCCGGATCTTCGTCTCCACCGTCGGCCACCACCTGCCCGACCTGGACATCCCCGAGATCCGGCGGCTCACGGAACGCGGCCTCACCTGGGCCGCGCGTGGACAGATGACGAATGGCGGGAATCCCCCGTGAACGCTGCGCGTGCATGCCGCGCATGCTCCCGGAGGGTGCGGTGGAGAAAACTTTTTGTAGGCTCTGCGCCAAGCGATTGTTTTCTACGAGGGAAGCTGCAATGCGCGAGCAGACGCAACACCTGTCCGTCGCCGTGTCCGTCGCCGGGCTGTGGACGTCACCGGAGGCAGTGCGCCCGCTCGACGCGCCCGCGCTGGCGGCGCCCTCGCGGCTGCGCGAGTGGGCCGCGGCCCAGGGCCCCGACGAGCGCCGCCAGCTGTGGGGCCGGCTGGAGACCCAGCTGCTGCTCGGCGAGCCGGTAACGGTGCACGAGACCCGCGACTGCTGGGCCCGGGTCACCGCGCCGTGGCAGCCCTCGCGCAAGGACCCGCGCGGCTACCCCGGCTGGGTCCCGCTGGCCCAGCTCGCCGCGCCGCCCGCGCCCGCCGCCGACCGGGTGGTCGTCACCGAGCAGGTGGCCGAGCTGCGCGACGCCCCCCGCGGGACGGCGCTGGCCGACGACGTCAGCTTCGCCACGGTGCTGCCCTCGCTCGGGCGGCGCGACGGCCACGTCGAGGTGGGCCTGCCCGGCGGGAGCACCGGCTGGCTGGCCGACACGCAGGTCACGGCGTACCAGGCGGGCGGGTCACTGCCCACCGCCGAGCAGCTCATCGCCGCCGGCCGGCTGTTCCTCGGGCTGATGTACCTGGCCGGCGGCTCGCACGGGCTGACCCTGGACTGCTCCGGGCTGACCCACCTGATCTACCGGCGGTTCGGCCACACGCTGCCGCGCGACGCCGACGACCAGGCGCTGGTCGGCGAGCACGTCGAGGTGGCCGACCTGGCCCCCGGCGACCTGCCGGTCTTCCAGAACGACGCGACCGGCGACGTCTACCACGTGGGCATCTGCACCGGCACCCCGCAGCAGGCGCTGCACGTCTCCCAGCCGGACTGGGCCTGCCTGGACGGCACGCTGACCGAGATCCGCCAGCGTCACCTGGTCGCCGGCCGCCGCCTCCGGTCCCGCTAGCCCGGCGCCTTTGCTCTGCACACAGATACGCGACACTTCGGCGGTGCGTATCTGTGTGCAGAGCAAAGCGGGCCGGCTGTCATGGCCGGCCCGCTCATGAGGACGGGGCCGCACCGCTGCGCACGCGACCCCTCGGCGGGTGTCGGCTCAGGACGCGCCGGCGTTGCGCAGTGCCTCACGCACCCGGTCGGCGATGTGCAGCGGCTCGGCCGACCGCATGTCGCCGGGCGGCACGATCCGGTCCGCCGCGCGGGCCGCCGCCGCCAGCCCGATCAGCTGGTCCGGCGGCACGTTCTCGCGCAGCCAGCCGAACTCCTCGGCCTCCTCCAGCTCCGCGTGCTCGGTGACGTCGTCGCGCAGCACCGCGAACCGCTCCGCGAAGCGGGGGTCGTCGATGCCCATGTCCCACAGCTCGGCCAGCTCCTGGGTGGCCCGCTGCTCCTCGTCGAGCCGGGCGGCGATCACCTCGTCGCCGTCGGGCAGCCGCCGCTGCGCCAGCGGGTGGACCAGCTGCTGCTCGATGCTCTCGTGGATGATCAGCATGCGGCACAGCTGCGTCCAGATCTCCTCCTGGTGCTCGCCGCGCAACCGGCCCATCTCGCCGAACATCACCTTGATCTGGTCGTGGTGGGACAGCAGCAGGTCGATGACGTCCTCGCCGGTATCCGGGGCGGCCTCCGCGCGCGGCTGCGCCGTACCGCTGACGCTCTTGGCCGGGCGCGCGGCCGCGCCGGACCCGGTGCCGCTCCTGCCGCTGATCGTGCTCTTCTTGGCGGTGGCGCCGGGCTCGGCGGCGATCTTGCCGGCCGTGCTCCCCGAGGCGCCGCTCTGCTCCGAGCGCAGCGTCTTGACCGCCGTCTTGACCAGATCTTCCTTACGCATGCCCGAGACGCCGGTGACGCCGTGCTCGGTCAGCCAGCCGCGCAGCTGGACGGCGCTCATCGCGGCGATGTCCTGCTCGGTGGCGACGGCGCTGCCGCCCGTCGCACCCGTCCGGCGGCCCTTGTTCTGCTCGGTCATCGTTCCCCCTTTGCTGTGACCTCCCGGTCCAGGTTTCCCCACCGGGCGCGGCCGGGCACCCGAAACCGCCAGTTACCGGGAAGTACGTGAAAATTCGCGGCCGCCACGCCGGACGCGAATGCCGCGCAGCGATCGGGGGTAACACACCTGCCGCAGGCGGCGCGGGCCGGCCGGTTCCGCGGCACGCCCGTCACCTCGGCCGGAGGAGGCGCACGATGGCGGACAAGCACCGGAACCTGGGCGCACTGCACGCACTGGCGGGGGCGCTGGCGGCGCTGCTGGCCCTGGCCTGGGCCGCGCCCGCCGCGGCGGCCCCGTCCCCGCGGGACGTGTCGTACCTGATCGCCACCCATCAGGGCAATCTCTACGCGATCGCGGCGGGCAAGCTGGCTGCGCAGCGCGGCGCCAACGAGGACGTACGCCGCCTCGGCCAGACCTTCGTCGATGACCACACCCGCCTCGACGCCGAGCTGAGGGCGCTGGCGCAACAGCTCAAGGTGCCCCTGACCGACCAGCTCGACGGCCCGGAGCAGGACGAGCTGAAGGCGCTGGCGGCCGCGCCGGCCGGGGACGCGTTCGACCAGATGTGGATCACCGAGCAGATCGAGCAGCAGGGCGAGCTCTACGAAGGCATCAACCTGGAGCTGAACTACGGCTACGACGAGCGGGTCAAGAACCTGGCGCGCGACGCCGACGACGTGATCCTGGCCCACATCGGGGAGCTGAACACCGTCGACCGCGAGGTCTCCGCCCCGGCCGGCTGATCACTGCCCGCTCCGGCCGCCGGTGTGTCATCGCACCCCGGCGGCCGTACGGGTCTCTAATCGAACCGTCATCACTGTTCACTGACGTGAAAGTGCAGGGCCGTACCGTGAGCGAACCGCAGCACGCCGGAACCGGTGACCCGTCGTTCCTCGACGACGAGGAGCTGGAGGACTTCGTCGCCTCCGCCGACGACACCATCGACCTGAGCCGCACCCCCGACTACGAGCCCTTCGACGACGACGAGGACTACTGAGAAAGGAAGGGCACCTTCTCGACGGTTTCCGTGGTAGAAGGTGCCCTTCCTTCAGTCGACCCGGGGGCGGGGGCGGTTGCCGCGCTTGAGCTCGTAGAAGCCCGGGGTGCCGGCGACCGCGAGGACGCCGTCCCAGAGGCGGCCGGCCGCCTCGCCGCGGGGCACGGGGGTGACGACGGGGCCGAAGAAGGCGTTGACGGTGCCGTCCGGGCCGGGGACGTGGATGGCGGGGGTGCCGAGGTCCTCGCCGACGGGGCGCAGGCCCGCCTCGTGGCTCTCGCGCAGCGCCTCGTCGTGGTCGGTGCCGTCGGCGGCGCCCGCCAGCTCCGTGGGCAGGCCGAGGGCGGCCAGGGCGGCGGTGTACAGGCCGGGGCCGATCGGGGTCTTCGTCCCGTGGATACGGTCGCCGAGGGCGGTGTAGAAGTCGCGTACCACCTCGTCGCCGAACTTCTGCCGCACCGCGGTGACCACCCGGACCGGGCCGAGGGTGTCGGCCAGCCAGCCGCGATACCAGGCGTCGACCTCGCGGTCGCGGTTGAGCAGCCACAGGCTCATCACGTGGAAGCGGACCCGCACGTCGCGCACCTGCTCCACCTCCAGCAGCCAGCGGGAGGTGTTCCAGGCCCAGGGGCACTTCGGGTCGAACCACATGTCGGCGTACGTCGGCACAGGGCCTCCTTCAGGCACGGTACTGGTCATGGCGGGCGAACAGGTCGGTCCACTCCTCCTCGGACAGCTGCCGTCCGGTGGCGGAGATCTCGGCCAGCTCGCGGAAGTAGGTCTCGCGCGGGATGCCGGGCGCGAACAGGATGAGCATCGAGGCCTCGGCGTCGCTCTCGTTGCCGAAGCCGTGCACGCCGCCCTCGGGCACGTGCAGGAAGTCCCCGGGCCGCCCGTCGATCCAGCGCGCGCCGTCGTAGAGGCGCACGGTGCCGGACACGACGTAGAACGACTCGGAGAAGGTGCGGTGGAAATGCGCCGACGCGCCGCCCGCACGGGCGGGCATGCGCCATTCGTAGAGCCCGAACCGGCCCCGCGTGGCGCTGCCCGGGGCGAGGAAGCGACCGACCGAGCCGGAGCTCATCACCGCCTGCTCCACCTCGCCGGACCGGTGCAGCTCCGCGCTGACCTCACCGAACTCGGACGTGTACGTCACAGTCCACTCCCCTCGCCGAAAACTAGCTTACTGATAACTTAGCACTAAGCTAGTTTCCGTCAAGGTATCATCCCGCCATGGCCAACGACGGCGTGGACGCGATCATCGAACAGTGGCGCGAGCAGCGACCCGACCTCGACGACCTGCTGCCGATGGAGGTGTTCGGCCGCGTCTACCGCGTCGCCGCCGCCATGGGCGACCGCATGGAGGCCGCCTACCAGCGGCTCGGGATCGGGCGCGGCGAGTTCGACGTGCTCGCCACGCTGCGGCGCTCCGGGGAGCCGTACAACCTCTCGCCCAAGCAGCTGTCGGACACGCTGATGCTGACCACCGGCGGCATGACGGGCCGGCTGGACAAGCTGGAACGGGCCGGGCTGATCGCGCGCACCCCGGACCCGGCCGACCGCCGCTCGCTGCGCGCCCAGCTGACTCCCGCCGGACGGGAGCTGATCGACCGGGCCGTCGCCGTCGGCCTCCAGGTCCAGCGCGAGGCGCTCAGCCACCTCTCCCCCGCCGACGCCCGCCGCCTCGCCGACCTCCTGCGCGACCTCGCCGCGGCGGTCACCCGCCCCTAGATCACTCGACTTGCCTGGCAAGTGGGCGAAAGCGCGGCCAAGATTCGCCCATCTGCCAGGCAAGTCAGATGATCAAGGCACGGCGCGGCCCGGCGCTCAGTGGCGGACCAGGCAGAAGGGGTGGCCGGCGGGGTCGGCGTAGACGCGCCAGCCGTGGGAGGCGGCGTCGAGGAGGGTCGCGCCGGCGGCGAGCACCTCCGTTTCCGCGGCGTCCAGATCGGGTACGCCGAAATCGAGGTGGAACTGCTGCGGGTGCGCGGGGTCCGGCCAGCGCGGCGCGCGGTGGTCCGGGACCCGCTGGAACGCGAGCACCAGACCGGACGGCGTGTGCAGCGTCGACCAGTCCGCGTCCAGCGACCAGCGCCGGTCCGGCCGGTCCACCTCGCCGCCGAGCAGCCGCCGGTAGAACTCGGCGAGTCCCTTCGGCTCGGGGCAGTCCAGCACGACACACTGCAGTTCGGCTCGCATGCGGCGATCGTAGGCCGCCGGGCGGGCACGGTGGGCCGGGACCGCCGCGGCATCCGGAATGTCCGGACGGCGGGCCGGGTTGATCTCCGGCGACGACCGAGTACATGAGGAGAACAGTTCATGAGCGACTCCGCTGACGCCGTGATCGCCGCGCTGCGGTCCGGTCACGACGAACTCGCCGCCGCCGTGCGCGGCTACGGCGAGAAGGAGCTGACCGCCCCGTCGGGCGCGGCGGACTGGGACGTGTCGCAGGTGCTGAGCCACCTGGGCAGCGGCGCCGAGATCCACCTGGCCGCGCTGGACCTGTCGCTGGAGGGCAAGCCCAACGCCGGCTCCGACTTCAACCAGGGGGTATGGGCGCGCTGGAACGCGATGGCTCCGGCCGACCGCGCCGAGGGCTTCGCGGCCGCCAACGACAAGCTGCTGGAGCGCTACGAGTCGTTCGACGCGCAGACGCGGCGGGAGCTGCGCATCGACATGGGCTTCCTCCCGGCGCCCGTCGACGTGGCCACGGCGGCCGGATTCCGGCTGAGCGAGTACGCGTTCCATTCCTGGGACGTGCGGGCCGGGGCCGACCCGGCGGCGACCCTCGCTCCCGAGGCGGTGCCGCTGCTGAACACCATCACCCCCGGCATGCTCGGCTGGATCGCCAAGACCGACCGGCTCGGCGGCCGCACGGCCGTGCTGCGCATCGAGACCACCGACCCGGACGCGGTCTACGGGCTGCGCCTGTCGCCGGAAAAGGTCGAGCTGACCGACCCGCCCGCCGAGCCCGACGGCGTGCTGCGGCTGCCCGCCGAGGCGTGGCTGCGCCTGCTCGTGGGCCGCCTGTCACCGGCGCACACCCCGTCCTCCGTGGAGACCTCCGGCGCGGCCGATCTGGACCTGCTGCGCGACGTCTTCCGCGGCTTCTGAGCCGGGTCCGGCGACGGAGGCTTCCGTTCCGGGAGCCTCCGTCGCGGCGTTTCAGGCGGGCGTACGCTGCCAGCGGCGCAGCACCGTGTAGCCCGCCAGGAACAGCACCACCGCGTTGAGCACGTGCTACACGTGCTTCGCGCCGCCAGGCCGAACAGCAGCAGTCCCACCAGCGCGGCTGACGCGGGTGTGGACCCGGTGAACGGCTGCGGTACTCGCGGGTCGTGCGTCCGGCGGCCCGGGGTGCGCGATGCGGCGGCCCGCGTACGCCGTGGAATGATCTGCCGATGGCAGCCGGAGTCGACCTGTTCGCCGTCGTGGACGCCCTCAAGGCCTTGCTCGACCAGTCGCTGCCGCGCAACGGCCGGCGGGCCGCCACCACCTGGGGACCGCTCGCCTGGCTGCGCGGCGAGTTCGTGGCCGCACCGGCGGGGCTGGACGCCGTGATGCTGATCGCCGCCTCGCCGGCGACCCGCGCCCACCACCGGGAGGCGCTCGTGGCGCTGCTGAAGCGCGAGCCCGTGGTGCCGGCCCGGACACGGCTCGACGACGACCGGATCGAGGCGCGCGCCAATGCGGCCCGCCGTCTCGCCGGGCTGGTCGAGCAGCGCGGACCGGTGCCGTGGCGCGGCGAGGCCGTCGCGAGGCTGACCGCGCTGACCGGGCTGACCCGTGCCGAGAGCAGCCTGCTGCTGGCCGGACTGCCCGTACGCGACTGGGACGAGGCCGACTTCATCGACGACGACCAGCTCAGCATCCTGGGCCTCACCCGGCGTGAGGCGGTCGTGGGCCGGATGGAGCTGCTCACCGTGCCGCATGCCCAGCGCGTCGTGCTGCTGGACGCCGCCGTGCCCGAGGACCCGGCGGACCTGTGGGCGCACGGCCCCGACGTGGACGCGCTCGCCGAGGCGTGGTGCCGGCTGCAGGGGCGGCGTACGCCGGTGGACGAGCGGCTGCTGGCCGAGCTCGGCGCGGCCATGGGCTTCCCCACCGACATCCTGCGCACGTTCGCCGCGCCCGCGCCCGGCGACTGGCTGCACACCGACGGCGTCAGCGTCGGGCACGGCGGCTGGATCGAGACCGCCGCGGCCGAGGGCACGCAACCGTTCAGCGACCGGCAGCTGCCCAGCGCTGCCACCGGGCTGGCCTGGCTGGCGTACCACCTGCCCGTCGGCCATCCGATCCGGACCCGGCTGCCCGAGGTCCACCGGCTCGTCCGGCAACGGCTGGCCAACCCGCGGCTGCTGCTCGGCTCGGTCCTGGTGGTGGACCCGGCCACCGTCGCGCACCTCGCTCCGGCGCTGGTCCCGGGCATCAGCCTCGGGCCGGGCGGCACGTACCACCACCTGTGCCCGGCGTTCGTGACGGCGTACGACCACCCCGCGCTCGACGCGATACCCGACCACAGCCCGATCTCGTTGCGCATGATGCTCGACCCTGCGTTCGAGCGGATGACCCTGCTGCGGGACGACGACGGGCTGCCGGACGGCGCATACGTCCAGGACACGCTGCTCAGCGTGCCGCACCTGGTGTCCCGGCTGGCGCAGCGCTTCGGCCTGCACGCCGACGCCGCCGCGCTCTACCTGCAACTGCTCGCCCTGCCGGACCCGACCGGCGAGCTGCTGCGCCGCTGGACGGGCTGGGAGCCCGGCCGGCTGGACCGGGCCGGGGCGGCGCTGCGCGCGGCCGGGCTCGCCGTGGACCCGCCGGAGGACGCCGAAGGCCGCGAGCTGGCTCTGCCGGGCCCGTGGCTGGTGCGCCGCTTCGTCCCGCAGTTCGAGGCGTGGAAGTCGCCGCTTTACGGGTTCGCCGGGGACGAGCAGCCGCCATATCGCTGGACACTGGTCGCCCGCCCCGTGACCGAGCTGTTCGAGGCCGCAGCCGGCCGGGTGCTGGCGGGCGATGTGCCGCGCTGAGGCGGCGCGGTGTCTCCGACGCTTCTGAACAGCTGATACTTAGCCGATAAACCGTCCACATCGGACGAAGTATCGACTACTGTATATCTGTGGGCGTAGGCTGCCGACGGCGCACCACCGCGTAGCCGACCCGATACGCGGGCCGCCGAGCAGTGGCCGTCCCGGCTTCACGCGCCCGCCATACGCGCGTCGCCGCCGCGACAGCGAGCGCCCGCACGCTGCTCTGCGATCCGCAGGAGGCGATATGCAGACAGCGAACCTGATCGTCAACCCGGGCGGCGACGCCGGCAGCGGCGGCACCGGGCAGCCGACGCCCGCCATCCCCGGCTGGACGGCGATCGAGGGCGCGGCGGCCGTCGTCGCGTACGGCGCGAGCGGTTATCCGACCTCGGCCAGCCCCGGACCGAGCGACCGGGGGGCGAACTTCCTCGGCGGCGGCACGGCGGCGCGCACGCGGCTGACGCAGCAGATCACGCTGCCGCTGACGGCGCAGATCGACGCGGGCACGGCCCGGTTCGACGTGGGCGGCTGGCTGGGCGGATACGCGGGCCAGGACGACGGTGCGCGCCTGTCCGTGGAGTTCCTCGACGCGGCCGCCCGGCCGCTGGGCGTGGTGGTGCTCGGCCCGGTCACCGCGACCGAGCGCGGGAGCACCACCGGCCTGCTGCGCCGTGCCCAGACCGGCACCGTGCCGCCGGGCAGCCGGACCGCACGGGTGCTGCTGCTGTTCACCCGCGACGGCGGCACCTCCAACGACGGCTATGCGGACAGCCTGTGGCTGACCCTGTCCACGGTGGGGACGAACCTGCTCGCCAACCCGGGCGGCGACGCGGGGCCGGGCGGCACCGGCGGCCCGACGGCGAGCATTCCCGGCTGGACCCAGCTGGAGGGCGGTGCGGCCGTCATCGCGTACGGGACCAGCGGTTATCCGAACTCGGCCAGCCCGGGACCGGCCGACCGGGGGGCGAACTTCCTCGGCGGCGGCACGGCGGCGCGCAGCCGGCTCGGGCAGAGCGTGACGCTGCCGGACCCGGCCGCGATCGACACCGGCACGGCCCGCTACGACGTGGCGGCCTGGCTGGGTGGGTACGCCGACCAGAACGACACCGCCCAGCTGTCCGTGGCGTTCCGCAACGCGGCCGGGCAGACGCTGGCCACGGTGGTGCTCGGCCCGGTGACCGCCGCGCAGCGCGGCAACACCACCGGGTTGCTGTCGCGCAGCGCGACCGGCACCGTGCCCGTGGGCAGCCGCACCGCCCACGCCGAACTGCTGTTCGTGCGGTCCGGCGGCACCTCCAACGACGGCTACGCCGACTCCCTGTCCCTCACCGTCACCCCCGGAGGTGCCTGATGGCCGTACGCCGCCGCGCCCTGCTCCAGGCCGCCGCCGGTGCCGGCGCGCTCGCCGCGGCCTGGCCGCTGACCCGTGGACTCGGCCCGGACGCCGCGTACGCCGCGGCGGCGGCGCTCGGGGCGAGCTGGGACCCGGCCCCGTTCACCCTGGGCGTCGGCTCGGGCGATCCGCTGCCGACCAGCGTCGTGCTGTGGACCCGGCTCGCGCCGGATCCGCTCGCGGTCGCGCAGCCGCTGCCGGACATCGTGCAGGTGGACTGGAGCGTGGCCACCGACGCGGCGATGACCCAGGTGGTCGCGTCTGGTTCGGTGGCCGCGTCGGTGCTGCTGGGGCACAGCGTGCACGTTGTCGTCGACGGGCTGACGCCCGGACGGCGCTACCACTACCGGTTTCGCGCGCTGGGCCGGTACAGCCGGGTGGGGCGGACGAAGACCGCGCCGACCGGCCCGGTGAGCCTGGTCCGCTTCGCGTCGCTGAACTGCCAGCACTACCAGTCCGGCGAGTATCCGGGCATGCGCGACCTCGCCGCCGACGCCAACCTCGACTTCGTGGTCCACCTAGGCGACTACGTGTACGAGGGCTCGGAGCTGGGCACGGCGTACACGCTGGCCGACTACCGGCGGCTGCACGCGCTCTACAAGGGCGACCCGCTGCTGCGCGACCTGCACGCCGCGCACCCGTTCTACCTGACCTGGGACGATCACGAGGTCGTCAACGACTACTCCGGCTCGCGCGGCGCGGCGACCTTCGTGGCCCGCCGCTCAGCGGCGTACCAGGGCTGGTACGAGCACCTGCCGCTGCGGCTGGAGGGCTCCGACACGGCCCTGCCCGACCCGCGCATCTACCGCCACCGGCGCTGGGGCGACCTGCTGGAGCTGGTCATCCTGGACCTGCGCCAGCACCGCTCGGAGCAGAACCTCACCGGCGGCACCATCCTCGGCACGACGCAGCAGCAGTGGGTCAAGGACCGGATCAGCCAGCGCTCGGGCGGCTGGCACTGCTGGGTGAACTCGATCTTCTTGAGCCAGCAGCGCAACCCGGACGGCGGCTTCATGTTCACCGACCAGTGGGACGGCTTCCGGGCCGAGCGCACCGAGTTGCTCACCTACGCGCAGCAGCAGGGCATCGCCGACTTCGTCATCATCACCGGCGACTGGCACAGCGCGTTCGTGCAGGATGTGCGGCCGGACTTCGACAACCTGGCCGCGCCCGTCATCGGCACCGAGTTCGTGGCGCACTCGACCACCTCGGGGGCGTACTCGGCGAGCTGGAACGCGGCCAACGGGCCGCGGCTCGGGCAGGCCAACCCGCACCTGCAGTACTTCGAGGGCAACCGCTACGGCTACGACCTCTACGAGGTCACCCCGCAGCGGTGGACCACCCGGCTGCGGGTGGTCGCCGACCGGGCCGACCCGAACGCGGCGGTGAGCACGCTGACCAGCTGGCACGTCGACCGCGGCCGGGCCGGGGCGTACGAGGACCCGGCGACGAAGGGCTCGGCCGCGCAGTACCGGCGCCATCCGTGAACAGTTGGGGATTTCTTCGCCTGGCCGACTCCGGCTCTTGGCCCCGCATCCCGGTGGCCTTCCTAGCGTGGCGGCCATGCGCGTGGCGATCATCACGGAGTCGTTCTCCCCGGACGTGAACGGCGTGGCGAACTCCGTCGCGCGCGTCGCCGACCACCTCGCCGCCCGCGGGCACGAGCCGATGGTCGTGGCGCCGCGGCCGCGCGCGACCCGGGCGGTCAGCGCGAAGCCGTACCCGGTGCTGCGGCTGGGTTCCCTGCCGCTGCCCGGTTACGGCAACGTGCGGCTGGCCCGGCCGGCCCGGCGCCTGCGCGCCGCGCTGGCCGCGTTCCAGCCCGACGTGGAGGCGCTGGCCTGGCGCTGGATCCGGCGGGTGCACGGCCGGGCCGCGCTCACCCTGGCCCCGTCCTCGGTGACGGCCGCGCAGCTGGTCGCGGCCGGGGTGCCGCGGGTGGGCCGGTGGGGCCGGGGCGTCGACACCGAGCTGTTCCACCCGTCGCACCGCGACGAGGCACTGCGCGCCGAGCTGGCCCCCGGCGGCGAGCTGCTCGTCGGGTACGTCGGCCGGCTGGCCCGGGAGAAGCGGGTGGAGCTGCTCGCTGAGGCCGCGCGCCTGCCCGGGGTGCGGGTCGTGGTGGTCGGCGACGGCCCGACCCGCGAGCTGGTGCGCCGCGCCGTGCCGCAGGCCGCGTTCCTGGGCACCCGGCGCGGTGCCGAGCTGGCCCGGCTGTACGCCAGCCTGGACGTGTTCGTCCACACCGGACCGCATGAGACGTTCTGCCAGACCGTGCAGGAGGCCCAGGCCAGCGGGGTGCCCGTGGTGGCTCCGGCGGCCGGGCCTGGCGCTGGCTCGGGCTGGCCACCGCGGCCGCCGCGACGCTGCTCGCCTGGCGGCGCCGGGACCGGCTCGGCCCGGTCTACGCCCTGGGCCTGAGCCTGAGCGCGCTGGCCCTGCTCGGCCCCGCCCTGCGCCCGTGGTACCTCCTCTGGGGCCTGGTCCCGATCGCCGCGGCGGCGCCCGACGGCCGGGTCCGCCGCGGAGCCGCCGTCGCCTGCGTGCTGCTGGCGGCGGTGTTCCCGAGCGGTTTCAGCCCGTCGGCCGAGCAGCTCGCGGCGGCGGTCAGCGGGGTGCTGCTCGCCGTGCCCATACTGTTCACGCTCACCGCCGGACTGCCCGTGGTGGCCCGACCCGAACCGGAAACGGAGCCCGTCGCATGGTGACCACCCCCCGCGCCCGGCTGCTGCTCGTCCTCGCGCTGGCCACCGTCGTGGGCCTGTTAATCGCGCTGATCCCCGGGCACCGCGGGTGGTTCGACGTCGGCGTCTACCACGGCACGGTCAACGACTGGGTGCACGCGGGCGGCGACATCTACGGCTACACCCGGCTGGACACCCACTACGGCTTCACGTATCCGCCCTTCGCGGCGGTGGTGATGCTGCCGATGAGCCTGCTGGCCTGGCACCCCACGATCGTCGTGCACCTCGCGCTGACCGCGCTGGCCTGCGCCGCGATCCTGTACTGGCTGGTCGACCCGATCGCCCGCGAGCACGCCTGGCCCCGGCTGTTCACCGTCGGCGTCGCCGCCTGCCTGCTCGGCGCGCTGCAACCGGTCCGCGACACGGTCAGCTTCGGCCAGGTCAACCTGCTGCTGCTCGCGCTGGTGCTGCTCGACGCGTGGCTGCTGACCACCGGCCGGGACCGGTGGGCCGGGATCGGCATCGGGCTGGCCGCGGCGATCAAGCTGACCCCGGCGATCTTCATCGGGTACCTGCTGCTGTCCGGGCGGCGGCGCGCCGCCGCGATCGCCACCGCCACCGCGGCAGCGGCGACGCTGCTGGCGGTGCTGATCGCGCCCGGTCCGTCGTGGACGTTCTGGACCGAGGTGCTGGGCGACACCCACCGCATCGGCGACCTGGCGTACGTGTCGAACCAGTCGCTGCGCGGCGTCATCGCGCGCCTGCCGGAGGCCGTGCCCCGGACCGGGCCGTGGCTGGTGCTGGTCGCGGCGACGCTGGCGCTGTGGGCGGCGCGGGTGCGCCGGGCCGCGCGGGCGGGCGACGTGTGGGGCGGCTTCGCCCTGACCGGGCTGGCCGCCTGCCTGATCAGCCCGGTCACCTGGGTGCACCATCTGGTGTGGGCGGTCCCGGGGCTGATCCTGCTCTACGCGGCCGGCCTGCGGGAGCCCGTGCCGGACCGGCGCCGCCGGCTGCTGTGGGCGGCGGCCGCCGCCCATGTGGTGCTGTGCAGCAGCGTGGTGTGGCTGTGGAGCCGCCACCACACCGGCCCGGACGGCCTGCTCGGCGGCAGCCTGTACGTCTGGGTCACCCTGGCGCTGCTCGCCTTCCTGCCGCTGCGCGCCCCGACCCCGGACGTTCACCGCCCGGCGGCCCTGGAGTCGATCACCGTACGCGCCGCCGGGTCATGATGCCCGCGCGCCGCCGGAGCGGCCGCGGCGCGGCGACCGGCGGAGCGGGACATGACCATCACCGGCACCCTCCTGGGCCTGCTGGCCGCCGCCCTGTTCGCGGCGGCGGCCTGCAGCAGCGGGTCACCCGGGCGGTGGCGCACGCGCGCACCGGCCGCCCACCCTCGGCCCGCGACTGGGCGGGCACCGCCGCGGTCTGCGCGGGGGTGGCGCTGCTGGCGTACTCGCCCACGCTGCGCGCCGTATCGACGCCCCTCGCCCCCGCCGCCAGGCAGTGACCACCACGCCGTGTCGCCGAGCGCCGCAGGTTCGGGGATACGGCACGATCCGGTCGTCTCGTACGTGCGGTTTCTCTGAAAGCGCGAGCAGCGGCGCGTGTCCGCCTCAGCGCGCGGGCGCGGCGGCCAGCCGCAGGCCCACCCGGCGCGCGGCGGCGCGCAGGTACGGCGCGCGGCGGGTGTGGGCCAGGGCGTACACCGACAGCCCGCCGTGCCGGCCCAGCGCCTCGGCCAGCCGGTCCTCCAGGAACGCCGGCTCGCCGCATACCCCCGTGGTCTGGTCGGCAGCGGCCAGGGCGTCGGTGACCGCGGAGTCCTCGTCGGGGAACTCGGCCATGCCGGTCACGCCCTGCGCCTCGGCCTGGAAGCAGGCCCCGGAGTGGTGGGCGACCAGCGCGCACAGCCGCTCCGGCCAGCCGTGCCGGCGCAGGAAGCGCGCCCCGTCCAGGGGGTGGAAGCCGGTGTCCCGGGCGGCCGGGGCGTACCCGATGTCGTGCAGCCACGCGGCGCACAGCAGCAGGTCCCGGTCGGCGGGGGCGACGGCGCCGGACAGCTCGGCAGCGCGGCGGGCCACCCCGGCCGAGTGCGACCAGCGCTGCGGCATCTCCGCGAGCAGCGATTCGGCAAGGCCCATGGCGCGGGCGGGCACAAGGTGGTCGACAGCTACCGGCGGCACGCTGCCGACGTTAAGCCTGGCCGCCGCGGGTAGCAACGGATGTCGGCTGCTCGCCGTCCGCTGTTCGCCTGCTGTTCACCAAGGTCGCCCACGCGGGCCCCGGCGCGCTGGGACATCGAGGGGGCCCTAGTTTGTTCGCCCCGCAACGACTGGCCGATCGGCTGGCCCGCCCGATGACTGAATCGGTTTATGGTCCACATCGCACGGTAGGCGAGCACGGGGGGCGGACCGATGAGACCACGACCGTACGTGCGCTGTCCTGGCTGCGACCTGGTCGGTCCTGCCGAGCGGCTGGAGTACGAGCTCAGCGAGACCGGCGACGTCGACTGGGCGTTACCGGTGGCCTGGCAGTGCGCCGAGTGCGGTTACCTGGACCGGATAACCGCCGAGCAGGTGCTCGCCGACGACGCCGCGCACACCTGCGTCGCCTGCCGCACCGTCACGCCCTGCCCCGCGGCCGCCGCCCGGGTCGAGTGCCCGGTGTGCGGCCTGATCGGGCTGGGCCCGGCCACCGCGGACCCGGAGATCGCCGGGCAGCTGCGCGCCATCGAGGCGCTGCACGAGATGGAGCTGCGGGTGCGGCACGCGTTGCGCGAGGGCCGCATCCCGCCCGATCCGCACCCGGCCTGAGCGCCGCTGCCGGCCGGCGCGGGCCGCGGTGCGTGGCATGATTCCGGGGCGTGCCGGGAGCGCCCCGGCCGGTGGACCGGGCCCGGCGGCAGCCGTGGCCGGAAGGGCGGCCTGGCGTGCGGACCGCGGTGATGGGTGCGGGCTCCTGGGGCAGCGTCTTCGCGAAGATCCTGGCCGAGGCGGGTGGCGAGGTCACCATGTGGGCGCGGCGGGCGGAGATCGCCGACGCGATCCGCACCACCGGGCGCAACCCGGACTACTTCCCCGAGGTCGCCCTGCCGCGCAACGTCACCGCCACCGCCGATCCGGCGCAGGCGCTGGCCGGAGCCGAGCTGGTGGTGCTCGCGGTGACCTCGCAGACGCTGCGCGAGAACCTCACCGCCTGGGCCGCCGCGATCCCGCCCGACGCCACGCTGGTGTCCCTGATGAAGGGCATCGAGCTGGGCACCACGAAGCGGATGAGCGAGGTCATCGCGGAGTCGGCGGGCGTCGACCCGGGCCGCGTCGCCGTGGTCACCGGCCCCAACATCGCCCCCGAGCTGGCTCACCGCCAGCCCGCCGCGGCCGTGGTGGCGTGCACCGATCCGGCCCGTGCCGCGGCGGTGCAGCAGGCGGTCACCACCCCCTACTTCCGGCCGTACACCAATGACGACGTGATCGGCTGCGAGCTGGGCGGGGCGGTCAAGAACGTGATCGCGCTGGCGTACGGCATCGCCACCGCGATGGACCTCGGCGAGAACATCAAGGCCACCCTGATCACGCGCGGGCTGGCCGAGACCACCCGGCTGGGCGTGGCGCTGGGTGCCGACCCGCTCACCTTCGCGGGCCTGTCCGGCCTCGGCGACCTCGTCGCCACCTGCTGCTCGCCGCTGACCCGCAACCGCACGTTCGGCGAGCACCTGGGCCGGGGCCTGACCCTGGAGCAGGCGCAGGCCGCCACCCGCTACACGGCCGAGGGCGTCAAGAGCTGCCTCGCCATCCGCGACCTGGCCCACGCGCACGGCGTGGAGATGCCGATCACCGAGCAGGTCGAGCGCATCTGCCACGAGGGCGTCGACCCGAAGACAGCCCTCGTCACCCTCATGAGCCGCCAGACCAAACCCGAGTGACCGAAAGGAAGGGCACCTTCGTCAGCTCGCGTCAGCGAGCTGAGCAGCAGCTCAGCACGGTTTCCGTAGTAGAAGGTGTCCTTCTTGACACCGGTCTCCACCGCGGTGTCAGTGGCCGACGAGGTCAGAGTCGACGGCGGCGCGTTCGCCCTGGTCCAGGGCGGTGAGGCGGGCCATGTCGGCGTCGCTGAGGGCGAAGTCGAAGACGGCGAGGTTGTCGCGCATCCGCTGCGGGTCGGCCGACTTCGGCACGGCGGACAGGCCGAGCTGCAGGTGCCAGCGCAGCACCACCTGCGCCGGGGTGCGCCCGTGCGCGGCGGCCAGCTCGGTGACGGCGGGTTCGGCCAGCAGCTCGCGGCCCTGGCCCAGCGGGCTCCAGGACTGGGTGACGATGCCGTGCTCGGCGTCGTACGCCCGCACCAGTTTGCGCGTGATGCGCGGGCTGAGCTGGACCTGATTGACGTCGGGCACGACCCCCGTCTCGGCGCGCAGCCGCTCCAGGTGGGCGGGCTTGAAGTTGGACACCCCGACCGCGCGCAGCCGCCCCTCCTCGCGCAGCGCGAGCATGCCCTCCCATGCCTCGACGTAGCGGTCGTGCTCCGGGTTGGGCCAGTGGATCAGCAGCAGGTCGATGTACTCGACGCCGAGGCGCTCGGCGGAGGCGTCGCAGGCGCGGCGCACCAGGTCGCGGCCGTGCCAGCGTACGTTGAACTTGGTGGTGACGAACAGCTGCTCGCGGGGCAGGCCCGAGTCGCGCATGCCCTGCCCGACCCCGCGCTCGTTGCCGTAGTTCTCGGCCGTGTCGAACAGCCGGTAGCCGGCCTCGACCGCGTGTGCCACGCAGCGCGCGGCCGTGGCGTCGTCCATGGGCCAGGTGCCCAGCCCGAGCCGCGGCATCACCGCGCCGTGGCCGAGCTTCACCGTCGTGTCCTCCATACCGACATCCTCGCGCGTACGGGTGATCTCGTCACGCGTGGTCAGTGCAGCGCGTTCTTGGCCGCGTCGCAGGCGGCGGAGGTGATGGGGCGTTTGCCCCGGATGCGGGAGACCAGCGCGACGTTGTCCTCGTAGAGGTGCATCGAGGTGATCCGGCCCGCCCGGACGCTGAGGTGGATCGCCACCGGCGAGGACAGCCGGCGGCCGGACGGCTTGATCACGTGCGTGAAGTGGCCCAGCACCACCGCGTCGGCGCCGTCGACCAGGATCCGGTCCGCCTCCACGGTGCTCTCGCCCAGCTCGAAGCGCGGCATCGTCAGCCGCAGGAAGTCGGCGGCCAGACCGCGGCTGGCCAGCCAGGGAGCCGCCTCGGCGGCCGCGACGTAGCACTCCACGTCGTCGGCGAACAGCTCGGTGATGTGCTCGGCGTCGCCCTTGGTGAGCCGCAGGAGGTACTCCTCCACCACGGTGCGGGTCTGCCCCGCGACGTCCGGCCGGGATGCGATGCCGACCGGGTTGGTCATGATCTCCCACGGCACGGGCGCGATGGCCGTCTGCTCCAGCATGGCGCGAACGCTACCCCTGAGCTGCGGCGATGACGCGGTCTCGGCGCTGTCGGCTCTCTCACCGGCGTACCCGGAATGCGCGGGCCGCAGCAGAGGTTCGCCGATGTCCTCTGCACTTGAATATGTTTGCAACACGTATATCCTGACGGAGTGGCAGAATCATCGATGGGAGAGCCTGCTTTCCTGATCCTCACCGCGCTGGCGGGCGAGCCGAAACACGGCTACGCCGTGATCGAGGACGTACGGGAGATCTCCGGCGGCCAGGTGCGCCTGCACACCGGGACGCTGTACTCGGTGCTCGACCGGCTGCGCGAGAGCGGCCTGATCGAGGTGGAGCGCGAGGAGATCGTGCAGTCGCGGCTGCGGCGCTACTACCGGCTCACCGGCGCCGGGCGCGAGCGCCTGGCCGTGGAGACCGCACGCCTGCGCCGTAACGCCGACGCGGCCGCCGCCCGGCTGGCCGTGCGCCTGATGCCCGGGACAGGAGCCGCGTGAACGAGCAGCACGAGCCGGACGGCCGGCTGGAGTGGTGGTATGCCCGGCTGCTGGCGCTGTTCCCGGCCGGTCACCGGGCCGAGTACGGCGACGAGATGCTGGGCGTGCTGCTGGCCGGGTCGCGGCCCGGACAGCGCCTGCCCCGCCTCGGCGAGGCGGCGAACCTGGTGGGCAGCGCGGCCTGGATGCGGCTGGGCGGGCGCGGCGCGGGCGCCGTCGACCGGCGCTGGACCGACACCGCCGCCGTGTACGGCCTGGTGACGTCCCTGCTGCTGGTGCTCGCCCCGGCCCGTTACGTGGCCGCGGACATGCTCTTCACGTGGCGGCTGGACGGCGCACGGATGGTCCCGTCCACCGGCGTGCTGGTCAGCATGCTGCTCTGGGGCCTGGCCGCCACGGCCGCGTGCACCCGGTGGGGCGGGGTGTCCGCCGGGTTCGCCTGGCTGGGCGCCGGCCACCAGGTGTGGCTGCTGTCCACTGCCTACCCGAGCGAGCCGGAGCTGCTGGTGCGCCGCTGGTGGATGGTGGTGCTCATGCTCAGTGCGGCGTTCGCGCTGACCGTGCGCGGCCGGGTGCGCGGCGCCGCGGTGCTGGGCGGCGTACGCACCGGAGTGCTCGCGCTGGCGCTGACCGTGCTCACGGTGCTGCCCGCCGCGGAGGTGCTGCTCGCCGAGACGAGCTGGCAGATGGACGGCGGCTTCGAGATCGCCTCGTGGGGCGGCTACCAGCTGAAGAGCTTCCTCGGCGAGCAGCCGGTGCAGGGCGTGCTGTCCCTGGCGCTGGAGGCGGGATGCGTGCTGGCGCTGCTCGGCTGCCTGATCGGCCTGCCGCCGGCGGTGCGCCGCAGGCTGCCGGTGCTGGGCATGCCGGCGCTGCTGGTCCTGGTGACGGTGCCCTCGGTGTTCAACGGCTTTCTGATGTCCACCGTGCGCTTCGACCCGCCCGTGCTGCTGGCGGCGGGCGAGTGGGCATATCTGGTGCTCCTGCCGCTGCTCACCCTGTTGGCGGGCGGGGTGCTGCTGGAGCGGGCGGAGCGGCACGCGCACCTGGTGGGTCTCGGGCTGGCCGCCGAGCGCGAGGCGCTGCTGCGGCGGACCGGCGCGGCCTCCTGACGGCCGGTGGCGGGAGCGGCACGGGGGCGCTCCCGCCACGATCAGCGAGGCGTTAAGAAGGGCACCTTCCTATACGCGGAGCGTTAAGAAGGTGCCCTTCCTTTCATCAGGCGGGGGTGCAGGTCAGGCTGGGAGCGCCGTTGCTGCTGTTCGGTGCGTTGCCGAGGAAGCCGAAGGTGGTGCTGCCTCCGGCGGCCAGGCTGCCGTTGTACGAGACGTTCTTGGCGGTGGCCGTCGAGCCGCTCGTGGTCACGGTCGCACCCCACGATTGTGTGATCGTCTGGCCGTTGGTCCAGGTCAGGGTCACCGTCCAGCCGGTGATCGCGGAGGAGCCCGCGGTCACCTTGACGTCGCCCTGGAAGCCGCCGGGCCACGAGCCGGTCAGCGCGTACGTCGCCGAGCAGCCACCGGGCGGCGGGGGCGACGACGGGCTCGGCGACGGCGGGCGGCTCGGCGACGGGGACACCGACGGCGAGGTGGACGGCCGCGGCGACGCGCTCGGCGAGGCCGAGGACGACGGGCTGGGCTGCACGCCGCCGAAGTTCACGTCGCTGCAGAAGTAGTACGACTGGTCCAGGTGGCTGGCCTGCCAGATGGTGTACACGATGTGCCGGCCGGAGCGGCCCGCGGCGTTGCCGTTGACCCGGATGGAGACGCCGTCGGTCTCCCTGGTCCACTGCGACGCCGGGGTGTTGCCGATCTGGCCGACCAGCTCCAGGTTGCCCCAGCCCAGCGGCTGGGTGACCGGGTTGAAGCCCTGCTTGGTCACGTACACGCGGATGTAGTCCGCGCCGTGGCTGGCCTGGTCGAACAGCTTCACGCTGAAGTTGGTCGAGATGTTCTGGGCCTTCCAGTCGCCGACCGTGTCCATCGCGTTGTAGCGGCCGTTCTGGGTGCGGCCGCCGCTGCACAGCTGGCCGTCCGGGATGGCGCCCTGGTGGTTGCCCGCGACGCCCTCGCGGAACAGGCCGTTCCAGTTCCACATGGCCTGGGGGTCGGCCTGCCAGGCCTGCCAGCACATCGGGTCCTGGGTGGCCATGGCCGGGTTCTGGAAGTCGGCGCCCCAGCGCTGCCAGCAGCCGTAGGCGCGGGAGGCCGGGTCGACGATGCTGCCGTGCGCGTCGGCGACCCGGGCCAGCGTGGTGGTGAGCAGCAGGACCGAGGCGACTGCCACGATCAGTGCGGAGATTGCGGCCCGCCGCCGTGCGGCGAGTGTGGTGGACATGTGGACTCCTTCTCCAGGGAGAGTCCATGCGCGGGCGCGGCGGCCGGGAGCCCGGGTCGTCGGCCGTACGCGAGCACGCGCGCATGGTCGGACTTCGGTGCACGCGGGAGGCTGCCCCTGCTCCCGCTCTGCTACGTGGCTCCCGTAGCGGTCCGAGTCAGACCTTACGCATTACCTTGAATATGTCAATTTATCACGCTCAGTGAGCCTCGCGCCGCCGCGCGGTGACCGCCGGCAGATACCGTGACGGAGCCGGCCGCGATCGGCCGGCCCCGTCACCCCCCGTGGACAAATGAACCGGCCTGCGTCGCGACCCGTCGTGGGCGCGGAGGCCGGGGAAGTTCTCATCCGTCACGGGGGACTGTGACAGTGCGAGACCCCGGCCGTAAACCTCTTTAACTCCTGAGGAAAACAGGTCCCCACCTGCGACGGGATGATCCCGGTGAAAGTGCCGAAACGGACGCGGGAGAGCGCGTTCCGAGCGGCGTACACGCTGGTGGCGGCCGACATTTCCGCGTGCGTCAACAAGGTTGAAACCCGCAACGGGCCTCGGCAGACTGTCGCCAGTGCCCACGGGGGGCCTCGCGCGTGCATCGATGGACGCCTGGCCTGCGAAGATGTTCGCCACCCAGACGGCACCAGCGGGAGGGACCGGGAGCATGCTGCGCATCAGATTCACCGCCCGTGATCTGGCGATGACCCGGCTCGCGCCGAGCGCGGACCCCATGTGGGAGCTGTCGCTGAGCATGCACCAGCTCCGGCTGCCCGGGTCGAACCCGTTCCTGGAGGGGTGGAAGCAGCGCACCGCGCGGCGCCTGCAGCCGTACACGCCGCTGCGCAACGAGGTGGCCCTCGGGCTGACGCTCAGCCCGCCGCGCGGCTACTTCCCCGACTTCCTCACGCCGTACAACGGTGTGGAGGGCTTCGAGGCCGGCATCGAGGGCATCACCAGCACCGACGCCAGGCGGATCAAGGACGAGATCAACCAGCTGACCGTCACCGACCGGTCCATGGTCCCCATCGTGGAGGAGCTGCGGCGCGGCAGCGCGGCGGGGATGCAGGCGCTCGAGTCGTCGCTGCGCGCCTACCACGAGACCGCCATCGCCCCGGTCTGGAACCGGATCACCGGGGCCGTGGAGGCCGACCGGACCCGCCGGATGAAGGACCTCGCCGACGGCGGTTGGGCGAAGCTGCTGGACAACCTGCACCCGGAGGCCCGCTTCCGGGACGACACGTTCGAGATCGACAAGTGGGGCATGGACGTGGACGCCGAGCTGGACCTCGACGGCCGGGGCCTGCTGATCATCCCGTCGTATTTCAAGGAGGAGCGGCAGCTCATGGTGCTCGCGGACACCGCGCTGCCGCCGGTGCTGCTCTACCCGATCGACTCCTCGGCGCGGCTGTACGCCGACACCGACCACGACCACCTGCCCGCCCTCATCGGGCAGACCCGGGCCCGGGTGCTCGAGTGCGCCGTCACCGGCGGCTCCACCTCGGTCATCGCCACCCGGGTCGGCATCTCGCTGCCCGCCGCGAGCAAGCACCTCGACGTGCTGCACCGGGCCGGGCTGGTGCACCGCAACCGCAACCAGAACACGGTCCACCACCTCGTCACCAGCCTGGGCCTGGGCCTGCTCAACGGCGCGCCGGCGCTGGGCGGCGGGTCCGAGGCGCCCATCAGCGCCCCGCCCACCGCCTGAGCACCCCTCAGCCGGTGATGCGGGCGGCGGCCAGCTTTCCGGAGATCAGCACCATCGGCACGCCCACGCCCGGGGTGGTGCCCGACCCGGTGAAGACCACGTTGCCCAGCGCCGGGTGCAGGTTGCGCGGCCGGAACGGGCCGGTCTGCGCCAGCGTGTGCGCCGCCGCGAACGGCGTCCCGGCGGCCATGCCCGCGTCGGCCCAGTCCGCCGGGGTGACCACGGTGCGGCTGCGCACCGCCGCCCCGAAGCCGACGTAGCCGCGCTGCTCCAGCACCTCGGTCAGCTCGTCGGCGTATGCCTCGGCCAGCCCGCCCCGCCAGTCCTGGCCGCCGGTGACCAGGTTCGGCACCGGGGCGAGCACGTAGTAGGTGTGCTGCCCGGCCGGGGCCACGGACGGGTCGGTGCGGCTCGGGTTGGTCACCAGCAGCGACGGATCGCTCATCAGCCGGCCCTCGGTGATGATCTCCTCGAAGGTGCGCCGCCAGGGCTTCCCGAAGTGGATGTTGTGGTGCCCGGCCTTGGCGTACGCCGCGTCGGAGCCGATGTGCAGCACCACGCACGACGGCGAGTAGCGCAGCCGGCGGCGCGGGCCGGGGCCGGGCAGCAGCGCGTGGGCGGCGGCGGTGTCCGGGTTGAGCACGACCGCGTCGGCGGGGATCCGCTCGCCCTCGGCGGTCACCACGGCCACCGCCCGCCCGGCGTGGGTCTCCACCTGCCGCACCGCGGTGCCGTAGCGCATGGTGACGCCGTGCTTCTCGGCGGCGGCGGCCATCGCGCGCGGCACCGCGTGCATGCCGCCGTGCGGGAAGTACACCCCCGCCACCGCGTCCAGGTAGGCGATGACGGCGTACACGGCCAGCGCCTTGTGCGGGGCGAGCCCGGCGTACATCGACTGGAACGAGAAGATGCGCCGGGTGCGCTCGTCCTTCAGGAAGTGGTCGATGCGCGGCTGCAGCCGCCCGAACGCGCCCGCCGCGACCAGGCGCAGCAGGTTGGCCGTGACCAGGTCGCGCGGGCCGTCGAAGTTCTTCTCGATGAAGTCGGCACGCTCCAGCTCCCAGAGGCGCCGGGCGTACGCGGCGAAGCGCAGGTAACCGTCGGCCTCCCATGGGCCGCACACCGCCGCGATCTCCTCGGCCATGCGCGCCGGGTCGGCGATCACGTCCAGCTTCGAGCCGTCCGGGAACCAGGCCCGGTAGGCCGGGTCCAGCGGGGTCAGCGTGAGCCAGTCGGCCAGCTCCTCGCCGACCGCGGCGAACGCCTCGGCGATCAGGTCCGGCATGGTCAGCACGGTCGGGCCGGTGTCGAACTCGAACCCGTCGCGGACCAGCCGCCCGGCCCGCCCGCCCGGCTCGGCCTCCCGTTCCAGCACGGTGACCCGCCGCCCGGCCCCGGCCAGGTGCAGCGCGCAGGCCAGGCCGCCCAGCCCGGCGCCGACCACCACCACGTGCTCGGTGGGTCCGGAAACCGTACGCATGCGCCCTCCTCCGCGTGCCGTCATGCCGCGCGCCAGGCCACGGCGGCGGCCAGCTCGCCCAGCGCGGTGCGGGTGTCGTCGTCGACGGGCGCGGCGGCCAGCGCCGCGTGCGCGTCGGCCACCCGCTCGCCGATCATCTCACTGAGCTGCTCCGGCGCTCCGGTGTCCCGGACCACCGCGGCCAGCCGCGCCACGTCGGGCCGCGGCGCGGCCAGCACCGCCGCCAGCTCGGCGCGCTGCGCCGCGCTCGCCCGCGCCTGCGCGAGCAGCAGCAGCATCGTCGGCTTGCCGAGGTCGTCGCCGACCGGCTTGCCGGTGACCGCGGGCTCGCCGAACAGACCCAGCAGGTCGTCCCGCAGCTGGAACGCCTCGCCGACGGCCAGCCCGTAGCGGGTGAACGCCCGCCCCAGCGGCCCCTGGGCGAACCCGCCACCGCCCGCGTCGGCCAGCGCCGCGCCGTAGTGCAGCGGCCAGGTCGCGGTGTAGCCGGCGGTCTTGAGCCGCGCGGTGCGCAGCGCGCGCTCCGGCGACCAGGTCCGCGCGCAGTCGCCGAGCACGTCGAGGAACTGGCCCGCGATCGCCTCGACGCGCATCCGGTCGTACGCGGTGCGCGCCTCGCGCAGGGTGCGGTCGGGCACGCCGGCCCGGGCCATCAGCCGGTCGGCCCACACCAGGAGCAGGTCGCCGACCAGGATCGCGGCGGCGTCGCCGAAGTGCGCCGCGTCCCCGCGCAGCCCCGCGGCGCGGTGGCCGTCGGCGAGCGCCCGGTGCGCGGTGGGGCGGCCCCGCCGGGTGTCGGAGCGGTCCATCACGTCGTCGTGGACCAGGGCGAACGCGTGCAGCAGCTCGAGCGCCGCGAGCGCGGGCAGCACCATGCCGACCGGCGCGTGCGGCCCGGCCACGCTGCGCCACCCCCAGTACGCGAACTGCGGGCGCACCCGCTTGCCCCCACCGAGCACCGCGTCGCGGGCGGCCGACAGCAGCGGCTCCAGCGCCGAATCCACCTCAGCCAATGCGCGCGTTTCGGCCCGAACGAATTCGGTGAGGGTGTATTCGACAAGTAGCGGCAGGTCGGCGGCGTGATGAGTGGGCGTCGCGGGCACGGCGGAGCAGGGGTGGGCGGCTAGGGCGGAGAAGGTGTCGTTGGCCACGCGCTCAGACTAGCGTAGAGTCGAAGTTGCGTCGATTGTTGAGTCGATTTTTGATGGGAGCCCCCCGTGGAGCCTGACCTAGCCGCCGCGTACGAGCGCTGCCGCGCCCTGCACCGCCGGCACGGCCGCACGTACTACCTGGCAACGCGCCTGCTCCCGGCCTGGAAGCGGCCGCACGTGCATGCGCTCTACGGCTTCACCCGGCACGCCGACGAGATCGTCGACAGCACCGACGCGCTGCCGCCCGCGGCCCGCGCCCGCGCCCTGCGCGACTGGTCGGACCGCTTCGTCGCCGGGCTGCACGGCTCGCCCGTGGACGACCCGCTGCTGCCCGCCGTGCTGCACACCATCCGCACCTTCGACCTGGACCGCGCCGACTTCGCCGCGTTCCTGCACTCCATGGCGATGGACCTGGAGATCGCCGAATACGAGGACTACGGCGACCTGCTGGAGTACATGGAGGGCTCGGCGGCCGTGATCGGCACGATGATGCTGCCGATCCTCGACCCGGCCGACCCGGCGCTCGCCCGCGAGCCCGCCCGGCAGCTCGGCCTGGCCTTCCAGCTCACCAACTTCATCCGCGACATCGGCGAGGACCTCGACCGGGGCCGGGTCTACCTGCCCCAGCGCGACCTGCGCGCGTTCGGGCTGAGCACCGCCGACCTGCGGCTGGCCGCGCAGCGGGGCACCGCCAGCACGGCCATCCGGGAGCTGGTGCGCTACGAGATCACGCGGGCCCGCGCCCACTACGCCGCCGCCGCGCCCGGCGTCACCATGCTCGCGCCGACCTCGCAGGCCTGCATCCGCGCCGCGTACCACCTCTACGGCGGGATCCTCGACGAGGTGGAGCGGGCCGACTGCGACGTCTTCGCCCGCCGGGCCACGGTGCCGAACCGGCGGCGGCTGCTCGTCGCGGCGCGCTGCCTGCTCACCCCGGCCGGCAGGCCGGTCGCGGCGCCGAGCGCGCCGCCCGTGCCGCAGGCGGCCGGCTGATGGACCGGCTGCGCTACCTGCTCGTCCTGGCCGCGTGCCTGGCCGTGACGCTGCCCCTGGAGGCGGGGCTGGGCGCGCGGGTGTACCGCCGCCCCCGCCGCCTGCTGGCCACCCTCGCCCCGGTCGTCGCGGTCTTCGTGCTGTGGGACCTCGCCGCGACCGCCCGCGGCCACTGGTGGTTCTCCCCCCGCTACACCACCGGCGCCACCCTGCTCGGCCTCCCCGTCGAGGAGTGGCTCTTCTTCCTCGTCGTCCCCCTCTGCGCCCTGCTCACCTTCGAAGTCCTCACCCGCGGCCCGGCCGCCCTGGGCCTGACCGCCACCCCCACCCCCATCCCCGCCGCGCAGCCCGGCAAGGCGGGCGGGCGCCGTGGGTGAGTACACGGTGGCGGCGGTCGCGGCCTGTCTCGCGGTGGTGGGGCTGGAGCTGGGAGTATGGCGGACCGGGCTGCTCCGCACCGGGCGATACTGGGGAACGCTGGCGATCTCGCTGCTGTTCATGGTGCCCGTCGACGGCTGGCTGACCCGGGCCGACGCGACCGTCGTGCACTACGCGCCGGACGCGATCACGGGGCTGCGGGTGCCGTGGGACATCCCGGTCGAGGACTACGCGTTCGCGTACGCCCTGATCACCCTCACCCTGCTGCTGTGGGTGCGGGCCGGGCGCGGTGCGGCCGATGGCTGACCCGGTCGCCGCTGCGATGCGGCATGGCTTCACCCACCTCGTGCGGCGCGAGCTGCGCGGCGTCTGGCTGCACGGCGGCCTGCCGCGCGGCCCGTTCGTCTGGGCGGCCAACCACCACACCTGGTGGGACCCGTTCGTCGCCGCGGCGGTGCTGTGGCGCACCGGCCACCCCGCCTGCCTGCTGATGCAGCAGGACAACCTGGCCCGCTACGGCTTCCTGCGCCGCCTGGGCGTGTTCGGCACGCACGAGCCACGCACCGGGCTGCGGCTGCTGCGCGACGGGCGCACCCTGGTCGTGTACCCCGAGGGCGAGCTGCGCCCGGCCGGTCCGCCCGGCCCGCTGTCCCGCGGCGCCGCCTGGTACGCCCGCCAGGCGCGGGTGCCGCTGCTCGCGGTCGCGGTGCGGGTGGTGCTGCGCGGCCACAACCGGCCCGAGGCGTACGTCTCCTGCACCGAGGTGCCACGCGGCCGGGACGACGCGCAGGTCACCGCCAAGCTCGCCGAGGCCCTGGCCGTCGACCTGTCCCACCTCGACGGGCAGCTCGCCGGGGCCGACCCCCGGCAGCCGCTGTCCGGCTTCCGCCGGGTGCTCGCCGGGCGGCGCAGCTGGGACGAGCGCGTCGACGCGGCGAAAGGAGCCCTGCCATGGCGCTCCTAGCCGCCGCCGTGGCCGCATACCACCTGGTCAAGACCGCCGGACTGGTGGCCAACGCCCGCTCCTTCCCGGTCCTGGCGACGCCGCCCCGGGTCACGCCCCGCACCCGGCCGGCGGGCGGCCCGTCGCCGGACACCCGTCCAGGGGGCGACCCGTCGGCGGGCACGTTGCCCAGGCTCGCCCGTGAGCCGGGTACGGGCGGTGCGGGCGCGGCCGGGCGGCTGCCGCGCACGTCCCTGCTCGTGCCCGCCCGGGACGAGGCCGCGCGGCTGCCGTCGACCCTGCCCGGCCTGCTCGCGCAGCCCGCCGACGAGATCCTCGTGCTCGACGACGGCTCCAGCGACGGCACCGCCGACGTGGTACGCGGCTTCGCCGATCCGCGCCTGCGGCTGCTCACCGGCGCGCCCCGGCCCGAGGGCTGGATCGGCAAGAACTGGGCCTGCCACCAGCTCGCCGCGGCCGCCACCGGTGACCTGCTGGTGTACCTGGACGCCGACGTCACGCTGCGCCCCGGCGCGCTCGACGCGGTCTGGACGCAGGTACGCCGCCAGCGCGCCGACGTCTTCTCCGTGTTCCCGCGCCAGGAGACCGGCACGCTGGGCGAGCGGCTGCTGGTGCCGCTGATCGACGAGAACCTGCTCGGCTTCCTGCCCCATCAGCTGCTGGACCTGCCCATCCCGGCTGCCGCGGTGGCCAACGGGCAGCTGCTGGCGTTCCGGCGGGCCGCCTACGACCGGCTCGGCGGCCACGCGGCCGTGGCCGGGGAGATCGTGGAGGATCTGGCGCTGGCGAGGCTGGCCCGCCGGACGGGGCTCAAGCTCGGGCTCGCGCTGGGCGGGGACCTGGTCAGCACCCGGATGTACGACGGCTACCGCAGCACCGTGCGCGGCACGGGCAAGAGCATGCGGGCCGCGCACGGCGGCAGCGACGTGCTGCTCGCGGCGAGCGCGGCCTGGCACCTGGCCGCGTACACGCTGCCGTGGCTGCGCTGGAGGCACGGCGCGGCCTGGCGGCTGGCGGCGGTGCTCGGGCTGGCCGAGCGGGTCGTCAGCAACGCCAAGACCGGGCGCGGCGCGTACGCCGAGGCCGCGCTCGTCCCGTTCACCGCCCCCGCCGCGCTGCCCGTGTACGCGCTGGCGCTGCGGCGTACCGCCGTCTGGAAGGGACGCCGCTACCGGTGACCGCGCTGCCCGCCCCCGCCGCCACCCCGCTGCTGGGCCACCTGTGGCGGTGGTCCACCGACCCGGTGCGCCTGCTGACCGACGGCGCGCGCACCGGCGACGTGTTCCGGCTGCGGCTGTGGCGCCCGGCGATCGTCGGCTACACCCCGGACTGGAACCGTGCCGTGCTCGGCGACCTGGAGACGTTCCGCAGCGTCGGCAGCCTCAGCGGCCTCACGCCATACCTGTCGGCCGGAGTCGTGTACCGCGACCAGCCGGAACACGACCCGCGCCGGCGCGAGCTGAACCCGCACTTCCACAGCCGCGGCCTGGCCCACCTGACCGCCCGGCTCGACGAGATCGCCCACGCCGCGCTGCCCCCGGCCGACCCGCCCGCCGGTCCCGTCGAGGCCCTGGCCTGGTCGAGCCGCACGGTGCGGCGCATGCTCAACGCGGCGTTCTTCGGCGGTGCGCTGCCCGACCCGCTGCTCGCGGCGTTCCTGCACCCGCTCCAGCAGCCGGTGCCGGGGCCGATGCTGCCCCGCCCGCTGCTGTTCCGCCGCCTCGACGCGGCGACCGCGCGCGTCCTGGCCGACCCGCCGCCGGGCACGCTGGCGCACGCGCTGGCCGGGCTGGACGGCGCGGTCGCCGAGATCCGGGTCGGGCTCGCCGCCGGATACGACACCACGGCGCACACCCTCGCCTGGACGCTGTGGCACCTGGCCGGGGCGCCGGAGTGGTGCCGCCCGGAGGCGCTGCCCCAGGTCGTGGACGAGGTGCTGCGCCTCTACCCGGCGGGCTGGCTGGGCAGCCGGATCACCGCCCGCGCGGTGACCGTGACCGGCGTGCCGATCCCGGCGGGCACGCTGGTGCTGTACTCCCCCCTCCTCACCCACCGCGATCCGCGGCTGTGGCCCGACCCGCTCGCCTTCAAGCCAGACCGGTTCGACGACGGCCGCCCGGCCTGGGGTTTCCTGCCGTTCAGCGCCGGGCGGCGCACCTGCCTGGGCGCGCACCTGGCCCGCGCCATGCTGCACGCCGCCCTCACCCCCTGGTGCGCTGGAAAGATCACCCAAATCGACGGCGACCCCCGCCCAGCCGCCGCCATCGCCCTCCGCCCCACCGGCCCCCTCTGGATCGAGCGCCACCCCTGACCGCACCTCCTTGATCATCCGACTTGCCTGGCACCTGGGCGTATCTTGAGCCCGCTTTCGCCCATGTGCCTGGCAAGTCCGATGACCTTGGCGACGCCCGGACGGGCGCGCCTCGGTCGGGGCGGGGTGGGGTGGGTGGGGTGGGGTGGGGTGGGTGGGGTGGGGTGGGGTGGGGGCGGATGGGGGGCGCAGTCGGGGAAGGGGCGGATGCGGGTGATGGGACGGGCCTAGCCTGGGCGTATGGCGCAGCATGTGGACGTCGCGATCGTCGGGGCGGGGTTGTCGGGGCTCGTCGCCGCGCGCTGGCTGGGTGACGCGGGGCTGCGGGTCGGGGTGTACGAGGCGGGCGACGACGTCGGCGGGCGGGTGCGTACGGACGAGGTCGACGGCTTCCTGCTGGACCGGGGCTTCCAGGTGGTCTGCCCGGCGTATCCGGCGCTGGCCGCCGAGTTCGACGTCGACGCCCTGCACCTGCGCCCCTTCGCCAGGGGCCTGGCCGTGCGCCACCGCGGCCGGATCCACCGGCTGCGCGCCGACATCACCGCCCCGGCCGCGGTCACCGGCGGCCTGCTGCCGCTCGGCGACGCGTTCGCGCTGGCCGCCCTCGGCGTACGCGGCGCCCTCGGCCCCGTTCGGCAGTTCAAGCGCGAGCCGGACCGCACCACGCTGGAGGTGCTCAAGGAGGCCGGCTTCTCCCCCGCCGGGGTCGACCGGGTGCTGCGGCCGTTCCTGGCCGGGGTGCTGCTGGAGGACCGGCTGACCACCTCCGGGCGCTTCTTCCAGCTGGTCTGGCGCTCGTTCCTGCACGGCGGCGGCGCGGTGCCCGCCCAGGGCATGCACGCGCTGCCCCGCCAGCTCGCCGGTCACCTGCCGGACGGCACCGTCCACCTCGGCGCCCGGGTCGACCGGCTCACGCCGGCCGGGCTGGCCGTCGCGGACGGCGACGAGGTCCACGCCGACGTCGTCGTCGTGGCCACCGACGCGAGCGCCGCCGCGGTGCTGCTGCCCGGCCTGGCCGAACCCGCCTGGCACGGGGTCACCACCTTCTACCACGCCGCGGACGCCCCGCCCCGGCGCGATGCGCTGCCCATCGTCGACGCCGAACAGCCCGGCCTGGTCCGCAACACGGTGGTGCTGTCCGCCGCCGCGGCCGGCTACGCCCCGTCCGGCCAGGCGCTGATCGCGACCTCCGTGCTGGACACGGTCACCCCGCTGGACGAGCTGGAACGCCGGGTACGCGGCCGCCTGTCCGTGCTGTACGGCACCGACACCGCGGGCTGGCGGCTGCTGCGGGCGTACCGTGTGCCGCACGCGCTGCCCGCGATGCCCGCGCCGCACCCGCTGCGCCGGACCGTGCGCTACGGCCAGCGCCGTTACGTCTGCGGCGACCACCGCGACACCAGCTCCATCCAGGGCGCGCTGGTGTCGGGGCGCCGCGTCGCCCGAACAGTGCTGGAGGACCTGCACGGCCCGGCAGCCCGGGTGCTGGTGGGGAGCGGATCGGACCGGGCCGCGCCGCGCTGATCCCGCCCGCTCGGGTGCCCGGGCCATCGATGTGACGGGACTATGCTCCAGTTCGTTCGCGTCCCCGACGAGCGAGGAGAGCCGCCGTGACCATCCCGCAGGACAGCGGCGTCTCGCAGGCGGGCCGCCGGGCCAACCCGTGGCTCGTCCTCTTCGTACTCTGCCTCGGCTTCTTCATGATCCTGCTCGACACGACGATCGTGAACATCGCCATCCCGGACCTCATCGACGACCTCGGCGCATCGCTCGACGAGATCCTGTGGATCCTCAACGCCTACATCCTGGTGTACGCGGTGCTGCTCATCACCGCGGGCAGGCTCGGCGACATCCACGGCCCCAAGCGGCTGTTCATGCTCGGCCTGGTGCTGTTCACCGCCGCGTCCATCGCGTGCGGCCTGGCCCAGAGCCCGGAGCAGCTCGTCGCGTTCCGCATCGCGCAGGGCGTGGGCGGGGCGCTGCTCACCCCGCAGACGCTCGCCGTGATCACCACGATCTTCCCGGCCGAGCGGCGCGGCGCGGCGTTCGGCGTGTGGGGCGCCGTCGCCGGCCTGGCCACCGTCACCGGCCCGGCGCTGGGCGGCTGGCTGGTGTCCGAGTGGGGCTGGCGGTGGATCTTCTACGTGAACGTGCCGGTGGGCGTGCTCGCGCTGGCCATGGCCGCGGTGTTCATGCCCGACCTGCGCTTCCAGCGCCGCCACCGGCTCGACCTGTCCGGCACCGGCCTGGTCACCCTCGGCCTGTTCGGAGTCTGCTTCGGCCTGATCGAGGGCCAGTCGCACGACTGGGGCGCGGTCTGGGGGCCGGTCACCATCCCGATGGTCATCGCCGCCGGTGTGGTCGTGCTCGCCGTGTTCGTCTGGCAGCTGCACACCCGCCGCGACCACGAGCCGCTGATCCCGCTGCGCCTGTTCGCCGACCGCAACTTCTCCGTCATGAACGCCGTCGTCGCGGCCGTCTCCTTCGGCATGCTCGGCCTGTTCCTGCCGCTCACCATCTACCTGCAGTCCGTGCTCGGCCTCAGCGCGCTGCAGGCGGGCCTCACCACCGCGCCGATGTCGGCGATGTCCATGGTGTTCGCCCCGTTCGCGGGCCGGCTGGCCGACGGCCGCCACGGGCGGTGGGCGCTGCTCGGCGGCATGACATTGTGGACCGTGGGCCTGACCGCCGTCATCCTCACCGCGCAGCCCGGCTCCGACCGCGGCGACCTGATGCCCGGCCTGCTCGTGGCCGGTCTCGGCCTCGGCTTCGTGTTCGCCCCGCTGCAGACCATCGCCATGCGCGGCGTCGAGCCGCGGCAGGCAGGCGCCGCCTCCGGCGTCATCAACACCACCCGCCAGCTCGGCGCGGTCATCGGCGCCGCCGCGGTCGGCGCGCTGCTCCAGGCGCAGCTGGCCACGTCGCTGGCCGAGCAGGCGCGGACCAACGCCGCCGGGCTGCCCGAGGGGGTACGCGAGCGGTTCACCGAGGCGTTCGCCCACATGGGATCCGGCGGTATGGAGGTCGGCGCCGGCCAGAGCGGCGCCCACCTGCCCGCGGGCACCCCCGGCCCGATCGCCGAGCTCGCGCACACCACGTTCCAGCAGGGCTTCACCACCGCGATGAAGGTGACCACGGCTCTGCCCCTGGCCGTGCTCGCCCTCGCCGCGCTGTCGGTCCTCCTGGTCCGCTCCCGCCCCGCCCCCGTCTCCATCCCCGACCAGGCCGTCCCCGCGCCCGCCACCGCCGCCGGACCGGTGACCGCCGACCACTGACCCGGCCCCAGCGCGCAAGATCGGTGTCTCGTGTCGGAAGGTGCGGCGAGACCGCAGGTTCGGACACGAGACCGTGATCTCTGGCGCGAGGTCCGGCCCGGGGGCTAGGCGACCGGACCGGCCGCCGCGGAAGGCGGCGGCGCACGCGGCGGCGGGGTCAGCGGGAGGTGTTGCGGGGGTGGCTGCGGGCGGTGCGCTCGTTGCCGTGGCGGTAGTTGCCCGTCCAGCGGGCCATGACCTGCTGCGGGTCACCGGCCTCGACCTCGGCCAGGAAGCGGGCCGCGCGCTCGCCGCGCAGCAGCGTCACCACGGCACGGCGGTGCGATACGGCGACGGACCCGTCGCCGCGCACGGCGTACTCGAATCCGTGGGGTGCCGGCATGCGGCCGATCCTGTCACGGCGACCGCACCGGCCGCCACCGGCTTTCTCAGGCCGCGTCCAGCGCCGCCCGCACCGTCGCCGCGTCGGCGGGCGTGCCGTGCTCGTCGCTGAACGGGCCGTACGGCGTCCCGTACGCGGGCGTCCCCGGCTGGTGGCGGCGCCCACCGGCGCCCAGCGGACCGGAGTCCACGCCGTCGTACCCGATCGCGTCGAGGAACGCGAGCACGGCCGCCTTCGCCTCGGGGTCGTCGGCGGACACCACCAGCGCGCTGCGGTCGGCGGCGTCCGCCGGGCGGGCCAGCGAGCCCAGGTGCTTGAAGTAGATGTTGTTGAACACCTTCACCACCCGCGCCCCGGCGAGGTGGCGCTGGAGCAGTTCGCTGCTGGTGGTGCTGCCGTCGTCGAGCACGTCGAGGTGCCCGTCGCGCTCCGGGTAGTAGTTGTTGGTGTCCATCACGACCTTGCCGGCCAGCGGCGCGGCCGGGATGGCCGGGTACGCCCGCAGCGGCACGCTGACCAGCACCAGGTCACCCGCGCGAGCCGCCTCCTCGACGGTGCCGGCGCGGGCGCGCGGGCCCAGCTCGGCGACGAGGCCGGTGAGCGTCTGCGGCCCGCGCGAGTTGCTCAGCACCACGTCGTAGCCGGCCGCGACGGCCAGCCGGGCGACGGTGCCGCCGATGTTGCCGCTACCGATGAATCCGATGGTCGTCATGCCGTCCCCCGTCATCCCGGACCGGCGGCCGCCCGTGCCGGGACGCCTACCCGTCCCGGCCCGGGTGGCCCCGGCCGTGCTGTCCGCCCCGGCCGCCGCCTGCCCGCGCGCTCCGGGATGCGCGGTGCCCGTCAGCGGGCACCGCCTTGGACAACGCGGCCGAGCCACCGGCGGTGACTACCCCGGTGGCACGCCCCGGCCCGGAACGGGACCGGCCCATCATCGGTCGCCGATGATCAGGGCTCCCAGTGGTTTCGAAACCGGGGCCGGTCAGTCGCGCGCGGCACGCAGCAGCAGACTGACGCCCAGCACCGGCAGCAGGACGAGCTTCGCGCCCTCCAGCACGATGTAGAGCAGATGGAGCGACGACGCGGGCGGCACGCCGCCGTCGATGATCACCTGGGCGCGCTCGTCCAGCAGCGGGCGCAGCACCAGCGCCTGCACCGCCAGCAGCGCCCACAGGCCGCCGGTCAGCCACCGGCGCAGGCGTCCCACGGCGGCCCCGGCCAGCGCCAGCGTCAGCAGCACCAGCAGCACGAACTCGGCGGCGTTGAGCGCGCCGAAGACGAGCCGCCCGATGCCCAGCCCGAGCGCGGTGGTGATGCCCGGCGCCTGGAACTTCAGCGGGGCCTCCAGCAGCGAGATCGCGGCGACCATGCCGAACCACACGAACGGCACCGCCACCTGCCCGACCAGCCGCACCCTGCCCGTCACGCCCCCTCGCGTTCCGGCACGACCTTCCTGATCTCCGCGATACAGACCCCGGGTCGCGCGAACGGCACCAGCTCCGCCGCGAACGTCCGCGCCGCGCCGGACGCGCCCACCGGACCGCCGCTCCGGCCGTCCGCGGCCGCCCTGCCGCCGCTCGGGCCGTCCCCGGCCGGGCCGCCTTCGACCAGGCCGCGCAGCAGGCCGAGGTGTACGCCGCACACCACGCCCGGATGCCGCCGGGCCACATCGAGGAACGGGCACGCATGCAGCTCGATCCGGGCCGCGTCGCGCTCCGGCGTGCGCACCGGGTCGAAGCCCAGCTCAGCGAACAGCGCCGTCGCCCGCGCGGCCGCCTCGCCGAGCGTGCCGGGCGCGTTCGGCGCGACCCCGGCGGGCCCCGCGGCGCGTTGCCAGCGGGCACCCGCGGCACGGGCCGGCTCGACACCGGCAGCGTCGTCCAGCATGCTCGCCAGCAGCTCGGCGAGCAGGGCGTAGCCGCCCTCATGGGTGGTGGGGGCCGCGCAGGCGTACACGGCCTGCGGGCGACCCCGCCCGCCGCTCGCCTGCCGGGACTCGATGACGTATCCCGCCTCGATGAGAACTTTGAGGTGGAATCGCACGGTATTGGGGTGCAATCCGGTGGCCCGCGCGAGCGCGAGCACGTCCTGCGGCACCCCGGCCGTGCGCAGCGTGTCGAGCACCCGCCGCCGGCTGGCCACCGCGAGCGCGCCGAAGGTCATATCCCCGCCCACGAGCCGAATATATACGATGGCGGTAGTAAAAAATGGAGGCACCGTGCGAACCGACATCGCCGACCGCGCCGACATCACCGCGCTGGTCACCGACTTCTACACCCGCGTGTACGCCGACGACCTGATCGGACCGGTCTTCACCGAGGTGGCCCGGCTGGACCTCGCCGCCCACCTGCCCATCATGTGCGACTTCTGGGAGTCCGTGCTGCTCAACCCCGGCACCTACCGCCGCAACGCGCTCGCCCCGCACGTCGCCCTGAGCCGCCGCGCCGTCCTGGAGCGCCGCCACTTCGACCGCTGGCTGCGCCTATGGCACGACACCGTCGACGACCGCCACGAGGGCCCTCGCGCCGAGCAGGCAAAACGCCAGGCGATCCGTATCGCCGCCTCCCTCCGTCGCCGCCTCGCCGGGGGCACCGGCACCGAGTTCGTCACCATCGCCACCGGCCCCGCGGCCTGACCCACGGCAACGGGGCGAGGGCGCCACCCGGGTTGCGGATGGCGCCCTCGTTCTGGGGAGGATCAGGTCAGAGAGTCAGCGACCAGGTGTCGATCCGTCCCGTGTCGGCCGTGGCGGCGTCGCGGACCCGCAGGGTCCAGGTGCCGTTGGCGGCCTCCGTGGAGAGGTTCCGGCTGAACGTCTGGATGATGTTGTCGGTGCTGCTGCCGGTGCGGTTGTGCAGGTTGTAGACGCTGCCGTCCGGCGCGATCAGGTCGACGACGAGGTCACCCTTGTACGTGTGGTAGATCGTCACCGCGACGGAGCTGGTGGCCGACGCGTTGCGGTTGCAGCCCGCGATGGTGATGGTGCTGGTCACCGTGGCGTTGTCCGGGATGGCGACGTCGGTCGGGTTGGTGCCGGTGCAGCCCGGCGCCCCGTTGACCGTCAGCGAGTACGTCGCGGTCCGGGTCGAGCTCGCCCCGGTGCCGGTGACGGTCACCGCGTACGTGCCCGCCGGGGTGGACGCGCTGGTCGCGATGGTCAGCGTCGAGGTGCCGCCCGCCGAGGTGATCGACGAGGGGCTGAACGACGCGGTGGCGCCCGACGGCAGGCCGGAGGCGGACAGGCTGACCGTCTGCGCGCTGCCGTTGGTGAGGGTGGCGGTGATGGTGCTGGTCACCGAGCTGCCCGGGTTGACCGAACCCGACGCGGGCGAGGCCGCGAGCGAGAAGTCGTTGCCGGTCGGGCAGGCGGTGTCGCTGCCGGCCACGTTGACCGCGGTCCAGGCGGCCTGGACGGTCTTGTACTCCACGGAGCACTGGCCGTACAGGTCGGTCGCGGCGCGCAGGGTGTACGCGCGGGCGGTGTTGGCCGGGTTGCTGGTCAGCACGTAGCGGGTGCTGGAGGTGAAGTACACGTCCAGCGCGCGGTACCAGATCTTCTCCGCCTTGGCGCGGCCGATGCCGGTGACGGCCGGAGCCGAACCGCAGACCGGGCTGGTGCCGTACGCGGTGGCGCCGGTGCCCTCGGCCAGGTTGAAGAAGAAGTGGTTGCCCGGGCCCGACGAGTAGTGCACGTCGACGCTGTTGGTGCTGGTCGACCAGCAGCTGTGCGACGAGCCGTCCAGCGACGGGTTGTACATGTAACGCAGCGGCGTGCCGTTGCCGTTGATGTTGATCTTCTCGCCGACCTGGTAGTCGCCCGGGTCGCTCGGCGCGGCGGCGTAGAACTCCACCATGTTGCCGAAGATGTCCGAGGTGGCCTCGTTGAGACCGCCGGACTCACCCGAGTAGACCAGGCCCGCCAGCGCCTCGGTCACACCGTGGCTCATCTCGTGGCCGGCCACGTCCAGCGACACCAGCGGGCGGCTGTTCGACGAGCCGTCGCCGTAGGTCATCTGCGCGCCGTCCCAGAAGGCGTTCACGTAGTTGTTGCCGTAGTGAACCCGCGACGGGACACCCGCACCGTTGCCGAAGATGCCGTTGCGGCCGTGCACGTTCTTGAAGTAGTCGAACGTCTTGGCCGCGCCGAAGTGCGCGTCCACACCCGCCGACTGCCGGTTGGACTGCGCACCGGTGCCCCAGGCGTTGTCCGCGTCGGTGAACGTGGTGCAGGTCGAGGTGCCGTTGTTCATGTCGCACGTGCGGCCGTTGCCGCGCACGGGGTCGACCATCGAGTAGGTCGAGCCCGACAGCGTCGTGTCGATGCTGACCGCACCCGAGTAGATGCCGGTGCCGGTGCCGGTGACCGTCTCGATCTCGTCGAACGAGCCGATGTACGCGCCGGTCACCGCGTCGCTGATGACGTGCAGGCGGGACGGGGTCTGGCCGTCGGCCAGCCAGCCGTGCACGACGGTCTCCCACGCGAGGCGGCCGTTGCCGTTGCTGGCGTCGACGAACAGCTCCGACGAGCCGACCGAGGTCACCGTGCCGGAGAAGCCGGCCCGGGCGGTCTCCTGCGCCTTCGCGGCGGTCACCTGCGGGGTGGTGGCGAGCGACAGCGGGGCGTTCAGGCCGTTGGAGACGCCGGCGTAGGCGCCGCCGGCCTTGGTGTGCACGACGAAGTCGCCGCCGTAGACGCGCAGACCCTGGTAGGTCCGGTCGTACTTGGTGTGGGTCGCGCCGTTGGCGTCGCGCACGACGCGCTGCACGGAGTAGCCGTCAGCGGCCGAGGCGCGGATGTCGGCGGCGTTCGCCCCGACCGACTGCGCCCGGGCGGCGGCGGCCCCGTCCGGGGCCGCGCTGCTGCCGGACGCCGCTACTGCCACGAACGCGACCGTGGTGACGGCCGCGCCGGCAATGGCGATGATCTTTCTCACGAGAGTCCTCCCCGACTCCAAAATGGTCATGTGGCGGTAGCCACAAGCACTCTCTGGATACCCGAACGCTCGTTAGATAGAAAGTCTTATGTATTTCGTTGGAAACATGTAGGATCAGCGTTTCCATCGAACTATGCCAATCAAGTAGATCAGTGCACACGTGGTTACCGCCCTCTCACCCAGCGAAAAGGCACGGGCCGGATCCGCCCGGCGGCGGTAGGGTTCGCCGCGTGTTCGAGGTGCGCGAGGCGACGGAGCCCGAGACTCAGGCGTGGCGGGACGGGTGGGCGGCCCGGCTGCGCGAGCGTTATGCCGCCCGCTACCGCGACCCGGGGGCCGTGGCGCAGGAGGTCCAACGCAACCTGACCGCCCTGGCCGGTGCAGGCGGCGCGGTGTACACGGTCGAGGTCGGCGGCGCGCCCGCGGGGCACCTGGCCCTCGGCGGCCCCGTCGCGCGGCGGCCGGGTGACCGGCGGCTGCACGACCTGTGGCTGGCCCCGCAGCAGCGCGGTCGCGGTCTGGCCCGGCCACTGGCGGCCTGGGCGCGGCGGCGCGCCACGGAGGGCGGCGGCCGGAGCATGTCCGTCGCACTGGCCCCCGGCGAGGTGGCCGGCGAGGCGCTCTTCGGGGCGTACCCCCTGCGTGCGCAGCAGATGGTGAAGGACGTGGCCGCCGGCGTGACGCCACCCGCCGGGGTCGTCGGCCGCCCGATGACCGAGGCGGAGTTCGGGGCGTGGCGGGACGGCCAGATCGCGGAGCACGCCGCGGAGCTGGCCGACTCGGGCAGCGTCTCCGCCGCCGACGCGCACGGGCGGGCGGTCGCCTCGATCGGCGAGCTGCTGCCGGACGGCAGGCCTACCGAGGGCGACAGCTTCCGGTGCGTGGTGCACGACGGGCAGGTGGTGGGCACCCTCTGGCTGCGGCACGGCTTCCTGCCCGGGGTCGGCTTCGTGTTCGGCGTGGACGTACGGCCGGAGTTCCGCGGCCGGGGTTTCGGGCGCGCGGCGATGCTCGTCGGCGAGCAGGTGACCGCCGCGGCGGGCGAGGCCCAGCTCGGGCTGAACGTGTACGGCCACAACACGATCGCGCGGCGCCTCTACGACTCGCTCGGTTACCAGGTGGTGGAGCGCTACCACTCCGCCGAGCTGTGACCGGGGCGCACGGGCCGCCGATCGTTGCTCGCACAGGTTTCCGACACATCCATTGAGATCGTTAAATTGGCATGTTTCCATGTCCGGGCAGTTACCGTCCCGTCACGGAAAGGATCGACATGCCCAGACCGACTCGCGCGATCTCCGCTCTCATCGGGATCGTCGCCCTGCTCGGCATGCTCCTCGGCATCGCGTCGCCCGCTCAGGCGGCCGTGCCCGACCGGTTCGGCTTCGCGCTCTGGAACGGCGCGGCAGTGGTGCCCGCGGGCACCTTCCCGGCGGCGACCACGGTGGTCCCGCTGGGCGTCGGCATCTACCAGGTGAAGTTCGCCGGCCAGGCGTTCCCCGGCGGCGTCGTGCACGTCACCGCGATCAGCAACGGGCCGCGCTGGTGCCAGGCCGACGGCTGGGGCCCGTCCGGCGCCGACGAGATCGCGATCATCCGCTGCTTCCGGGCCGGCGGGGTGCCCGACAACAGCGGGTTCAGCGCGTTCTTCACCACCGCCTCGGGCGCCGGCGCGGGCGGCCCGTACGGCTACGTGCACACCCAGCCCACCGGCGCCATCATCAGCCAGTACAACGCCGTGGGCGCGCCGAACTCGGTGACCCCGCTCGGCGTGGGGCAGTGGAGCGTCAAGTTCCCGGGCATCGGCAGCGGCGGCCCGATCGACGGCAGCGTCCAGGTGACCGCCGCCGGCTCGGCCCCCACCCGTTGCAAGGCCCGCAACTGGACCTCGAACCCGGGGCAGCAGGAGGTCATCGTCTTCTGCTTCAACGCCGCCGGTGCCCTGGTCAACAGCCGCTTCAGCGTCACCTACCAGCAGAAGACCTCGCTGTACGGCCCGGCCTTCCCGCCGAAGTACTTCGGCTACCTCTGGCACGTGCCCGGGGCCGGACCCGCCACCACCAACTTCAACTCGGTGCTCGGCTTCGGCGCCAACACGCTCATCGCCGCCGGTCCGGGCCTGTCCCTGGTGACCTTCCCGCAGATCGGCTTCCTGCCGCTCAACGTCCAGGTCACCGCGGTCGGCTCGAACTCCAACTTCTGCGGCATGAACTTCCCCTGGACCGTCTCCGCCCCGCACCTCTACGTCCGCGACGTCAACTGCTTCACCAACGCGGGCGCCCCCATCAACACCGGCTTCACCGTCACCGCGAACTCGCGCCTCTAGCCTCTCGGGGGCGGCTTCAGTTTCGGGGAAACTGCAGGAATTCCAGGCCGCGAGGCCACAGTTTCCCCGAAACTGCACCTCCGCTATCGGCGGGCGACGAGCTTGCGGAGGGTATGGGCGAGGAGGCGGGCGTAGGTGTGTTGGAAGGCGGGGACGAGCGGGCCGGCGGCGGTGGTGAACCAGCGGTCGGGGCGGCTGAAGGCGCGCATCGAGAACCACACCGCGCCCCCGTCCACCTCGACGGCGAACGCCTCCTCGCCCCGGACGGGGTGACCGGGCAGCGTGCCGTACCCGAATCCGGCCCTGGTGGGCGTGTCCTCGGCCCACACCACCCGGCACGGCGCGGGGATCCGCAGCGGCCCGGCGCCCAGCCGCGAGGTCACTACGAGCCCTTCGACCGCGCGCGGCCCGGCCGCCTCGATCAGCACCCCGGCGGCCCGCTGCGGCGCGAACGTCAGCACCGCCTCCGCGGCGGCACGGAACACCGCCGAGTCACCGATCCGGGCGCGGTAGCGCAGGTGCCGGTAACCCGGCGGCAGGCTGTCCTGCCTGGTCGCGCCGACCTCGGCATAGCTGTACGGACGCACCGGTCCTCCACGTGTGGTTAGGAAGGGCACCTTCTACTACGGAAAACGATAAGAAGGTGCCCTTCCTTTCCCGTCAGGCGCGGATGATGTTGGGGCCGTCGGGTTTGACGCGGGTTTCGCGGAGGGCGCGGGTGGCGGGGCCGCCGGCGACCGAGCCGTCGGTGGCGCGGAAGCGGCTGCCGTGGCAGCCGCACTCGATGATGCCGTCGCGGACCTCGGTGACGACGCAGCCCTGGTGCGTGCAGATCGCCGAGAACGCCTTGAAGACGCCCTGCTGGGGCTGGGTGACGACGAGGCGCTCGCCCTCCAGGATCACGCCGCCGCCGACCGGGACCCGGGACGCCTCGACGAGGGCCTTGGCGGCCGGGGCGGCCGGTTTCGTGGCGCCGGGGCCGGTCGGCTCCGCGCCGGGCGTGGCCCCGGAGGTCGCGCCCGGGGTGGCCGCGCCCTCGGTGGCCGGGGTGTCGGTGGGCAGGTCTGCGGCCGCGGCCTCCGGATCGGCGTGCTGCCCGTAGGTCTGGCAGCCCGCCAGCAGCGCGGCGGCCCCGGCGACGCCCGCCAGCACCGCCCGCCGCGACGCGCAGCCCGCACCGCAGGTGCCCGCCGGGTCGGCGTGGTCGGTCCGTCCCATCAGGTCAGCCATCAGAATCGCACTCCGAACGTGGTGAAGAACCACAGCGACGAGGTCAGCCACAGGCCGATCAGCGCGGTGAACACCGCGCCGCCGAGCAGCGGCAGGGTCCAGCCGGGCAGCCCGCGCTTGGGCAGGCTCAGCATCTTCACGGTGAACGCGCCGAAGAAGAAGCAGCCCAGCAGCGAGTGCACCAGGGTGCGGGTGTCGTACGTGGCGAAGCCCAGCGCGTACAGGCAGTGCACGGCGACGGGCACGGCGAGCAGGAACGCGCCCCGGCCCGACCAGCGGTGCAGCGGCCCGAGCCAGCTCGGCATGCCCGGCCCGAACTTCCCCCACATCGCCAGCGCGGTGACCAGCTGCACGAGCGCGAGCAGCGCCGCCCCGCTGGCCAGCCAGACCTTCACCTCCATCGGGCCGGAGAACCCGGCGACGTTCACCGAGACGCCGGTGGGGGTGTGCACGTTGCCGTACACGCCGAGGGTCACGGCGACCACGGCGCCGAGCAGCAGCGGCACGTACAGGCCGGCCGCGGAGGTGATCCGGCGGGTGCCTTCGGTGTCCATGGCGTCCTCTCTCAGTTCGCGGTGAGCGCGCCGGTCACCGGCGTCGCGGTGAGGGCTGCCCCGTCGACGGTGACCGCGCCGGTGGCCGGGTCGATCGCGGGCGCGGGGCCCGGCTGCCCGTCCACGGACACGACGCCGACCTGGCTGCCGTTCGGCAGCACGATCCAGCCGCCGACGACCTTCGCGCCGCGTACGGTGGCGGTGGCGCGGTAGAGGCCGGACGGCTTCTTCACCGCGGGCGCGGTGAACTTCCAGGTGCGCCCGGCCGCCGCGACGGTGCCCGCGGCCTTGCCGCCGCCGAACGTGCCGGTCAGCGTGGCGCCCTTGGCACCGGTCAGCTCCAGCTTCCCGGCCGCGGCGGTGCCCTGCAGCCACACCTCGGCCTTCTTCCCGTCGCAGAGGTACGCCACGGCCACGCCGTCGGTCACGGCGATCGCGATGGTCGCGCCGCCGCCGTTGACCGGACCGGCCCAGAGGGCGTTCACCTTCGCGGCCGCCTCGCTGGGCGGTGGGTCGGCGGGCGGGCTGGTCGCCGGGGCCTCGGTCGCGGGCGCGGCGGCGGTCGCGGTCGGTGCCGCCGCGCCGAACCCGGCGGGATCGGGATCGGCGCCGCCGGGCGCGTTGACGGTCAGGTTCACGGTGATCAGCACGGCCGCCAGCGCGAGCCCGGCCAGCAGCGTGATCAGGGGCCCGTTGCGCTTCATAGTCAGCTCCTTCGGTCGTCACCGGGGGTGACGTACTCGATGGAACTCCGAATCGGCCGGGCGGTCTGCGCATTAGTCCACACAGCGCATTCGCGACAGTGCCAGGTGATGTCGGCGCGGCGTAGGGTGTCGGCGTGCCGCGCCCCTACCTCCCCGCCACCGTCCAGCCGGTCCGCGCCGCGGTCTGGCTGGTGCACCTCGCGCTGCCGCTGGCGGGGCTGTGGCTGCTGCTGGCGGTGCCGAGCACCGACGTCTCCTGGCACGACTCGCACAGCCACTTCTGGCTGGTGCTGGCCGTCGCGGCGGTGAACGTGGTGCTGGGCGTGCGGATGGGCGCGGTGGCCCGGACCCGTGCCGACGCGCGGCTGCTGCTGGTGTCGCTGGCGTTCCTGGCCAGCGCCGGTTTCCTGCTACTGCACGCGCTGGCCACGCCCGGGGTGCTGGTGCACCACCCGTCGGTCGGGTTCGACCTCTCGCAGCCGGTCGGTCTGGCCGTGGCGGCCGTGTTCGCGCTGGTCTCCTCGCTGGACCTGGAGGGCGTGCGGGGCGACGCGGTGCTCCGCGCGCGGCGCGCGCTCCAGCTCGGACTCTGGCTGCTGATCCTCGGGTGGGGCGCGGTGGAGCTGCTCGACCTGCCGCCGCTGAACGCCCGCCCCGGTCCGCGCGACGTGCAGGGGCCGATGGTCTGGGTGACCGTGGCGACGGTGGGGCTCTACCTGGTCGCGGCGCTGCGCTACTTCGCGATGCACCGGCGCAAGCCGGCCGCCATGCTGATCAGCATCGTCACCGCGTTCACGCTGCTGGCCGAGGCGACCGTGGCGGTGCTGCTGGCCAAGAAGTGGGCGCTGTCCTGGTGGGAGTGGCACCTGCTGCTGGCCTTCGCCTTCGGCTTCGTCGCCTACAGCGCGTACGTGCAGTACGGCCGCGAGGGCGGCAGCGGCGGCATCTTCGACGCGATCACGCTGGACCAGACCGCCCGCGCCATCCGCGCCGAGTACGGCGCCGCGCTGGAGGAGCTGACCACCGCCCTGCAGGAGCGCGAGCGCACCGGCACCGACACCGGCCCGGTGACCGCGCGGCTGGCCGAGCGCTTCGGGCTCACCGAGGGCCAGACCGCGGTGCTCGACCGGGCCGCCGCCGCGCTGTCGGCCGAGCGGGAGCTGTCGCGGACGCTGGGCACCCTGTTCCGGCACTACCTGTCGCCCGACGTGGCCGCCGCGCTGCTGGCCGACCCGGACCAGGCCGCGCTCGGCGGCGAGGTGGTCGAGGTGACCGCGCTCTTCGCCGACCTGCGCGGCTTCACCACGTTCTCGGAGGGCGTGGAGCCGGCCGAGATCGTGCGGATGCTCAACCGCTACCACGGCGTCGCGGTGCCGTGCATCCTCGACAACGGCGGCACCGTGGTGCAGTTCGTCGGCGACGCGCTGCTGGCCCTGTTCAACGCGCCCGCCCGCCAGCCCGACCACGCGCTGCGCGCGGTGCGGGCCGCGCTGGCGATGCAGCGCGGCGTGGACGCGATCGCGGCCGGGCACCCGGAGTGGCCCCGCTTCCGGGTCGGCGCGAACACCGGCCCGGCGCTGGTCGGCAACATCGGCAGCGAGCAGCTGCGCGGCTTCAACGCGATGGGCGACGCGGTCAACGTGGCCGCCCGCCTGCAGACGCTGGCCGAGCCGGGCCAGGTCGTCATCGGCGAGGCGACCCGGCTGGCCGCCGGGGCCGCGATCGTGGCGCAGCCCATGGGCGACCTGACCGTCAAGGGGCGGGTCACCACCGTGCGGGCGTACGCCGTGACCGGGCTGGCCCCGTGAGCGGCGACTTCTGGGGCCTGCTCACCGCCGACGAGCAGGAGGCGTTCACCCGGCACAGCATGCAGCGCCGGTGGACGCGCGGCGAGGTGCTGTGCCGCGAGGGCGACAGCTCGGACTGGGTCGCCATGCTGCGCGCGGGCCGGGTCAAGGCCTCCTCGCACACCGCCGCAGGCAGCGAGGTCGTGCTCGCCGTACGCGGCCCCGGCGCGCTGCTCGGCGAGCTGTCCGCCGTGGACCGTGCGCCGCGCTCGGCCACGCTGGCCGCGCTGGAGCCGGTCACCGCGCTGGTCATGCTCCTGCCCGAGTTCGAGGCGTACCTGCAGGCCCACGGCCGGGTGGCGATCCTGCTGATGCGGCTGCTCACCGAGCGGCTGCGCGACGCCGACCGCAAGCGCGTCGAGTTCGGCGCGCAGGACAGCACCGGCCGGGTCGCGGCGCGCCTGGTCGAGCTGGCCGAACGGTTCGGCCGGGCGGAGGGCGGCGCGATCGCCATCGCGCTGCCGCTGTCGCAGGACGAGCTGGCGGGCTGGGTGGGCGCGTCGCGGGAGGCGGTGAGCAAGGCGCTGGGTGTGCTGCGTACCAACGGCTGGGTCCGCACCAGCCGCATGCAGGTCACGGTCCTGGACCTGCCCGCCCTCCGCGCCCGCGCCGGGCTGCCCCGCGCATAGACTGGCGTTCATGGCTAATGCAGTACCGAACTCATCCGCCGTCGGGGCCGTGTTGCGCACTGCCGTGGTCGCGGCGCTGTTGCTGGTCGTCGCGGCGTGCGCGGGCCCGGCCGATCCGCCCGGCGAGCCGCCCGTGGCGACCTCGGGCGCCGCGGTGATGCCGTCGGTGACGGTGGTCCGCAGCGGCGGCATCGCGGGGGTGAACGACACGTTCATCGTCAACCCGGACGGGAGTTGGACGGCCACCGACAAGGCCGGGACCACGAAGTCCGGCAAGCTGAACGCCCAGCAGGCGCACGAGCTGCAGCGCCTGGCGACCGAGCCGGCGTTCGCCGCCGAGAGCAGGCAGCAGCGCGGGGAGACCAAGTGCGCGGACGCGTTCGCGTACAAGGTGACGGTGACCGGGGACGCCGGGCCGGTCCTGGTCTCGTTCAGCGACTGCCCCAGTGACGAAAATCTGCCACAGACCGCGATGGCGATCGCCGTGCTGGTCAGCGGGGCTGCCAGCAACTGATCTTCATCCAGACGCGTCGAAGGACAGGGCGCGGAGGACGTTTGCGTGTCGCCGTAACTGGTTAGAGTCGCGGCGATGATGCTGCTATTCCGCTCCCTGCGCCTGCGCCGCGCCGCCCGTGACCACTTCGGCTGGAACCGGCTGCGCCCCGCGCAGTTGGACGCCATGCGCGCCCTGCTGCGCGGCCGCGACGCGCTGGTGGTGCTGCCCACCGGTGGCGGAAAGTCGGCCGTCTACCAGGTCACCGCGTCCCTCCTGAAGGGACCGACCGTGGTGATCTCACCGCTGCTGGCCCTGCAGCACGACCAGATCGCCAACCTCAACGACCGCGGCAACCCGAAGCTGCGCGCGGTGCGCATCAGCTCCGTGGAGACCCCGGCCAAGCAGGCCGCGGCGCTGCAGGAGCTGCGCGAGGGGAAGGCGCGGTTCCTGTTCATCACCCCGGAGCAGCTCAGCTCGCCGGAGCGGCTGGCCGAGGTGAAGGCGCTGCGCCCGGCGCTGGTCGCGGTCGACGAGGCGCACTGCATCTCGTCGTGGGGCCACGACTTCCGCCCGGACTACCTGTCCATCGGGCACCTGATCCGGGGCCTGGGCCGCCCGCCGGTGGTGGCGCTGACCGCCACCGCGTCGCCGCCCATGCGCGACGACATCACCGCCCGGCTCGGCCTGCGCAAGCCGAAGATCGTGCTGACCGGCCTGGACCGGCCCAACCTGTTCCTGGAGGCCACGCACTGCCCCAGCGAGGACTACCGCTGGCGGCGCCTGCTGAAGCTGCTGGAGGAGGCCACCCCGCCCGGCATCGTGTACGTGCCGACCCGCCGCGCCGCCGAGGAGCTGGCCCAGCGGCTCACCGACGCCGGCTACGAGGCGATGGCCTACCACGGCGGCATGGCCGCGGGCGTGCGCGCGAAGGCGCACGAGGCGTTCCTGTCCGACCGGGTGCCGATCATGGTGGCGACGTCGGCCTTCGGCATGGGCATCGACAAGCCGAACATCCGGTTCGTGGTGCACATGGCGCTGCCCGACTCGCCCGACAGCTACCTGCAGGAGATCGGCCGGGCGGGCCGCGACGGCGAGCCCGCGCACGCGCTGCTGCTGCACCGCGCCGAGGACGTGGCGCTGCAGCGCTTCTTCAACGGCGGCGCGCCCGACCTGGCCGAGCTGCGCACCGTCGCCGCGGCCCTGCACAGCGGCCCGATCGGCAAGACCGCGCTGGCCAAGAACACCGGCTACGGCGCCCGCAAGCTCGCGGCATACCTCAGCCTGCTCGAACAGGTCGGCGCGGTGGCCACCGGCGCCAAGGGCGAGCTGAGCGTGCCGCGCTACGCGCCGCTGCCCGACCAGGCCGCCCGCGAGGCGCTGGCCGAACACGGGCGCTACCAGGCGGGCCAGCGCTCGCGTACGGACATGATGCGCCGCTTCGCCGAGATGCGCGGCTGCCGGGTGCAGGCGCTGCTGGGCTACTTCGGCGAGCAGCTGAACAACCCGTGCGGGCACTGCGACAGCTGCCACGAGGGCACCTCCGAGGTGGTCCCCGACGACGTGCCGTTCCCGTTGCACAGCACGGTCCGCCACGCGGGCTGGGGCATGGGCATGGTGCTCGGCTACGAGAAGGACCGGATGACGGTGCTGTTCGACGACGTGGGTTACAAGACCCTGTCGGTCGCGGTGGTCACGGCACAGAACCTGCTGATCCCGGAGCAGCGCTCCTGAGCGGTCACTTCTTGCCGAACATCCACCGGATCGCGGCGACGATCAGGAGGATCCCGATCACGATGCCGAAGAGTCTGGTGAACACGTCCTCACTCGTCACCGGCCCAGCCTAGCGGCCGGACCCCGGGCGGCGGGCATTGCGTATCCGCAAGCGTCAGTGTTTCATGACCACGGCGCACGGAGATCGCTCCGGCCGCCGGGGAGGGCGCGATGCTGGCACGGCTGGGCAGGGCGGCGGCGCGCGGGCGATACGTCGTCTGCGCGATCTGGACGGTGCTGGCGCTGGCCGGGGCGGTGCTCGGCGGCTCGGTGTACGACCGCACCGAGTCACCCGGCCGGCTGCGCCCGGACGCGCCCTCGACGCTGGCGCAGGCGCGGCTCGACGCGCTGGACCCGGAGGGCGAGACGGTCGTCGCGGTGATCGGCGGGCGGGATTTCCACGCCACCGCGCTGGTCGACAGCGCCACCCGGATCATGTTCGAGATCCGCGCCATCCCCGGCGTGGCCGAGGTGACTGACGCGTACACCGCGGGCTCCGGCATGATCGGACCCGAGCGGCAGAACTCCCTCGCGGTGATCGAGCTGCAGCCTGAGCTGAGCGACGACGAGGCGCTGGCCGTGGCCGAGCGGGTCGCCGCCGCGCTGCACCGCATCGACTCCCCCGAGATCCTCGTCGGCGGAAAGCTGCTGGCCGAGCGGGACTTCAACGACCAGGCCGTCGCCGACGCCGCGTTCGGCGAGTCGGTCGCGCTGGTCGTCCTGTGCGCGGCGCTGATCGTGATGCTGGGCGGGCTGGCCGCCGGGCTGCTGCCGCTGGGCGCGGCGCTGGCCGTGGTCGCGGGCACGCTGCTGGCACTGACCGGGCTGGCCGGCACGATGCCGGTCAGCGAGTACACCGTCAACGTGGTGACGCTGCTGGGCCTCGGCCTGGCCGTGGACTACAGCCTGCTGATCGTGGCCCGGTTCCGCGAGGAGCGGGCCGCCGATCCCGGCGCGCCCGTGCCCGAGCTGGTGGCCCGCACGGTCGCCACCGCCGGGCGCGCGGTGCTGGTGTCCGGGCTGGCCGTGGGCATCGCGCTGTCCGGGCTGTTCGTGTTCGCCGAGCCGCTGCTGGCCGCGATGGCGCTGGGCGGCGCGCTGGTGGTGGCCCTGGCCACGGCCGCCGGGCTGACCCTGGTGCCCGCGCTGGTCGCGATCGCGCACCGGCGCATCCCCGCGCCGGGCACACGCACCTGGGTGTGGCGTCGCGCGGCCCGCCGCGGCCCCGGGTTCCTGGCCCGATCCGCCGGGTACGCCCAGCGCCGTCCCGCCGTGGTGGCGCTCGCGGTCACCGTCGGCCTGCTGGTGCTCGCCCTGCCGCTGCTACGCGCGAACCTGGCCGACTCCGACGCCCGCTCCCTGCCCGCGACCAGCGCGGCGCGGCAGGCGTACGAGGTGGTCCAGCGCGACTTCGCCGACAGGTACCCGCAGCCGGTGCCGGTGCTGATCGAGGCGTCCGCGAGCGACCCGGCGACGGTCGCGCTGCTGGAGCGGATGCGCGCCGTGCCGGGGGTGACCGATGTGGACGTGCGGGAGGGCATACCCCCGCAGGCCACCGTCGCCGAGGTCGAGCTGCCCGGCGGGGCATCGGGTCCACAGGCTCAGCAGCTCGTGCGCGACCTGCGCGCGCTCGACCCGTCGCTCCAGGTCACCGGCCCCGCCGCGGAACTCGTCGATGCCAAGGACGCCACCGCCGCGCGGCTGCCGGCCGCGCTCGCCGTGGTCGTGCTCGCCACCGGGCTGCTGCTGTTCCTGCTCACCGGCTCGCTCGTGGTGCCGGTGAAGGCGCTGCTGATGAACCTGCTGACGCTGGCCGCGACGCTCGGCGTGCTGGTCGCGGTGTTCCAGTGGGGCTGGGGCGCGGGGCTGCTCGGCTTCACCCCGTGGGGCGCCCTGGACCTGACCACGCCCCTGCTGCTGTTCGTCTTCATCTTCGGCCTGTCCATGGACTACGAGGTCTTCCTGCTGGCCCGCATCCGCGAGGAGTGGCAGCGCCACGGCGACAACGACCGCGCGGTCCTCGCGGGGATCACCGCCACCGGCCCCGTGGTCACCGCCGCCGCCGTCTCGATCGGCATCGTCTTCCTCGGCTTCGCCCTCGGCGACCTGATCGCGGTCAAGGAGATCGGCGTCGGCATGGCGGTCGCCGTCCTGCTCGACGTCACCGTCGTCCGCGGCCTCCTCCTCCCCGCCCTCATGTCCCTCCTCGGCCGCACCAACTGGTGGCCCACCACCCACCCGTCCCCGTCCCCGCCCCCGCCTCCGCCCGCGCCCGCGCCCGCCCCAAGATCGTCCGACTTGCCTGGCAGACGGGCGAAAGCGCGCTCAAGATACGCCCAGGTGCCAGGCAAGTCGGACGATCTTGGGCGCGGTGACGGTTAGCGGCAGCGGCGGCCACGGCTCCGGAACACGCCTGCTGCCGCAGACCACAACTTCTGGGATGTAGCTACATCCCAGAAGTTGTGGTCCGGCGCGGATGACCTGCCGCTCGCGACCGGCGCTCGCCGGCACCCGCCGGGCGGCGCGCCTGCGGGCAGAGGGTCGTGACGCCGCCCGCGGCCGGGAGCCATGAGCGGGTTAGGGTCCCGTGTGACCTCGCTGCCCTGCCCCGACCCGACCCCGCTGCTACCCGAGCTGGTCCGGCACGCGGACGGCGAGGGGACCCTGCCCGCGCTGCTGTGGCGGGCCGGACCGGGCTGGCGGATGATCTCCAGCGCGGTGCTGGGCGGCGGGCTGGGTGAGCGGGAGTGGGTGCTGAACGCGCAGGTCGGACACGGATACACCCGGCTGGATCCGGATCGGCACCTGGCGGAGATCGCGCGTGAGCACGGGCTGAGCGGGCCGGGGGTCGGCCTGATGACCGCCGCCCGGGTCGCGGAGGGCGCCCACGCGGCCGACGGCGGGGCGGAGGCCGTGGTGACGGCCGGGATCGGGGTGTGCGGGTGGGCCGCGGACCCCGCCGCCGTACCACCCGGCCCGGTCGCCGTGCCGCGCGAGGTCCTGGTGCCGGGGACGATCAACATCGTCGTGGCGGTGCCGGTGGCGCTGTCGGACGCGGCGCTGGTCAACGCGGTGGCCACGGCGACCGAGGCCAAGGTGCAGGCACTGCGGGACGCGGGCTTCGACGCCTCGGGCACACCCACCGACGCGGTATGCGTGGCGGCCTGGCGGGCGGGGGAACCGACCACGTTCGCCGGGCCGCGCTCGGAGTGGGGATCGCGCCTGGCCAGAGCCGTGCATGCGGCGACCTACGAGGCCGCGGCCCGCTACCGCGACCGGCGACTTTCGCAGTAGCCACAAGAACTTTTGCCGATCTGTTCAGAAGATATGGACAGCGCGATCGAAAGCATCTAATGTTCCGATCCACCGATGTTTCGGGTGCGTTAATCGTCGGCGTCGATGACCACCCGCGCACGGACCGACGGTCACCGCGCGGGCAACGACCGCCGCGACCCGTCGGACACCCCCTCACCCCCGGGAGGAACGATGGGCAGACGACTGCTACGCCGGCTCCGCGGTCCCGTCCTTGCCACGCTGACCCTGGCCCTGGCCGGCGGCGTCTGGGCGGTCCCCGCCACCGCCGCGATACCCGCTCAGGAGCCCGGCGTCACGCTGCGCGTCTACGACCTGCAGGTGTCGCTGACCGAGCTGTGCACGCTCAAGGCCGCGCAGACCCCGAACGTCGACAAGCTCATGCCGACGGTCAACTGGACCACCGCCGCCGAGTTCGGATTCGAGGACCGCTTCCTCGCCCAGGTCATCGGCAACGTCAACATCACCACCGCCGGCTCCTACGCGTTCCGGCTCACCAGCGACGACGGCTCCGAGCTGAAGATCGACGGCGCCATGGTGATCGACCACGACGGGCTGCACGGCGCCACCGCCAAGGAGGGCGCGGTCACCCTGACCACCGGCTACCACGCCCTGAACGTCAACTTCTTCGAGGCGACCGGCGGCCAGCAGCTCACCCTGGAGTGGCGCCTGCCGGGCGCGAGCGCGTACACGCTGGTGCCGAACTCGGCGCTGAGCACGGACGCGGGTGTGGTGCGGGTGACCGCGCCCGGCCGCAAGGAGTGCGAGGGCGCGACCGACTCCGCCGGCGACGGGCTGCCGCTGACCGGCGTGCACCCCGGCTACACGCTGACCAACCTGCGCCCCGGCACGTTCCAGCCCAAGGTCACCGGCATGGACTGGCTGCCCGACGGCCGCCTGGTGGTCTGCACCTGGGGCGGCAACGACCAGTCCGGCACGTCCCAGGCCGGTGAGGTGTACATCCTCGGCGGCACGGGCGGGACCGGCGGTCCGTCCGGCGTCACCACCAAGAAGATCGCCGGCAACCTCAAGGAGCCGATGGGCCTCAAGGTGGTCGACGGCGTCGTCTACGTGTCCGAGAAGCAGCGGCTCACCCAGCTGCTGGACACCAACGGCGACGAGGTGGCCGACCAGTACAACACCATCGCGACCTGGCCGTGGGGCGGCAACTTCCACGAGTTCGCGTTCGGCCTGCTCTACGCCGACGGGTTCTTCTACCTGAACCTGTCCGTGTCGATCAACTACGGCGGCGCGACCACGGTCCCGCAGCCCGCGGTCAACCGGGGCACCTCCATCAAGGTGAACAAGGCGACCGGCGCGGTGTCCTACGTGGCCGGTGGCCTGCGTACGCCGCACGGCATCGGCTGGGGCCCCGAGGGCGGCGTCTTCGTCACCGACAACCAGGGCGGCTGGCTGCCCGCGTCCAAGCTGGTGCACATCAAGCAGGGCCGCTTCTTCAACCACTACACCACCCCGGCCGGGCAGTTCGACGCCGCGCCGGTGACGCCGCCGGTGCTGTGGATGCCGCAGAACGAGATCGCCAACTCGCCCAGCACCCCGTTGCTGCTGCCCAGCGGCCCGTACGCAGGGCAGTTCGTGATAGGCGACGTCACCTACGGCGGCCTGCAGCGGGCGTACGTGGAGAAGGTCAACGGGGAGTACCAGGGCGCGCTGTTCCGGATGACGCAGGGCCTGGAGGCGGGCGTCTCCGAGGTGGCGCTCGGCCCCGACGGTGCGATCTACGTCGGCGGCCTGGGCGCGGGCGGCAACTGGGGCCAGTCCGGCAAGCTCACCTACGGCCTGCAGAAACTCACCCCGAACGGCGCCGCCGTGTTCGACATCCTCGCCATGCGGGCCACCGGGACCGGCTTCGAGCTGGAGTACACCCAGCCCCTGTCGGCCGCGACCGCGGCGAGCCTGCTGTCGAGCTACAAGGTCAAGCAGTGGCGCTACCAGCCCACCGCCGACTACGGCGGCCCGAAGATCGACGAGCAGACGCTGACGCCCAGCGCGGCGACCCTGTCCGCCGACGGCAAGAAGGTCACGCTCACCGTGCCGGGCCTGCTCGCGGGCCGGGTGGTGCACGTGCGCTCGCCGCGCCCGTTCACCTCGACCAGCGGCCAGTCGCTGTGGAGCACCGAGGCGTGGTACACGCTCAACGCCATCCCGGGGCAGACCCCGCCCCCGGCCGACGGCGTCTACCAGGCCGAGAACGCCGTGCGCGGCGGGACCGCCAGTGTCGCCACCGACCACACCGGCTACACCGGCAGCGGCTTCGTCGCCGGCTACGGCAGCGTGGGCGCGAGCACCACGTTCACCGTGACGACCAGCTCGGCGGGGGTGTACCAGGCGGCCCTGCGCTACTCCAACGGGCCGAACCCGTCCGCCATGGCGAAGACGGTCAGCCTGTACGTCAACGGGACCAAGCTACGGCAGATCACCCTCGGCGCGACCCCGAACTGGGACACCTGGTCGGTGCACACCGAGAGCGTGGCGCTCAACGCCGGGGCCAACACCATCGCGTACAAGGTGGACACCGGCGACGTCGGGCACGTCAACCTGGACGCGCTGACCATCACCGGTGGCGCCGGGGCGATCGTCGGCACCGGCGGCAAGTGCCTCGACATCGACAACGCCGGAACGGCCAACGGCACGAAGATCCAGCTCTGGACCTGCAACGGCTCCAACGCCCAGCGCTGGGCCCGGGTCGGCAGCACGTTCCAGGCGCTGGGCAAGTGCCTGGACGTCGACAACGCGGGCACCGCCAACGGCACCAAGGTGCAGCTGTGGACCTGCAACGGCACCGGCTCGCAGGTCTGGCAGCCGCAGGCCGACGGCACCATCCTCAACCCGCAGTCGGGCAAGGTGCTCGACGCCCTGTCCGGCAGCTCCGCCGACGGCACCCAGATCCACATCTGGCAGGCCGCCGGGGTGCTCAGCCAGCGCTGGGTGGTGTCCGGCAGCGGGCAGCGCATCCAGCTGTTCGACGGCGACGACGTGGCGCTGTGGCAGACCACCGGCGGCGCGAACGCCACCTGGCCCTTCTCCGGCGGGTCGATGGAGTCGCTGGGCGGGGACATCCGCACCCGCCAGGCGTTCGGCGACTTCAAGCTGCACGTCGAGTGGCTGGAGCCGACCTACCCGAGCAACGTCACCGGGCAGGCGCGCGGGAACAGCGGCATCTACCTGCAGGACCGCTACGAGCTGCAGGTGCTCGACTCGTACGGCGACACCACGCTCGCCAACGACGAGGCGGGCTCGATCTACAGCCGCCGCGCGCCCGACCGCAACGCGGCCACCGCACCGGAGACCTGGCAGTCCTACGACATCATGTACCGGGCCGCCCGCTTCGACGGGTCCGGGAACAAGATCGCCGAGGCCAGGGTGACCATCGTGTGGAACGGCTTCGTGGTCCACAACGACGTGACCATCGCCGGGTCCACCGGCGGCGGCGCGGCCGAGAGCGCCGCTCCCGGCCCGATCCGCCTCCAGGACCACGGCGACGCGGGCGCCAACCCCCGCTTCCGCAACATCTGGCTCGAACCCCTCTGACCCACCGATCGCGGCGCCCGGCCCACCCGCCGGGCGCCGCCCCCACGCGGCGGGCGCTTGATCACTCGACTTGCCAGGCACATGGGCGAAAGCGCGTCCAAGATACGCCCGGGTGCCAGGCAAGTCGGAGGATCAAGCGCCCGCCGCGCGGCGTTCCGGCGCTCGGCGCTCGGATGGTCAGGCGGCCGCCGCGCGGGCCTTCACGGACGCGAGGTGGGCGGCCAGGTAGCGCAGTTCGGCGGGGCTGGGGGTGGCGTGGAGGGCGGCGGTGAAGGCCGCGGCGGCGGCGGGGAGGTCGCCGGCCAGTTCCAGCAGGTGGCCGCGGACGGCGGCGACGCGGTGGTGGCCGGGGAGGCGTTCGGCGACGGTGTCGAGCAGGGCCAGGCCGGCGGCGGGGCCGTGGACCATGGCGAGGGCCACCGCCCGGTTGAGGGTGACCATCGGGTTGTCCTGGAGGCGTGCCAGGACGCCGTAGAGGGCGAGGATCTGCGGCCAGTCGGTGTCCTCGGGGCGGGCGGCCTCGTCGTGCAGCGCGGCCACGGCCGCCTGCAGCTGGTACGGCCCGACGGCGTGCCGCCGCAGGGTCGCGCCGAGCAGGGCGGCGCCCTCGGCGATCAGCGCGCCGTCCCAGCGGGAGCGGTCCTGTTCGGGCAGTGGGATCAGCTCGCCGTGCGGGCCGGTGCGCGCGGCGCGGCGGGCGTCGGTGAGCAGCATGAGCGCGAGCAGCCCGGCGGTCTCGGTGTCGTCGGGCAGCAGCCGGTGCAGCATCCGGGCGAGCCGGATCGCCTCCCGGGACAGGTCGGGTCGCAGGAGGTCGTCGGCGGTGCTGCTCGCGTACCCCTCGTTGAAGATCAGATAGAGGACGTGCCGCACGCCCTCCACGCGGGCCTGCCACTGCGCCGGCTCGGGCATGGCGAAGGCCGCGCCGGAGGCGTGGACACGCTGCTTGGCGCGGCTGATGCGCTGTGCCATGGGCGCTTCCGGCACCAGGAACGCGTGCGCGATCTCGGCGGTGGACAGGCCGCCGACGGCACGCAGCGTCAGCGCGATCGCCGACGGCGCGGTGAGCGCGGGGTGGCCGCACATGAACAGCAGCCGCAGCGAGTCGTCGGCCGCGCTGTCCGGCTCGTCGGCGGCACCGGCCACGTCGCGCGGGTCCAGCGACACCGCGGTCTCCTCGCGGCGGCGACGGGCGTCGTCGGCCCGCCAGATGTTGATCAGGCGGCGTGCGGCGACCTGGATCAGCCAGGCCCGGGGGTGCTCCGGCACGCCCTCGCCCGGCCACTGCTGCGCCGCGGCCAGCAGCGCCTCCTGCACCGCGTCCTCGGCGCTGTCGAAGTCGCGGTAGCGGCGCACCACCGCGCCCAGCACCTGCGGCGCGAGCTCGCGCAGCAGGTCACCGAGCGCGGTGGGCGTCATCTGCGGCACCTACGCGTCGGCCGACGGGGCGCCGACGATCGGGCGCACCTCGATGGGGATGTTCAGCGGCGCCCCGCCCGCGCCGGGCGCGGCCGACGCGTGCGCGGCGATCGCGTACGCCCGCTCGGCCGAGTCCACGTCGACGATCCAGAAACCGATCAGGAACTCCTTGGCCTCGGCGAACGGCCCGTCGGTGACCACCGGCGCGCCCGCCTGCCCGGCCCGTACGATCCGGGCCTGGTCGGGGAACGTCAGGCCTTCGTTGAACACCATCTCGCCCGCGGCGCGCAGCTCGGCGTCGAACGCGTGCTGGAACTCGATGTGCGCCTTGACGTCCTCGGGCGACCAGCTCTCCATCCCGGCCGAGGTGTCGGCGGGCGTGTGCATCATCAGCATGTACTTCACGGTGGGGCTCCTCGTCTCCGGCGGCACCGTCGTGCGCCGCTCGCATCAGGTGGTCACAGCCGCCGCGCCGTTCTCGACACGCCTCGCGGAAAAATATCGCGGAATCTCGTCGCGGCCGTCCCGCACCGTCGTTGACCAGCATTGACCTGGGCGAACTCAATTCTCGACTAATCCTACCGGTGTTGTATAGAATGAACGGCGTCGCCGCTCCCCCACCCGAAAGGCGTACGCCATGAGTGACCTGACCCCGCAGCGCACCCCGTCCGGCCCCAGTGTCCCCCGCGCCCTGCGCGCCGCCCTCAGCGAGGACTGGCTCGCCACCGCCGTCGGCCTGCTGCTGCTCGCCCTCGTCCTGACCGGAGTCATCCCGACGGGCCTGGTGCCCTGATGGTCGCCACCACCCCCGACGTCGAGGCCGCGCCCCCCGCCGAGCGGCCCGCTCGCACCTGGCCGTGGCTGGTCCTCGGCCTGTTCATCGTGCTGCTTCTCGGCTCGCTCGCCCGCTGGCTGGAGGACGTGATCCCCGCCGCGGCCAAGGGCACCAGCCTGGAGAAGGTCGCCGCCGCGGTCGAATACCCGATCTACGCCATCGCGCTCGGCCTGATCGGCAACGTGATCGTCTACTACACCGGCCTGCGCGAGCGCATCGCCGACGCCGTACGCACCGAGTTCTTCATCAAGACCGGCCTGGTGCTGCTCGGCGCGTCGATCAACCTGAGCCTCATCGTCAAGGCGGCCGGTCCCGCGATCCTGCAGGCCCTGCTGCTGATCAGCAGCGTCTTCCTGATCGCGTGGTGGCTCGGCGGCCTGCTGGGCCTCGACGAGAAGCTGCGCGCGCTGCTGTCGGCGGCCGTGTCGATCTGCGGCGTGAGCGCCGCCATCGCCGCGGCGGGGGCCGTGCGGGCGCGGCGCGAGCAGCTCGCGTACGCCGCCAGCCTGGTCATCGTGTTCGCGCTGCCGTCGATCTTCCTGCTGCCGTGGCTGGCCGACGTGCTCCGGCTCGACCCCGCCGTCGCGGGCGCCTGGATCGGCGGCAACATCGACACCACAGCCGCGGTGACCGCCGCGGGCGCGCTGGCCGGCGAGCAGACCCTGCAGATCGCCACCATCGTCAAGGCCACCCAGAACGCGCTCATCGGCATCGTCGCGGTCGCGCTCACCGCGTACTTCGCGTTCAAGGTGGAGAAGACCGAGGACGCCGAGCGGCCGGGCCTGCGGCAGCTGTGGGACCGGTTCCCGAAGTTCGTGCTCGGCTTCATCGCCGCGTCGGCCACCGGCACCTGGTACGCCGGCACGGTCAGCGCGGCCGAGGCCAAGGCGACCATCGGCGTCGTCAACGACCTGCGCACCTGGTTCCTGATCCTCGCCTTCGTCAGCATCGGCCTGCAGCTGCGGGTCAGCGCCCTGCGCGAGGCGGGCTGGCGGCCGGTCGCCGTGTTCGGCGGGGCCGCCGTCGCCAACCTGGCCATCGGCCTCGCCCTCGCCGCCCTCCTCTTCACCGGCTTCACCGTCTGATCCGCCCGACCCCGTCGATCGTCCGATTTGCCTGGCACCTGGGCGTATCTTGCGCGTGGATTCGCCCATGTGCCAGGCAAGTCGGACGGTCTTGCCGGGCGGTGGGGCTTATCGTCGGCCGATGGACGTGCGAGCGCTGATCAGCGCCTTCAACGACGCCTGGAACGGGCACGATCTCAAGCACGCGCTCGAGCTGTGTACCGCGGACGTGGTCTTCGAGAGCACGAATCCCGCGCCGGACGGGCGGCGATTCGAGGGCCGCGACGAGGTCCGGGAGGCTTGGCGGCCGGTGTTCGAGCAGCTGGAAGGGCGGTTCGACATCGAGGAGCTGACCGTGGCCGAGGACCTGGCGGTGCAGCGGTGGCGGTATGACTGGGGCAGCGGGCACGTGCGCGGCGTCGACGTCATCCGCGTCCGGGACGGGCGGGTCGCCGAGAAGCTCTCGTACGTCAAGGGCTGACGCCTTGCACTTTCGGGGAAACTGCAGCACCGGTGGCCCGGTGGCGTGCAGTTTCCCCGAAAGTGCATCCCGGTCAGCCGAGGGGAGCGTCGAGCTGGGCGGGGTCCAGGGTGGGGGGTGGTGACGCGGGGGCCGGGTCGACGGCCCGCAGGAGTTTCGTGGGCTGGGGCACGGGCTCGTGTACGGGCGGCGGCGGCAGCGCCGTCGGCGGCTCCAGCGCAGGGTTCACCAGTGGCACGGCCGACGCCGAGGCGCTCGGCGACGGACCCGCCGACCCCGACGGCCACGGCACCGGCGATCCCGACGGCCACGGCGACTCCGATGGCGATCCCGACGGCCGTGGCTCGACCGACACACCCGGCGCGGCCGAAGGAGGCCCGGCCACGGGCGATGCCTGCGGCGTGGAGGGATCGGGCGACGGAGCCACCCCACCCGAAGGTGCGGACGGTGTGGCCGCTGGGTTCGCCCCGCTCGCCGAGGCCGACGGGACCGCCGACGGGTGCAGCGCGCCGGGCGAGGCCGACGGCATGGCCGAGGCGACCGGGGCGACCGGGGCGATCGGGGCGGCTGCCGCCGACGGGCCGGTGGACGGGCTCACGCTCTGGCTTGGCGACCGGCTCGGCGAGGCCGACGGTGCCGGGGAGGCCGCGGGCTTGGGCGAGGCGGAGGGCTTCGCCGAGGGGGACGGGACGAGATCCTTGTCGTCATCGTCGCCCCCGGAGCAGCCGCCGCAGCTGTAGTACAGGATGTCCCAGTGGTTGCCCTCGTCGGTGTAGATGTTCCCGGAGGGAGCCTTGTACTGGTAGCCCCAGCCGCGGATGTAGCCGACGTACTTGAAGTAGCGCTTGATGTACTTCCCGATGCAGGTGTACTTGCTGATGTCGATCTTCCAGCCGTTCCAGTGCGAGTACGTGCCGGAGCCGTGGCCGGTCTCGGTGCCGCCGGTGATCCGCAGGTCGCACCTGCTGGCCTTGCGCAGGGTGAGGACCCCGTCGACCGTGCTGCGGCGGATGCGCTCGAACGAGGTGCAGCTCGGCTTGTTGCGGTTGGAGCAGTTGCCGCTGGACCAGATGGAGATGCCGGCGTCGCGGAAGACGTCGACTGCCGAGCGGTGACTGAGGTACGCGGCGGCCTGGGCACCGGGGCCGGGCCAGCCGAGGATCAGGACGGTGGCGGTGGTCAGCAACAACAGACCACGTCGCACGGTGCGGCGCATGGCGACTCCGCTGGTAGGGGACGTGAACGGGTTGCCATGACGGTACCGAGATTCCCCACAAACCGGACAAGGTTTCGCAGAATCTACGAAATCTCCTCAGCCGAGCAGCCGGGCGACGGCGGTCGCGGCGGCCTCGTGCGCGTCCGCCGGCACCGAGGCGGCGTCGGGCCGCAGCAGTCCCGGACCACCGGCCAGCGCTCCGCCGGGATGGTGCGGGGCGAGGTTGAAGTGCAGGTGGGGCACCCGGTCGCCGAAGACGTACACGTAGACCTTGTCGGCGCCGGTCGCCTCGCGCAGTGCGGCCGTGGCCCGCGCCAGGACCGGCCCGAGCGTCGCCGCCTCCGGCCCGGCCAGGTCGGTGACGTACGGGATGTGCCGCCACGGCTCCAGATGGGCGAACCCGGCCACCGGCCCCTGCAGCAGCACCGACAACCGCCACCGCGCGTCGGCCCACACCCGCCGCCGCCGGAAGTACGCGTCCGCCTCAGCCACCCGGCACAGCAGACACTCCCCGTCCACCGCCGGATCCCCCGTCACCGCCATCCCGCCATTCTCCGCCCGCCCCGCGTGGCGTACCGCTCGCATGGCAGCCTGTACGGGTGATCAAAGCGGTGGTGTTCGACTGTGACGGCGTGCTGGTGGATTCCGAACGGATCAACAACACGCTCTTCGCGGAGCTGGTCACCCGGGCCGGGCTGCCCACCACGCTGGAGCAGAGCATCGCCCGCTACATGGGCCGGTCCACCGTCGAGTCGCTCGCCGACGTCGAGCGTGAGCTGGGCCGCCCCGTCGGCTTCGACCTGCCCGCCGAGTACGAGCGGCTCGCCCTGGCCCGCCAGCGCGACGGGCTGACCGCGGTCGACGGCGTACGCGAGCTGCTCGACCTGCTGCGCGAGGCGGCCGTGCCGGTGTGCGTGGCGTCCAGCGGCACCCCGCCCGAGATCGCGTTCCGGCTCGACCGCACCGGCCTGGCCGGCTACTTCGGCCCGCACGTGTACAGCGCGTCCATGGTGGCCCGGGGCAAGCCGGAGCCGGACCTGTTCCTGCTGGCGGCGGAGCGGATCGGCGTCGACCCGGCGGACTGCGTGCTGCTGGAGGACAGCCCCTACGGCGTGCGCGGCGGCAAGACCGCCGGGATGACCGTGATCGGCCACGCCGCCCTGGCCTCCGCCGACACCCTGCGCGCCGCGGGCGCCGACCACGTCGTCACCGCGATGACGCAGGTCCCGTCCCTGCTCGGCCTGGGCTGACCGGTCAGAGGGCGTGGACCGGGCCGGTGACGTGCTCGCCGACGCCGCGCAGGAAGGCCACCGGCTCGGCCAGGCCGGGCATCAGGTGCACGGCGGTCACGCCGAGCGCCGCGTAGGCGGCGAGCCGCTCGGCCAGCTCCGCGCCGCCCGCCGCGTCGGGGGTGATGGCGTCGCTCCAGGTCACCGTCTTGCGGATGCGGCCGTAGTCGGTGCCCTCACGCTCGCAGTGCACGGCCAGGATGTCCAGCTTCGCCTTGACCTGCTCCGGCGCGGAGTGCGGCCCGGCGAACAGGTTGCACGCGTCGGCGTACTTCGCGACCAGGCGCAGCGTCTTCTTCTCGCCCCCGCCGCCGATCATGATCGGCGGGTGCGGGCGGGTCAGCGGCTGCGGTGAGTTGACCGTCTCGGCGAGCCGGTAGTGCCGCCCCTCGAACGGCCCGTCGTCGTCGCTCCACATCTGGCGCACGATGCGCAGCGTCTCCTCCAGCCGCTCGAAGCGCTCCGCCACGGGCGGGAACGGCACCCCGTACGCGGCGTGCTCGCGCTCGTACCAGGCGGCGCCGAGGCCGAGCACGGCGCGCCCGCCGGACAGCACGTCCACCGTGGACACGATCTTCGCGAGCAGGGCGGGATGCCGGTAGGTGGCCCCGGTGACCAGCAGCTGCAGCCGCACGCCGGTGGTGTGCGCGGCGAGGAAGCCCAGCGTGGTGTAGCCCTCCAGCATCGGCGCGTCCGGCTCGCCCAGGCCCGCGCCCTCCATCTGGAGGTAGTGGTCCATCACCGACAGGTTGTCGATGCCCGCCTCCTCGGCCGCCCGCCCCGCCGCGGCAAGCGTCGGCGCGATCGCCGCGACGCCGCCCGGGTAGCTGAAGTTGACCAGGTGCACACCGATTTCCATGAGCTGCTCCGGGATCGCGACCGACTTGCGCGGACGGTCGATTTTATGCCGCACCGGGCGTTCCCGTGGGCGGTCGCCGGGATCGGCCCGCAGACGCCGGGCCGCTTCCGGTGGCACAATCGCCCGGTGCATCTCGACGACGTGTGGCTGCGCTACCGCCGCGGCGGCCCCTGGGTGCTGCAGCAGGTGACGGCCGAGCTGTCCGCCGGCGAGATCGCGGTGGTGCTCGGCCGCAACGGCGCCGGCAAGTCCACGCTGCTCCAGCTCATCGCGGGGGTGCTGCGCCCGTCGCGGGGCCGGGTGACCGGCCGTCCCGCCGCCGTCGGCTGGGTGCCCGAACGCTTCCCCGCCGACCAGCCGCACACCGTCTCGGCGTACCTGCATGCCATGGCCGCGGTCCGCGGCCTGCGCGGGGCCGCCGCCGGGCGGGCCGTGGACGGCTGGGTCGAGCGGCTCGGCCTCGGCGGGTTCCGCGACGTGAAGCTGCCGGAGCTGTCCAAGGGCACCGCGCAGAAGGTCGGCCTGGCCCAGGCCCTGCTCGTGCCGCCGGGGCTGCTGATCCTCGACGAGCCGTGGGAGGGCCTGGACGCCGCCACCCGCGAGCTGGTGCCCGCGATCGTGCTGGAGGTCGCCGCCGCCGGTGGCCGCGTGCTGGTCAGCGACCACCGCGGCGAGACGGTGCGGCTGCCGGGCGCGGCCCGGTGGACCGTCGCGGACGGCCGCCTGGCCGTCGCGCGCGCCGACGCCGCGCAGCACTGCGTGGTGGAGGTCGCGGTCAGCGCCGCCGACCTCGCGGGCGCGGTGGCGCTCCTGCGCGAGCAGGGACACCGCGTGCTGCGGGTACGCGAGGAGGTCGGCTCGTGATCGCACTGACCGGGATGCGGCTGCGCGCCTTCGTTCGCACCGGCCGGTCCGTGGCACCCCTGATCGCCGCCCTGGCCGTGCTGTCCGTCCTGTACGGCGGGGGCCGGGCCGAGGCCGGTGAGGCGTACGGTGCCTCCGCTCTGATCCTGTTCCCGGTGCTCGCCTGGCAGACGAAGATCCTGCTGGACGTGGAGCCGGACGTGCAGCGCCGCCTGGCCCGTGTCGCCGCCGGCTCGGCGGCCCGCGAGATCACGGCCGGGCTGCTCGCCGCCGCCGTCGCCGGGCTGGGCACCATCGTGATCGCGCTGGCCCTGCCGTGGCTGGTGCAGGGCGTCAAGCCCGACCCGGCCGGTCTCGGGGGCGACGTGGCCGCGGTCGCCCTCGGGTTCGGCGTGCACCTGCTGGCCCTGCTCCCGGCGGTGGCGCTGGGCGGGCTGGCCTGTCGCGCGGTCACCCGCAGCGCGGGCAACGGTGTCGCGGTGCTGGTCACCGGCTCGGTGCTGGCGATCGTGCTGGGGCTGCAGGGCTCCCCCGTCCCGTGGCTCGTGCCGCCGCTGATGGCCACCGCCCGCTTCACCGCCTCCGGCAGCGGCGCCGCCACCGCCCTGTGGCTGACCGCCCACGCCCTCCTGTGGTCGGCGGCGGCGCTCGCCCTGTACTCCCGCCTGCGCCGCACCCGCGCCTGACCGCTGCCCGTGCTGAGGGCTGCCGCCGCGCAAAGGCGGGAGCCCTGATCCTGGGTGGTTCCGGCTGGCAGAATGACCCGGGTGGCGCGCTTTCGATCATGGGACGGGACCGAGCTGGCCTACCGGGTGACCGGGGACGGACCGCACCTGGTGTGCGTGCCGGGCGGGCCCGGCCAGGCCGTGGCGTACCTCGGCGACCTGGGCGGCCTGTCCGCCACCCGCACGCTGATCCTGCTGGACAACCGCGGCACCGGCGACTCCGCGATCCCCGCCGACCCGGCGACGTACCGGGTGGACCGGATCGCCGACGACGTCGAGGCGCTGCGCGCCCACCTCGGCCTGGACACCATGGACCTGCTCGGCCACTCCGCCGGCGGCGGGACCTGCATGCTGTACGCCGCCGCCCACCCCGCCCGCCTGCGCCGCCTGGTCCTGGTCGCCCCGTCGCTGCGGGTGCTCGGCCTGCAGTCCGACGTGGACCTGGCGCACGTGCTCGCCGAACGTTCGCACGAGCCGTGGATCGACGAGGCCGCCGCCGCGCTCACCGCCGAGGCCGCCGACGAGCAGGACCTCGAACGGCTGCGCATGCTCGCGGCCCCGCTGCTGTACGGCCGGTGGGACGACGCCGCTCGCGCCCAGGCCGCCGCCGAGCCCGCCCAGTTCGCCCGCGCCGCCACCGACGGCTTCTACGCGGGCTTCGACCCGGACCCGACGCTGCCCGAGCGGCTGGCCGCGCTCGCCGTGCCGACCCTGCTGGTGGCCGGCGAGCACGACATCTGGCCCACCCGGCACGCGATGCGGCAGCTAGCCGCGCTGCTCACCGCGTCGCGGCTGACGGTGCAACCGGGCGCGGGTCACTTTCCGTGGGTGGACGATCCGCGGGCGTTCGCGGCGTCGGTGGAGGGGTTCCTCGCCGCAGCGCCAGCATGAGCCCGCCCGCGAGCAGGCCCCAGAACGCGGCGCCCACGCCCAGCAGCACCACCCCGGACGCGGTCACCGCGAAGGTGACCACGGCGGCCTCCCGCCCGCGCTCCTCGGCCACGGCCGAGGCCAGCGCCGAACCCAGCGCCCCGAGCAGCGCCAGACCCGCCACCGCCTCGACGAGCACCGGCGGCGAGCCGAGCACGAACGCGGTCGCCGCGCCCGCGCCCAGCCCCAGCGTGATCATGCCGATGCCCGCGGTCACCGACGCGATCCAGCGGCGGCGCGGGTCCGGGTGCGCGTCGGGGCCCGCGGCCAGCGCGGCCGTGATCGCGGCGAGGTTCACCGCGTGTGAGCCGAACGGCGCGGCGACCGCGGTGGCCACGCCGGTGCCGAGCAGGATGCCGCGCAGCGGCGGGGTGTAGCCGTACCCCTGCAGCACCGCCATGCCGGGCACGTTCTGCGAGGCCATGGTGACCAGGAACAGCGGCAGCGCCAGGCTGACCAGCGCCTGCCAGGTGAACACCGGCGCGGTCAGGGCCGGCTCGGGCACGGCGGCCGCGCCCCGCAGCGCCTCCGGCGCGTCCAGCGCGATCACCACCACGGCCGTGATCAGCGCGGCGGGCACGGCCCAGGAGCGGGCGAAACGGCTCAGCACCGCCCACACCAGCACCACCGGGATCGCCAGCAGCGGCACGTCCACCAGCGCCCGGACCGGGGCCAGGCACAGGTTCAGCAGCACGCCCGCCAGCATGGCCGCCGCGATCGGGCGCGGGATGGCCGCGATCGCCCGGCCCAGCGCCGGGAACAGCCCCGCCGCGATGATCAGCGCTCCGGTGACCAGGAACGCGCCGACCGCCGCGGCGAACCCGCCGTCGACGGCACCCGTCGCGGCCAGCAGCGCCGCACCCGGGGTCGACCAGGCGATGCTGATCGGGATGCGGTGCCGCAGGCCCAGCACGAGCGCGGTGACGCCGGACGCGACGCATACGGCGAGCAGGCCGGACGCGGCCTGGCGCTCGTCGGCGCCCACCGCCCGCAGCCCGGCCAGCACCACGGCGAACGTGCTCGCGAACCCGACCACGGCCGTCACCACGCCGGCCAGCACCGGCTGCACCACCCTGCCCACGGCACCCTCCGCCTTTCCAGCCCGCCAAGCCCAGCCCGCGCGCGACGGTGCGCGGCGGCCCGTGATCGGCGGTGCGGGTGCGTTCCGCAAACGGAACGGCCCTTCGTGGTGCACGATAGCCGGGTGAGTTCGCGTGCGGCAAGCGGTCGGCCGGCCCTGGAGCCCGGCGCGGAAGGGGTCGGCGCACGCCTGCGCAGGCTGCGCGAGCAGGCCGGCGTCTCGCTGTCCGAGCTGGCGCGGCGGGCGAACGTGGGCAAGGCCACGCTGTCCGGCCTGGAGAACGGCACCCGCAACCCGACCCTGGAGACGCTGTGGTCGGTGACCGCCGCGCTCGGCGTGCCGATCACGACCCTGCTCGCCGGTCAGCGGTCGGGGGTGGTGCGCGGCACCGCGGTCGAGGCGACGCTGCTGCAGGTCTTCGACGACGGGCCGGTGACGTACGAGCTCTACCGCATGGTCGTGCCGCCCGGCCCGGCGCAGGCCTCCCCCGCCCACCACACCGGCGTGACCGAGCACGTCACCGTGTTCAGCGGCGTGCTCCAGGCGGGCCCGGCCGACGCCCCGCTGCTGGCCGGTCCGGGCGAGCACATCTCGTGGACCTCGGACGTGCCGCACCGCTACGCCGCCGTCGGCGACGAGCCGGTCCAGGCGAGCCTGCTCATCCGCTACCCCCGGACGGCGAATCCGCAGCCCTGACCAGGTGCGCGAGGGGGTCCGCATTGGAGTGGGGCGGCCCGCCGATCCGTGGTCGGGCAAAGGTTTCCGACAGTTCGGTACCTTTCCCGGGCGTACGCCGTTAAGCGGGGTGACGGCAGGAGAACGCTATGTCACGGCCGCAACCACGACCCCGATCCGGCACCGACGTACGGCACCTATCCCGCGGCACCACCTATGTCGGGCGCACGGCGATCCAGAGCCGCGCCCTGGCCATGGTGACCGAGGGCAGAACCCGCTGGAGCGAGCACCACATGCAGGTCCACGGCGTGTGCGACCGCTGCGGGCACACCTATCCGTGCGAGGACGCGCTGCAGGCGGCCTGGCAGATCGTGTACTGGGAGCCCTACCTGCCCGAGCCGGGGCTGGTGCGGCCGTACGTCGTCGCGGAGTGGGACCCCGGCGACCTTCCCTAGCGCCGCGCCCACGTCCCGGTCCCGGACGAACCCATCAGTCGATCATGAAGTTAGGGCAGCGACACACCGCCGAACACGCCCCTAAGTTCATGATCAACGGGGTGGTGTTGCGCCCCGGATATGCGCACATTTCCTAGAATGGGCATCGACTTGGTGACGGGTTCACACTAGCATCCATGTAGTTGAATTCGTGCGCATTCGAGGGGGCGACGATGGCGACCGGGCATGACGTGGTGCAGGCGCGGACCTACCCGTTCGGTGATCCGGATCGGCTCAATCTGAATCCGATGTATGCGCAGCTGCGCCGCGACGAGCCGCTGACCAGGGTGCGGCTGCCGTTCGGGGAGGAGGCGTGGCTGGCGACGCGGTATGACGACGTGCGGATGGTGCTCGGAGACGCCCGGTTCAGCCGGGCGGCGAGCGTCGGGCGCGACGAGCCGCGCACCCACCCGCACCAGAACGACTCCGGCATGCTCGCCATGGACCCGCCCGAGCACACCCGGCTGCGCAAGCTCATCGCGAAGGCGTTCACGGCACGCCGCGTCGAGCTGCTGCGCCCGCGCACCCAGGAGATCGCGAACGGCCTGCTCGACGACATGGAGCGGCACGGCTCCCCCGCCGACCTGGTCGAGCACTTCGCCGACGTGCTGCCCGTCGCCGTCATCTGCGAGCTGCTCGGGGTGCCCTTCGCCGACCGGGCGAAGTTCCAGACCTGGTCCGAGGCGATCATCTCGACCACCTCGCTGACCCCGCAGCAGATCATGGAGTACCTCGGCAACCTGCACGGCTACATCGCGGGCCTGATCGCCCAGCGCCGCATCCAGGAGACCGACGACCTGCTCAGTGCCATGGTCAAGGCCCGGGACGAGGACGAGGACCGGCTCACCGAGCAGGAGCTGGTGCAGCTGTCCGCCGGCCTGCTCGCGGCCGGGCACGAGACCACCGTGACCCAACTACCCAACTTCATGTACGTGCTGCTCACCAACCCCGACCGGCTCGCCGAGCTGCGCGACGACCCCTCGCTCATCCCGGCCGCCGTGGACGAGCTGATGCGCTACATCCCGCTCGGCACCGCCGCCGCGTTCGCCCGCTACGCCACCGAGGACATCGAGGTGGGCGGGGTGCTGGTGCGGGCCGGGGAGCCGGTGTTGGGCGCGCTCGCCTCCGCCAACCGCGACGAGCGCGTCTTCAGCGACCCCGACGAGCTGGATTTCCACCGCGAGAGCAACCCGCACCTCGGCTTCGGCCACGGCCCGCACCACTGCGTCGGCGCCCAGCTCGCCCGGCTGGAGCTGCAGGTCGCGCTGCACGCGCTGATCACCCGTTTCCCGAAGCTGCACCTGGCGGTCGCCGAGGAGGAGCTGCCGTGGAAGAAGGGCATGCTGGTGCGTGGTCTCAAGAAGCTGCCGGTGGCCTGGTGAGCGGCCAGTGGCGGGTCTCCGTCGACCGCGACCGCTGCATCGGCTCCGGCCTGTGCGCCGGCACCGCGCCCGAGCACTTCCAGCTCGTCGACAAGAAGTCCACCCCGCTGCGTGAGCTGGTCGAGCCCGACGAGGCGGTCAGCGATGCCGCCGACTGCTGCCCCGTCGAGGCCATCCTCGTCACCGACGCCGCCACCGGCGACACCGTCGCGCCCGGCTGAGCCCGGTGGGTGAGATGGGCGACAGTGCGCGGGGGTGCGGACGCGGCTGATTCGGTCATCGTGCTTCCGGCTGCGTACAGTTTCCGGGCGAGGTTGGCAGGCGAGCACGGAACGGGCACCGGGATGACGATCAGCGAGCACGAGGGCACGGGCATCGACCCTGCGCGCCTGGAGGACTGCCTGAACGTGCTGGCGGAGATCGACAAGCTGCCCACCGAGCACCCGGACGCGATCGCGGTGCGCCGGGCCGTCGGGCGCATGTTCAAGCACGTCAAGCAGCAGCGCCGCCGGGACAAGCGGGCCGAGGTGCTGGCCGCGGACGACGCGGTGACCGCGGCGACGGCGACGGCCGCGCCGGGCCGCATCGACGACGAGACGGCGGGCGCGTTCGGGCTGACCTCGCCCACGAAGGGCGACATCGCCGGGCACCTGCGCCAGGCGCGCGCCTGCTACATCTGCAAGGTCCGCTACACCCAGGTCGACGCGTTCTACCACCAGCTGTGCCCGGAGTGCGCGGAGCTGAACCACGCCCGCCGCGACGCCCGCGCCGACCTGACCGGCCGCCGCGCGCTGCTCACCGGCGGCCGCGCCAAGATCGGCATGTACATCGCGCTGCGGCTGCTGCGCGACGGCGCGCACACCACGATCACCACCCGCTTCCCCAGCGACGCGGTGCGCCGGTTCAAGGCGCAGCCGGACAGCCACGAGTGGCTGGACCGGCTGACCATCGTGGGCATCGACCTGCGTGACCCGGCGCAGGTGGTGGCGCTGGCCGACTCCGTCGCCGGGCAGGGCCCGCTGGACATCCTGATCAACAACGCGGCGCAGACGGTGCGCCGCTCGCCGCAGGCGTACGCGCAGCTGGTGGCGGCCGAGTCGGCGCCGCTGCCGGACGGGCCGCTGCCCGAGCTGATCAGCTTCGGCCACTACAGCGGGTCGAGCCCGGCCGCCGCCGCGATCCAGGCCATGCCGCACCAGCAGCTCAGCCCGGAGCTGGTCACCTCGCTGGCGCTGAGCACCGGCGGAGCGAGCCTGGCCCGCATCGCCGACGGCACCGCGATCGACGCGGGCGGCCTGGTGCCCGACCTCGACGCCTCCAACAGCTGGGTGCAGGTGGTGCAGGAGGTCGACCCGATCGAGCTGCTGGAAGTGCAGCTGTGCAACGTCACCGCCCCGTTCGTGCTGGTCAGCCGCCTGCGGGCGGCCATGGCCGCGTCACCGGCGCGCCGCAAGTACGTGGTGAACGTGTCGGCGATGGAGGGGCAGTTCAGCCGCCGGTACAAGGGGCCGGGCCACCCGCACACGAACATGGCCAAGGCCGCGCTGAACATGCTGACCCGCACCAGCGCCGGGGAGATGCTCACCGACGGCATCCTGATGACGGCCGTGGACACCGGCTGGATCACCGACGAGCGCCCGCACCCCACCAAGATCCGCCTGGCGGACGCGGGTTTCCACGCCCCGCTCGATCTGGTCGACGGCGCCGCGCGGGTGTACGACCCGATCGTGCGCGGCGAGCTGGGCGAGGACCTCTACGGCTGCTTCCTCAAGGACTACAAGCCCTCACCCTGGTGAGCCGTCAGGCGGCGTGGGTGTCGTCGGCGAGCAGCGCGGCCGCGTCGTGTTCGGTGATCTCCAGCGCGGGCCCGAGCACCGTCAGCGCGCCCTGATAGCCGTCGCCCGGCGCGAGCGTGAACATGCGCGCCGAGGCGACCACCTCCGGGCGGCCGTCGTAGCGGTGCAGCCGGGGCAGCTCTGCCGGGAGCGACACCTCGATCTTGGTCATGGCCGTGCGCAGGCCGTCGCCGGTCGCCTTGAGCACGGACTCCTTGCGCGTCCAGTACGTGTAGAAGCCGTGCTGGTCCAGCGGCGCCGACGCGGCGATCTCCGCCTCGCACAGCGCGAGCCGGGCCACCCCGAGGATGTCGCGCTGGTCCTGGCAGTGCTCCACGTCGACGCCGAGCGGCCCGGCCAGGCCCACCGCGACCGCGATCCGGTCCGCCGAGTGCGACACCGACACCTCCAGCCCGGCGGGCAGGGTCGGCCGCCCGTGCGGGACGGCGCACGTGGTGCAGGAGCGGTCGATGCGCACCGCGGCCGGCTTCTCGCCCAGGTGGCGGCCCGCCACCACGCGCAGCAGCGCGGCCGCGACGGTCTGCCGGGCCTTGTCCTCGTCGCGGCGCAGCGACTCCCGGCGCTCCCGCTCCCCGGCGCTGAGCAGCCGCTGGTGCCAGGGCCGCTCGTCGGCGGGGCGGGCCCAGTAGACCCGGCACTCACCGGGACGCAGGTCGTCGCTCACAGCTTTGCCTCGAATCTCGACACGCCCGAGCGGGTGCCGTCCTTGGCGAGACGGCCCTTGGCCGCCGCGTCCGCGTACAGCGTCCAGCGCAGGAAATCGGTCACGGTCTTCATCATCGGGTCGAAGCCCCGAGCGCCCGGCGCGAGGAACTCGCTGTGCCCGCCGCCGAGCACGGTCAGGAACGCCCGCGGCCAGGACGTCGCGTCGTACGCGCTGCGCCCCGTCTCGTACTTGACCACCGCGTCCCGGTCGCCGTGCACGAACAGCACCGGCGTACGCGAGCCGCGGAAGCCGCCCAGCGAGCCGCCCGCGATCACCACCGCCGCCCGCACCCGGTCGTCACGCTTGTTCGCCAGCATGCCCGCCGAGGTGAACCCGCCCGCGGAGTGCCCGGCCACCGCGATCCGGCCCCCGTCCAGCCGCCCGGCGAACCGGTCCCCCGCCGTCGTATTCAGCTTCAGCAGCGCGGTGAGCACCGCCGACCCGTCCGCGGGCTGGTTGATCACGTCCGCGCCCTGGAACGGCGACGCGTCGCGGTTCGTGAACGGGTACGCCGGTGCGGCCACCACGAAGCCCGCCGCCGCCAGCCGTGTGGTGACCTGCTGGTAGTACGCGGGCAGGCCGCGCAGGCCGTGGCTGAACAGCACGATCGGGAACCGTCCGGCGGCGGCCGCGGCGTCCTTGCGCGGCGAGCCGCCCGCCTTTCCGGCGGCCGGATACCAGACGGTGGTCGGCAGCGCGCGGTCCGCGCCCCGGCTGAGCTTCAGCGTGCGTACGCCCACCGCCAGCGCCGCCTTGGGCGCCCCCGCCACCACGGGCGGCGCGGCTGCACTCGGCGCTGCCGAAGCCGACACGGCCGCCGACGGCACGACAACGGCGCTGCTCGATGCACTGGGAGTGGGTGGGGTGGCACCGGGCGCCACGGGCGCGGCGCACGCGGTCACGCTCAGCAGCAGCGACACCGCCAGCAGACGCAGGCGCACCCGGGGCTCCGACACGCCGCCGACTCTACCGGGAGCACCCACCCGCCGGCTCTCCTCACACCCCACCCCACCGGCCGCCCCGTCCCGCGCGCGGCGCGGCGTCCCGCCCCGTCCAAGATCGACCGACTTGCCTGGCAACCGGGCGTATCTTGGGCGCGCATTCGCCCATGTGCCAGGCAAGTCGGCGGATCTTGGGGCGGCCGCCCGGGGCGGCGCGGGGGTGGGTGGGTCAGACGCGGGTGATGCGGACGGCGTCGGCGATGACGAGGCCGGCGGCGCTGGTCCAGCGGCTGACGCCGACCAGGTTGCGGTCGCCCGCGGCCAGGTTGAACGTGCCCAGCGAGCGCCAGGCGCCGCCGCCGGTGCGCTGGTCGACGTTGACGGTCTGGTTGCCGCCCGAGGTGACCACGATGTGCGGGGCGGAGGCGCTGTAGCCGGGGTCGGCGGCGTGCCACACGTCGACGCGGTAGTTGGCCGTCGCCGGGATGTTCACCTTGAACCAGGCGGCGTCGCTGGCCAGCACCGGGCTGGCGTACCGGTAGTCGGTGCCGTAGCGCTGGCCGGAGTAGGTGGAGGTGCCCCAGTTCGCGCTGGCGGTGAAGCGCCCGGCGGTGAGGTTGTCCACGATGGTGCTGAACGAGGGCGGCGGCGCGGACAGGCCGAGGTAGCCGGCGATGCCGTTGACGTGGCCCTGCGCGGTCGCGGTGAGGAACGCGGCGCTCTTGAGCAGGTTCGCGTCGGCGACGGTGTCGATGAACAGGTTCTCGGTCAGCACGGCGGGCATCGCGCTCTCGCGCAGCACGTGGAAGTTGGCGGTCTTCTGGCCGCGGTCGGTGACCGAGCCGACGCTGCGCATCCCGGCCAGCACCCGCGGGTGCAGCGCGTTGTGCAGGGCGAGGGTGGCCGCGTCGGTGGTCGGGTAGCGGTAGCTCTCGAACCCGGTGCCGCCGCCGGAGTTGATGTGCACGCTGACGAAGATGTCGGCGCCCCAGGCGTTGGCGTCGTCGGTGCGCTGGGCCAGGCTGACGGTGGCGTCGGTGGTGCGCGACATGCGGATGTCGACCGCGTAGTTCGCCTGCAGGATGTTGCGGATCTGCAGCGCGATGTCGAGGGTCAGCGCCTTCTCCTGCAGGCCGTTGGCGACCGCGCCGGGGTCGGTGCCGCCGTGGCCGGGGTCGAGGTAGACGCGGGGGTTGGCGGCGAACGCCGGGCGGGCGAGGAACGGGGCGGCCGCGAGGCCTGCCGCGCCGGCCAGCAGCGTGCGCCGGCGCACGGAGGGGTTGCCGAGCATGAGCACCTCTCAGGGGTGGGGGGTCGGGCTCGGCGCGACTATAACGATGCTCGATAGATCAATGAAAGATGTCTACAACAGAATTAAGGTGTCCCGAAGGATTCCTTCCATCCCCGCGCATGAACGCCGGCCGGCCCCGTCGGAGTCGACGGAACCGGCCGGTGGCGGAAAGCGTGCGGCTACTTGAGCCTGATGGAGACCTTGGCGCTGCGGTCGGTCCCGACACGGGCGAAGAGCTGGTACGAGCCGGGTTCGGGCACCGGCCCGGTGGAGACTCTGACCTGGGACTTGTCGCACGACGAGCTGGACTTGCCGTTCCACGTCACGCTGAACACCATCTCCCGGCCCGCCTGCAGCGAGGTGACCTGCTTGCCCTTGGGCGCGCCGCAGTGGTCGGAGGACCACACCTGGTCGGTGCCGTGCATGAGGAACAGCTCCTGCGCGTCGGCGCCGATGTCGCGGCTGCAGGTGTGCTTGGCCAGGTTCTTGACGACCAGCGTGAACGTCAGCGGCGTGCCGCGCTTCACCTCGGTCTTCGACGAGCGGGCGGTGACCTGCAGGTCGCCGTCGGAGCACTGCTCCTTCGCGGTGACCGGCTTGGTCTTGCCGGGCGGTGCGGGCGCGTAGCGCACCCGGTAGATCTTGGCGCCCGCCGCGGTGGCGTTGTACCCCTGGTCGGGGTAGAGGCCGGAGAAGTAGAGGCCGTCGGGTCCGGCCGCGATCCCGGCGACGGTCGTCTTGCCGTACCCGTTGTACTCGACCAGGGTCTTGGGCTTGGAGACCGAGCCGTCCTTGTTGAACGTGAACTCGACGATGCGCTTGCCGCGCACCTGCGGCCCGGTGCCGTAGGTGGGGCCGCTCTCCGAGACGAACGCGTTGCCGTACTTGCTCTCCGGGAACCCCGCGGTCTGGTTGCCCTCCTTCTGCACGAAGGTGATGCCGACCGGCGCGTGCGTCGGAGCCCAGCTGTACAGGGCGCGCTTCTTCAGGCTGGAGGTGTGGGAGTTCCAGCCGTAGTCGGCGCCCTTGACCACCCGGGCGAACCGGTCGTTGTTGACCGTGCCGTTCTCCACCGAGTAGTGCTGGCCGTCGGCCGCCCGCCAGGCCCCGCCGAACGGGTTGCGGAAGCCTGACGCCCAGACCAGGTCCTTGGTCTCGCTCTTGTCGGCCGGGTCGTAGTACGGGTTGTCGGCGGGCGCGGTGCCGTCGAGGTTGACCCGCAGCACCTTGCCCCGGCTGTCGGTGAGGTCCCGGGCGGACTCCGGGACGAACCCGTCGCCCATGTGCACGTAGAGCATGCCGTCGGGCCCGATGGTCAGGTTCGAGATCTGGTGCGAGGCGACCTGCGGGTCGTTCTTGAGGTCGAGGACCGTGGTGACGGTCTTGCCGGTCATGCCGCCGTCCTCGCTGTGGATGCGCACGACCTTGGGGAAGAACTCGGCGCCCTTCTGGTAGAGCATGCTGGCGAACACGTCGCCGGTCTGCGGCTCGACCACGATCCCGGTCAGCCCGATCTCGCCGGTGCCGGGGAACTTCGCGTACGGGTCCCAGTTGAGCAGGTTCTTGGCGTACACACTGACCTTGAGGTCGCCGCGCACCACCTTGATCGTGCCGTACAGCTCGGTGACGTAGAACATCGGCTTGTCCGGGGCGATGGCGTGCGAGGGCACCATGGCGAGGTTGACCGGCAGCTCGAAGCCGGACGCGACCTCCTCGACGCGGTAGCCGGCCTGCGCGACCACCCACTGCGGCGCGCCGGGCAGCGGCTTGCGCTCCTTGTCCGTCTTGAACGGCCGCGCCGTGAACGGGCTCCACTCGGTGGCCGGGTTGCCGCTGCTGTCCTTGTGCCGCACCCGCAGCTCGAACTGCCGGTCGCCGGGCAGGTCGCGGCGCTGGGCGAAGCTGTTCTCGAACACGCCGTCGCCGAGGTGGGTGTGCGACTTCAGCACTCCCCCGGCGCAGCCCTCGAACCAGACCCGCTCGCGCGGCTGCACGGTCCAGATCTCCCAGTCGGTGCACACGTGCTCGGAGCCGGCGTCCACGTCCTGCATGGGGCCGGTCTCCATGTGCACGTCGGCGCCGCTGAGCAGCTGGCCGTCCACTTCGGGCTCGGTGATGACCGGGCCGAGCGGCGCGGACGAGGCGGGCAGCACGGGACCGCCGACGTGCTGGCAGGCCGAGACGATGCCGAAGAGGCTGAGCAGTATCGCGACCAGGATCGTTTCGCCGGCGAGCGCCACCTTGCGAGCGGTCATGCTGGCTTCCCCCGGATCGTCGTGCCTCATCGCAACTCGGGCGAGGGTACCGACATGGTAGGGGGATTTCATGCCTTACACGCTCATACGCGTGTTTCAGTAGCGTTTGCCCGATTCATATTGTATCAGTGCTCTCTAGGCATGTTTCGGCGGTTTGGTGACACACATCCGTTCCGACCGGCAGAATTTCGAGCATGTGGGAGCCCGTGCTGGATCGGGACGCGCGGGCCGCCGCCGCGCGCGCCGCCGCCGCCGAACTCGCCGCCGTCGGAGTCCACGGCGTGGCGCTGACCTGGGTGGACAACACCGGCGTGACCCGGGTGAAGGCGGTGCCGACCGGCCGCCTGGAGCACGCCGCGGCCTGGGGCGTGGGCATGTCCAAGGTGCACGACGTGTTCTGCGTCGACGACTCCATCACCGCCGGGGACCTGATCGGCGGGCCGGTCGGCGACCTGCGCCTGCACCCGGACCTCGGCGCGCTCACCGTGCTGGCCGCGGCGCCGGGCTGGGCCTGGGCGCCGGTGGACCGGTGGACCCAGGACGGCGAGCCGTACCCGCCGGACCAGCGGCTGTTCGCGCAGCGGCTGGTGGAGCGGGCGCGGGCGGCCGGGCTCACCTTCCGCATGGCGTTCGAGATCGAGTGGTATCTGGGCAGGCCGGACGGCTCTCCCGCCGCCGACGGGCCCGCGTACGGCATGACCCGGCTGACCCAGCTCGCGGACTTCGGCCGGGATCTGCTCGCGGCGCTGGCCGCACAGGCGGTGCCGGTGGAGCAGTTCCATCCCGAGTACGGCCACAGCCAGTTCGAGCTGTCCACGGCCGCCGCCGACCCGGTGGGCGCCGCCGACCGGGTGGTGCTGGTGCGGGAGACGATCCGGGCGCTCGCGCTGTCGCACGGGCTGCGCGCCTCGTTCGCGCCGGTGTCCGTCGCCGAGCACGTCGGCAACGGCATGCACCTGCACTTCTCACCCTGGGCCGGGGGCGCCAACCTGCTGGCCGGCGGCGACGGGCCGTACGGCATGACCCGGCGCGGCGAGTCGGTGCTGGCCGGGGTGCTGGACCGGCTGCCCGCGCTGGCCGGGCTGGGCGCGCCGAGCTGGGGCAGCGCGCTGCGCCAGGCCCCGCAGCGCTGGGCGGGTGCCTACCAGTGCTGGGGGCACGAGAACCGGGAGGCCGGGCTGCGCTTCGTCACCGGGGCGGCCGGCGCCCGCGAGCAGACCGCGAACGCCGAGGTGAAGTGCGTGGACGGCTCGGCCAACCCGTACCTGGTGGTCGGGGCGGTGTGCGCGCTGGCCGCCGACGCGGCCGACACCGGGCTGCGCCTGCCCGCCGAGGTGACGGCGGACCCGTTCACGCTGGCCGAGGACCGCCGCCCGCCCCGCCTGCCGGACACCCCGGCGCTGGCCGCCGATGCCCTGCACGCCGACGCGGGTCTGTGCGCCGCCCTGGGCGAGGGCCTGCTCGACGCCTTCACGGCCGTCCATCGCACCGAAGCCGACACCCTGGGCCGCCTCGACCCCGAACACCTGGTGGAGACCGTCCGATGGCGCTACTGACCGCCCCACCGGACCCCGCTCCCCCGCAGAGCGCGGGACCGCGGTGGTGAGCGCGGGCGGGCTGGTGGAGCTGTCCGCGCTGCCGCTGGTCGATGCGCACTGCCATGCGATCACCACGGCGCCGCTGGACGACGCGGCCTTCGAGCTGTGGTGCACCGAGGCGGACGACCCCGCGCCGGAGGGCGTGTCGTACCTGGACGGGCAGCTGGGGTGGGCGCTGCGGCGGTGGTGCGCGCCGGTGCTGGACCTGCCGCCGCACGCGCCGGTCACCGAATACCTGCGGCGCAGGCGGCGGCTGGGCGCGGACGAGGCCGCCGCGCGGCTGCTGCGCGCGGCGAACCTGTCCGCCCTGCTGGTGGACACCGGGCCGGTGCTGGGCGGGCTGGCCGATCACGCCGTGCTCGGCACGCTCGCGCAGGCGCCGACGCGCTGGGTGATCCGCCTGGAGCTGCTGGCCGAGCAGATCGCGCCGGGCGCCGACGCGGCCGGGTTCGCCCCCGCGTTCGCCACGGCGCTGCGGGAGGCGCTGCCCGGCGCGGTCGCGGTGAAGTCGATCGCCGCGTACCGGCACGGCCTGCACCTGGACCCGGCTCGCCCGCAGCCGCACGAGGTGACCGCGGCGGCGGCCCGCTGGCTGCGCGACGGCGGGCGGCTCAGCGACCCGGTGCTGCTGCGCCACCTGCTGTGGACCGCCGTGGACGCCGGGCTGCCGATCCAGCTGCACACCGGCTGGGGCGACCGGGACCAGCCGCTGGCCCGCGCCGACCCGGCGCTGCTGCAGCCGTTCTGCGAGGCGACGCTGGGCGCGGGCGTGCCGCTGGTGCTGCTGCACTGCTACCCGTACCACCGCCAGGCGGGCTGGCTGGCGCAGGTGTATCCGCACGTGTACGCCGACGTCGGGCTGACCGTGACCCACCTGGGCGGCCGCGCCGCAGCGGTGCTCGGCGAGTTCCTGGAGCTGGCGCCGTTCGGCAAGCTGCTCTACTCCTCCGACGCGATCGGCCTGCCGGAGCTGTACCTGATCGGCGCCGCGCAGTTCCGGCACGGTCTGGGCCGGGTGCTGGGTGAGCTGGTCGCCGACGGCGCGGTGACGGCGGCCGACGCGCACCGGGCCGCGGCGCGGATCGGCGCGGGCAACGCGGCCCGGCTCTACCACCTGAGCTGATCTTTCCCCCTGGTCGCGGCGGGCTGTCGCGGCTACGGTCGTCGAGAGGCGATCAAAAGGGCGGTGCGCGGGTATGGGAGTGGTGTCAGCGGTACCCCACCCCGATCGAGGTCGCTCATGAACCCCGCCGCCAGGATCCGCCTCGGCACCGCCGGGCCGTCCCGGCGTGCCCGGCGCAGCGTGTTCCCGCCGGGCACCCCGGGCACCGTGTCCCCGCTGCGCCGCCCCGAGCCCGGAGAATCCGACGCCAACGGGCCCGAGCTGCCCGCGGTGACGCCCTACCGGCAGCTGCTCGTCGAGGGCCCGTTCAGCTCGGCCGACCTGCGCGGCATCCGGCAGCGCCTGGACGAGCTGGCCGAGCACTGGCGGATGCCCGAACCGGTGGCCTCCGCGCTGGAGCTGGTCGCCACCGAGCTGGTGGTGAACGTGGTCATGCACGCGCACGGTGACGGCCGGATGCGCGTCGCGAAGTACCCCGGCTGGCTGTTCTGCCAGGTCAGCGACCACGGCGACGGGGTGGCCCGGCCGTACACCGCGGGCTGGCAGCCGCCGACCGCCGAGCAGCAGTCCGGGCGCGGGCTGTGGATCGCCCGCTGCTTCTCCGAGCGGCTGACCATCGACTCCAGCCCGCTCGGCACCACCGTCACCGCCAAGCTGCGCCTGGACGGCGCGCCTACCAGGTAGGGCGCAGGGGCATGCCGCCGTGGCCCCGGGCGTCCAGGCGTACGCCGAGGACCTGGTGCAGCTGCACCACGTTGCGGTCGAAGCCGAGCCGGGACGCGGCCAGGTAGAGCCGCCACACCCGGGCCCGGCCCGGCCCACCTCGGCCACCGACTCGTCCCAGTGCTCCTCCAGGTTCGCCGACCAGGCGGCCAGGGTGCGGGCGTAGTGCTCGCGCAGGTTCTCCTCGTGGCGCACCTCGAAGCCGTGGTCGTGCATGGCCGAGATGAGGTGCCCCACGCCGTGCAGCTCCCCGTCGGGGAACACGTACCGGTTGATGAACATGCGCGGATTCGCGGCCGCCTCCCGGTTGCTGGGCCGGGTGATGCAGTGGTTGAGCAGCCGCCCGCCCGGGCGCAGCCGCACCAGCAGGGAGCGGAAGTAGCCGGGCAGCTGGGCGCGGCCGATGTGCTCGGTCAGGCCGATCGAGCTGATCGCGTCGAAGTGCTGCACGGGCACGTCCCGGTAGTCCATGAAACGCACCTCGGCCAGGTCGGACAGGCCGGCCTCGGCGATCGCCTTGGCGGCCCACTCGGCCTGCCTGCGCGACAGGGTCACCCCGAGCGCGCTCACGCCGTACTCCCGCGCGGCGTGCATGACCATGCCGCCCCAGCCGCAACCCACGTCGAGCAGCCGCATGCCCGGCTCCAGGCCGAGCTTGCGGGCGACCAGGTCGTGCTTGGCGAACTGGGCCTGCTCCAGGGTCGCCGCCGCGTCGGGATAGACCGCGCAGGTGTACGCCATGGACGGGCCGAGCAGCCACTCGTAGAAGCGGTTGGACACGTCGTAGTGGTGCGCGATCGCGGCCCGGTCGCGGGCCTTGGAGTGCATCGGCCCGCGCAGGCGCACCTCCATCGGCGGCCGGGGCGGCGGGTTGAGCAGCTTCAGCCCGCCGAGCTGGCGCAGCGTGCGCAGCCGGCTGGACCAGGACGTGTCCAGCTCCAGCCGCTCCAGCCCGGCCAGCGCCGTGTACAGGTCACCGATCACCTCGATGTCGCCGGAGACGTACGCCCGCGCCAGGCCCAGCCCGCCGTTGGCGGTCGCCAGGTAGTTCAGCGCCCGCGGGCTGCGGATCTCGATGGTGATGTCCGCGTCGGGCGGGCCCGCGCTGCTCCCGTCGAACGCGGTGAACCGCACCGGCACCGGGCCCGCGATGAGCCCCTCGATCACCTTCGCCACTGCCATGGACACACCTCACCGAACGCATTTGTCGTACAGGTCGGGTAGCCGCCCGTCCGGGTCGTACTCGCGTTTCACCGCGGCGTACGCGGGTCCGTTGTAGAGCTCCCAGAACTCCTCGGGCGGGTAGTGCACGGTGGAGTAGAGCGACTTGTGCCCGCCCAGCTCGTCCACCCGGGCCTCGATGAGCCGGTTGTGGTGGTCCTCGGGCTGGCCCGGGCGGCGGGCCACGCTGGACCAGAAGCCGAAGTTGACGTACAGCCCGCCGGGCTTGAGCGGGTAGAGCGGCCACGGTTCGGGGTGGCGCAGCCGCAGCGGGCACAGCCACACCGGCGTGATGCCGACCTCGTCGAGGAAGAACTCCAGGAACTCCGGGGCCTGCCCGACCGGCACCTCGACGTCCTGCACCACCGCCTCCTGCGGCGGGCGGCCGCGCAGCCGGTCCAGCCGGGCGCTGACCCGGTGCCGCCGGTCGAAGCCGACGATGCGGTGGTACACGTCGGAGCGGCGGTAGCGGCGCGGCCACAGCCGGCGCACCACCGGGTGCTGGGCGCCGAACGCGCGCGAGCACCAGAACCAGTCCGTATCCCAGCGCCACAGGTAGTCGCGCACGGGCAGGTAGTCGACGGGCAGGCGCAGCGGCGACCGGTAATAGATCTCCTGGCCGGTGTAGTCGCTGGTCCACGGTGCGAGGTCGGTGAACGAGGCGATGGTCAGGTACATCTGGCGGGGCCCGAACACGGTGCCGTCGAGGAAGTCGACCCGGGCGTCGCCGTCGTGGCCGGTCGTGCAGATCTCGTCGAGCGCGGCGCAGCAGGCCGCGGCGTCGTCGAAGCGGCGGTGGCGCAGCTTCACGTACGACCGCACCGGCTCCAGCTCGATGGTCAGCCGCAGCGCGTAGCCGAGCGTGCCGTACGAGTTCGGGAACGCGCGGAACAGCGCCGCGTGCTCGTTGTCCGGCCGGGCGGTCACCACCCGGCCGTCGCCGGTCATGATCTCCAGCTCCAGCACCGACTCGTGCGGCAGGCCGTTGCGGAACGACGCGGACTCGATGCCGAGCCCCGCCACCGCGCCGCCCAGCGTGATCGTCTTGAGCTGCGGCACGACCAGCGGCATCAGCCCGTGGCGCAGCGTGGCGTCGACCAGCCGCTCGTACGTCACCATGCCCTGCACCCGCGCGGTGCGGGTGGCGGGGTCCACCTCGATCACCCGGTCGAAGCCGCTGACGTCGAGCCCCGGCCCGGTGGTCGCGCGCCCGAAGCGGAACAGGTTGGACGTTCTCTTCGCGAGCCGTACGGTCTCCCCGCGGGGCAGCGACTCGTACTGCGCCCGCAGGGCGCGTACGGCGCCGGCATGGTCCTCAGCGGATGGCCCCACGTTCGCAACCTACTCCCGCAAAGGGCCCCGAGCGGAACAAATCACTCGTTGCCGATACCACTGGCGTGAAAGGATCGGTTCGTGCGCAAGTACGTGATCATGGGAATCCAGGGCAGCGGCAAGGGCACCCAGGCCAAGCAGCTCGCCGCGGAGTTCGACCTGGTGCACATCGCGGTCGGGGACATCTACCGCTGGCACGTGCAGTACCACACCAAGCTCGGGGCGCAGGTGCGCCGGGCGATGAGCGCCGGGGAGCTGGTCGACGACGCGCTCACCGAGTCCGTGGTGCGCGACCGGCTCGCCCTGCACGACTGGAACTACGGCTTCATCCTCGACGGCTTCCCCCGCAACCGGCGCCAGGCCCAGTTCTTCATGGAGGGGTACGACGTCGACGCCGTCATCCACCTCGACCTGCCCGACAGCGAGGTGCGCCGCCGGGTGCTGGCCCGCCGCCTGTGCTCGAACTGCGGCATGGACTACAACCTGATCGAGCATCGGCCGGTCCGCGAGGGCCGCTGCGACGCCTGCGGCGGCGAGCTGGTCAGCCGCGAGGACGACACCGAGGAGGCGCTCGCCGCCCGGCTGGCCGACTACCACGCGAAGACCGACCCGGCGCTGGAGCTGTTCCGGGCCAAGGAGCTGGTGGTGAGCGTGGACGCCACCGCGAGCAAGCCCGCCGTGCAGCGCGCCATCCGCGAGCAGCTCGGCCTGCCCCTCCCGGCCCGTAAGCAGTCCCGCGCGAGTTGACCTCAGCGCGCGTCGTCGCGGTCGGCGGGCAGGAAGCCGGCCGGGACGGGCGGGGCGGGGGCGGCGTGGCGGGCCGCGGAGGCGAGCGGTTCGCTGCTCAGCTGCAGGTCGGCGGCCTGCGGCGGGACCAGGCCGAGGCGTACGGCGGACGTCGGCAGCAGCGCGTCGAGCAGCCAGTCGGCCGCGACCCGGCCGCGGTTGCCGGGCAGCGACAGCAGGTGGTAGCCGCGGGTGACCACGGCCGCGGGCAGGCCGGACAGCGGCACGCCGAGCGGGTTGGCGGCCGCGTCCCAGCCGCCGAGGTCGACCAGGAACCCGAGATCGTGGTGGCGGTACGCCTTGCGCCTGCCCACCCCGCACGAGGCCGCGACGTTCTGCGCGAGCACCCGGCCCTGGCGCACCGCGTGCTGGGCGGTCATCGGGGTGCACTGGCCGGGGCGGGTCAGGTCGGGCACGGCCGCGGCGTCGCCGCAGGCGAACAGCTCGGGGTGACCGGGCACGGTGAGGTACTCGTCGACGACCAGCCGGCCCTGCACCGTGGGCAGCTCGAGGCTCTCCACGAGCGGGTCGGGGCGGACGCCGACGCACCAGACCAGCGAGCGGGTCGGCACGTACGAGTCGTCGGTGAGGCGCACCCCGTCGGCCTGGGCCTCCACCACGGAGGTCCCCATGCGCACGTCGACGCCGCGGCGGGCGAGCACCCGGGCGGCGGTGCGGGACAGGCGGGGGTCCAGCTCGGGCAGCACCCGCTCGGCGGTGTCGAGCAGCAGCCAGCGGGGCCGTTCCCGCAGCCGGGGCAGGGCCTGCGCGAGCGCGTCGGTGAACAGCTGCCCGTGCGCGGCGACCTCGGTGCCGGTGTACCCCGCGCCGACCACGACGAACGTGCAGCGGGCGCGGCGCTCCTCGGGGTCGGTGGTGTTGGCGGCGAGTTCGAGCTGCAGGGTGATGTGGTCGCGCAGGAACATCGCCTCGGCGAGGCCGCGCAGGCCGTGCGCGTACCTGCCGACGCCGGGGATGGGCAGCAGCCGGTTGACGCTGCCGGGCGTGAGCACCAGGCGGTCGTACTCGACGACGGCGCTGCCGCCCTCCGGGCCGAGGCAGAGCAGGCGGCGCCGGTCCAGGTCGATGCTCTGCACCTCGCCGGGCACGAGCCGCACCTGCGGCAGCGCGCGGGCCAGCGACACGGCGATGCGCCGCGGCTCCAGCAATCCGGCCATGACCTCGGGCAGCAGCGGCACGTAGAGCAGGTAGTCGGTGGGATTGAGCACCAGGATGTCGGCGTTGCCGCGTGCGGAGCGGGCCAGGGCGCGGGCCGCGTGGTAGCCCGCGAACCCCGCCCCGACGACGACGATGCGAGGGCGCGCCATACGGGCCTGTATTCCCCCGGGCCGCAGATGGCAAACGCGCCGCCGCGCCGACCGCACACTCTGTGTAACAGAACGGCAACGAGGCGTCGCCGGTTCGCGGCGCTTGGTAATGTCCAGTCAGGCCTCGGGTTCCGCGGCTGACGGGTTCCCATCATGAGGCCACCGGTTTCCGTACGGCGTCACGCCGGCAGAGCAGGGGGTGCGACACATGTTGGACGTTCGGAGCGAGCGGCTCGCACGGCGGTTCCGGCTGTGGGACACCGACGGCAACGGGCACGTGGACCGCTCGGACTTCGAGAACGAGGGCCGTCGCATCGTGGCCGCGTTCGGCGAGGACGAGCGTTCCCCGCGGGCCCGCGCGGTCATGGACGCGTACCTGGCCATGTGGGAGTACCTGGCCGCCAAGGCGCACGTGGACCCCGACGGCACGCTGTCGGCCAAGCAGTTCGACCGGGTGGCGCAGACCGAGATCATCCTGATGGGCGACACCGGCTTCAGCGCCGTGCTGCGCCCGACCCTCAGCGCGACCCTCGACCTGTGCGACACCGACGGCGACCGCCAGATCAACCCCGTCGAGTTCCGCAACTGGATCGAGGCGATCGGCGTCACCAAGCCGCACGCCGAGGAGGCGTTCTACCAGATCGACGAGAACCACGACGGCCAGCTCAGCATCGACGAGCTGTCCCAGGCCGTCCGCGACTACCACGCCGGCATCCTCGACATCCCCCTCCTGGGCAGGTAAGGAAGGGCACCTTCTTAACGTCTCAGGACTCGCGGACGACGTCCCAAGGGGACCTGTCCGGGCGCAGGCCGCGCCAGGCGGGTTGGCGCAGGCGGCCGTCGCGCGTCCACTCGGTGAAGCGCACCTCGCCGACCAGCTCCGGGCTCACCCAGCGCGCGTCGCGGGCGTCCCGGGCGGGCGGCGGCGCGGCCAGCGGTGAGTCCTCCCGCTCCAGTCTCGACAGCCGCGTACGCAGCTCGCCGAGCATCTGCCGGGTGAAGCCGGTGCCGACCGACCCGGCGTACACCAGGCCGCCCGGACCGGGGATGCCGAGCAGCAGCGAGCCGATGGTGTCGGCGCGGTTGCCCTGGCCGGGCCGCCAGCCGACGATCACGGCCTCCTGGGTACGCAGATTCTTGATCTTCACCCAGGCACGGGAGCGGCGGCCGGGCTCGTAGGGCGCGTCGAGCAGCTTCGCCATGACGCCCTCCAGGCCCTGCTCGCGCGAGGTCGCCAGCAGGCGCGGCCCGCCGCCCTCGGTGTAGGGCGGCGTGTCCCAGTGCGGCCCGGACAGCCCCAGCCCTTCCAGCAGCTCCCGGCGCTGCCGGTACGGCAGCGCCGTGGTGTCGCACCCGTTCAGGTGGAGCAGGTCGAACAGGACATAGGTGACCGGGGTCGCCGCGGCCAGCCGCCGCACCCGCGCCGCGTCCTGCACGTGCATCCGCGGCTGCAGCGCCCCGAACGAGACCCGGCCGGCGGCGTCGAACGCGATCAGCTCCCCGTCGAAGACCGCGCTCGTCGTGCCCAGCGCCGCGCCGAAGGCAAGCAGCTCCGGGTATGCCGCGGTGACGTCGAGGTCGTTGCGGGTCAGCACGCGCACCCGGCCGCCCTCGGCGTACCCGATCGCGCGCACACCGTCCCATTTGAGCTCGTAGCCGTAGCAGCCGTCCTGCGCGGGCGGGGGCAGCTCGCCGAGGGTGGCGAGCATGGGCCGGACCAGCTCCGGCAGCGGGACGTGCCCTGCGGGCACCGGCGGGAGCTTGTCGGCCACAGCCCAGTTCTACCGCCTACGGCACGCCGGCCGACCCGAATCGGGCAGAAGGGGAACCGTGACACGGCCGTGACAACCGGACCAGCCAATCGAATGATTTAGATACCCGACGATCATCTCTAACGTCCCTCCCACATGCATGTGAACGGCGCGGACAACCCCACCGCGCCGGGGGCAGGAGAGGTGATTCGATGAACCTGAGGCGCTCCCTCAGCACGCTCGGGCTGACCGCGCTCGTCGCGGCGTCCACTCTCACCGGAGGGGCGGCGGTCGGTGTGGCCGCGGCGCCCGCGCCGGTCTGCGTGGAACCCGCCGCCGACGCGCACGCGAAGGCCAAGCCCGGCGGCGCCGCCAAGCACGAACCCAACGAGCTGACCGCCGACGAGGTCGCCGCCAACGAGAAGGCCCTGCAGGCCGCGCTCAAGGCCCGCGGCAAGGCGCCCGCCCAGGCGGGCACGGCGGCCGCGGCCACCGTCACCATCCCGGTGGTGGTGCACGTGATCTCCGAGGACGGCACCCGCGCCAACGGCAACATCCCCGACTCGATGATCACCAGCCAGATCAACGTCCTCAACCAGGCGTACTCCGGCGCCACCGGCGGGGCCGCGACCGCGTTCGCGTTCCAGCTGCAGTCGATCAACCGGGTCACCAACGCGTCCTGGTACCCGATCGTCTACAACTCCAACACGGAGAAGGCGATGAAGGCGGCGCTGCGCGTCGGCGGCGCGGGCACGCTCAACATCTACACCGGCCTGCTCAGCCAGGACCTGCTCGGCTGGGCGACCTTCCCGCAGTCGAACATCACGTCGTACGACGGCGCGGTCCTCCTCGCCGAGTCGCTGCCCGGCGGCAACGCCAGCCCGTACAACCTGGGCGACACCGCCACCCACGAGATCGGCCACTGGCTGAACCTCTACCACACCTTCCAGGGCGGCTGTAACGGCCAGGGCGACCAGGTCGCCGACACCCCCGCCGAGAAGACGGCCGCCTTCGGCTGCCCGACCAACCTCGACACCTGCAAGAGCAAGCCGGGCCTCGACCCGATCCACAACTTCATGGACTACACCGACGACGCCTGCATGTACGAGTTCACGGCCGGCCAGGCCACTCGCATGCTCGACGCCTGGAACGCCTACCGCGCGTGACGCCCCCTGCGGCGATCTTGCGCGAACTGTGGGGACGACACGCCCGCAACGGGCATATCCCTAACAGTTCGTGCAAGATCGCCGCGATCTTGTGGGCGGTCAGCTCTGGCGGAGTGGGGGCATCGGGATGGGGATGGAGAGGGCGGTGGCGGCGGTGCCCATGCCGTTCTCGCAGGTGTTGGGTGGGGCGGTGCCGATGCCGCGGGTGGAGGGCTTCTCGGCGGCCCAGAACATGAAGCCGAGCATGCCCGCCGTGGTGCCCGCGCCGTTGGGCGCCACCGACTGCACGTACGGCGCGAGCGCCTTCTGCAGCGACGCCGCGTAGTTGTTGCACTCGGGGCGGACCTTGGCGCCCTCGGCGACATAGAGACCGCCGGTGAACTTGGCCGGGGCCAGCGGCGGCACCGGCGGGCTGTACTGCGGCTTGCCGTCCACATGCTCCTGCCAGTTGGCCTGCGCCGAGGACACCGACGGCTGCCGCGCGGGCACCATCGCGTTGGCCCAGTCCAGCACCGGGTTGTCGGTGCGCAGCCAGTCCGCGGTAGCCTTTCGGTTCAGCTCGATCAGCCACCGGTCCCCGGCCGCGACGTCGATGGTCAGCCGCGCCCGCGGGTTGGCGCCCGAGGCGTCGTACGGGTGCACCGCCCGGTACGCGGTGATGAAGTTCTGCAGCGCGGCCGTGTTCGGGTTCGTGTTCTGCTCGTAGTCGATCTCGATGCCGACCCCGAACTGGGTGGCCACCGCCGCGGCGCGCTGGCCCAGCAGCGTCCCGTCGGCGGCGAGCGCCGCGTCCCAGTCGTCGGTGTAGGTGATGCCGCCGATGGAGAACATCACCCGGATGCCGCGCGAGGTGAAGTGGTTGACGATCTCCTGGGTCATGCCGCGCGGCACGCCGTTGAGGGTCGCCGCGTCGGTGGTCTGATTCAGCAGCTTCAGCGGGTTGACGAAGCTGAGCACGACCAGGTTGACCGACGGCCGGCCGTCGCCGCGGTCGACCAGCCAGTGGTTCTGGCTGTCGAACTCGGCGACCGAGCGCACCGTGCCCCACAGGCAGAAGTCGTTGCTGCAGTGCCACGCGCCGTAGATCTGGATCGGCGTCGCGGCCGCCGCCAGCGGCACCGCAGCGGGGGCGGGTGCGGCCGTCGCGGGCAATGGCCCGGCCAGCCCGATCATTACGGCGATGAGGAGCGCCAGGCGTCTCATGAGGACCTCCACTGGGGTGTCGCCCGACAGGAAACAAGGTTCACTGTTAGAGCGCACATCGATGTCCATGTGTCACTGCCCGGTTGGCGATCAATGACTTCATCGCCATAGCATCGATGCTATGACCTGGGGTACCGTCGAGCTGGAGCCGGAGGTCCGGCAATGACTGGAAGAACTACCGACGACGCTGTTCGCGAGAGCCGCGTTCTACATCGACCTGCTTGCCGAACAGGGAACGCTGCTCAGCGAGCCGTACACGAAGCAACTGGACGGGAAGTTGCGGGAGTTGCGCTTCCATCTGGACGGCGTGCCGATGCGGGTGACCTACTGGATCGCCGGCGACAGGCGCGTCATCCTGCTGACCGTGTTCCGCAAGACACGCTGGCGGGAGAGCCGCGAAGTGGCACGAGCACAGCGCGCGCTGGCCGCCTGCATCGCCGAAGCCCATACCCTGGACGACGAGGAGGTGGCCCGATGACCGGACGTGGTGACTGGCGGTCGCTGCGGGACCGGCGCATGGCCGAGCCTGGCGCGGTCGAGGAGTACGAGGCGACCCGCCTGGCCTATGAACTCGGCAAGGCGGTTCGCGAACGTCGTGAGCAGCGCGGCTGGAGCCAGTCAGAACTGGCCAAGGCCGCGGGCATGACACAGTCCGCGGTGGCCCGCTTCGAGGCGGGCGGCACCGTGCCCACCCTGAACGTGCTGGAACGCATCGCCCGAGCGCTGGATGCCGAGCTCAGCGTCCAGTTCGTGCCCAAGCCCGCGACCCCGCCCCGCCCGGCGACGGCCTGAGGATCCGGCCCGCACCCGCCCCGTCAGGCGTGGGTGCGGGCGTGGGCGGTGGCGGCGCCCGTGCGGACCATGCGGTGCCAGCGCAGCCGGTCGCCGATAAGGGCCATCACCGTGGACTGGATGACGACCAGGTACATCAGCTGCCGGTACACGATCTGCTGCAGCGGCAGGCTCCAGATCGGGCCGTAGCGCTCGCGGTCCAGCCGCAACGCGTACGCCGCCGTCAGCGCCTGCAGCGCGGTGAAGCCCAGCCAGACCGCGGCGGTCTGCAGCGGCGGCAGGAAGATCGCGCCGTACACGCCGTAGATGTCCACCATCGGCGCGGCCAGCGGGAGCAGCACCTGGAACATGGTGAGGTAGGCCAGCCCGCGCCGCCCCAGCCGCCCGGACGCCCCTGACTCGACGACGGCCCGCCGGTGCTTCCACATCGCCTGCATGGTGCCGTAACACCAGCGGTATCGCTGCCGCCACAGCTGCCGCAGCGAGGCGGGTGCCTCGGTCCACGCGATGGCGTCGGGGGCGTACACCACGCGCCACCCGGCCCGGATGATCGCCATGGTGAAGTCGGTGTCCTCGGCCAGTGTCTGGGTGGACACGCCGCCGACGTCGACCACGGCCTCGCGCCGGAACGCGCCGATCGCGCCGGGCACGGTCGGCATGCACTGCAGGATGTCGAACATGCGCCGGTCGAGGTTGAAGCCGATCACGTATTCGAGGTGCTGCCAGCGGCCGAGCAGCCCGCCCCGGTTGGCCACCTTGGTGTTGCCGGAGACGGCGCCGACGGCCGGGTCGGCCAGCGGCTGCACCAGCGCGCCGATCGCGTCGGGCTCGAAGACGGTGTCGCCGTCGACCATGACCAGGATGTCGCCGCGGGCGAACATGACGCCGGTGTTCAGCGCGGTGGGCTTGCCCGCGTTCTCCTGCTCGACGACGTACACGTTGGGCAGGCGCAGGCGGCGCACGATCTCGGCGGTGCCGTCGCTGGAGCCGTCGTCGACGACGATGACCTCGACGTTCGGGTAGTCGTTGGCGAGCAGCGAGCGTACGGTCGCCTCGATGTTGGCGGCCTCGTTGTAGGCGGGCACGATCACCGACACCGTCCCGACGTAGCGCTTGCGCCTGCGGGCGGCCTTGCGCACCCGGCGCACGTGCACCCGGGCGCACCAGATCTGCACGATCAGGCGCAGCAGGGCGAGCACCACGGCGGCGAGCATGAGCCAGGTCATCGCCCCGGCCAGCCAGCCCGAGCCGAGCTGCGCCCAGCGCAGGGCGTGCCCGCGCAGCCGCAGGCCCGCCCCGGCGGCCGGGGCCGCGGGCAGTTCGAGGGCCTGGGAGACGGTGGTGAAGCGGTAGCCCTGCTCCTGCAGCCGCGGGATGAGCACGTCGAGCGCGGCCACGGTCTGCGACCGGTCGCCGCCGGAGTCGTGCATCATGACGATGGCGCCCGCCCCGCCCTCCGGGGTGGCGGCGGCGACGATCTCCTCGACGCCGGGCCGCGCCCAGTCGCGCGTGTCGAGGTCGGTGAGCACGGTCAGGTAACCCTCGTCGGCGGCCTGGCGCATGGCGTCGTACGCGGCGACGGTCACCGCGTCGGGGGTCGCCGAGTACGGCGGGCGCATCAGGGTGGCACGCACACCCGTGGCGGCGGCCACGGCGTTGCCGGTCAGGTTCAGCTCGATGCTGCGCTGCCAGGCCGGTGTCGAGGACAGGTCGACGTGGGTGAAGGTGTGCGCGGCGACCTCGCTGCCCTCGTCGACGATGCGCCGGGCCAGCTCGGGGTGCCGGTTGACCTGGGCGCCGACCACGAAGAAGGTCGCGGCGGCGTCATGCCGGGCGAGCACGTCGAGGATCTTCGGGGTCCACTGCGGGTCCGGTCCGTCGTCGAAGGTGAGCGCGATGGTCTTGGCCGGCATCGCGCTGGTGGTGACGGTGCCGTCGGCGGCGGGCCGCTGCACGGGACCGCCTTCGAGCACGTCGGCGGCGGCGGGGCGGTCGTCGGTGATCGGGTGCGGGCCGCTGCCCTCCGCGCCGACGTGCTCGACGTAGCCGTTGAGGCACAGCCCGGCCAGGGCGACGGTGAGGAACAGCGCCAGCAGCAGCCAGTGGGCCCGGGGCTCGCGCCGCTTCAGGTGACGGGTCATCGTTACGGATTCTTCTTCGACTGCGTGGGGTGCGGGCGGTCGCTGGGCCGGTTGCCCCGGGTGGTCGACGAGGGCTCGGGCGTCGGCTTGCCGGTCTGCTTCACGGGGGTGGGCGTCACCGATCCGGGTCCGGGGGCGGGCGACGGCTGCGTCTGTCCGTCAGGGCTGGTGGACGGCTCGGCCGTCGGCGACAGTTCGGCGACCGGCCGGTCGGGCAGCAACTGGGGCAGACCGGGCAGCTGAGCCGGGTCCACGCCGAGGAAGCCGGCCGCCACGACGCCGATCATCAGGGTGAGCAGCACCCCGCCACCCGCGGCCAACAGTGTGAACATCCGCCGGCGACGCCCCGTGCGGTCGACGAAGACCGGTCGGTTGGCGCCTTTTTTTCTGCTCATCTCCGCTGCCCTGATCTCGTACTCGCCGCGGCCGGAGCCGGCGGCGGGCACGTGCGCACGTGCCACCGATAGAGCGTCGCGGCCCCCTCGTCCGTCACACCGTATGCGGCGAATCTCCGGCGCGTACCGGACCGGTTCGCACAGACGGGTGGTATGTGTGCACAATCAATCGCTCAGGGTCGCGTGCGAGGGGAGCTGCCGGTGACCGACGTGCGTCCGCACGCTGCCGTCGATCTGTCGGCAGCGGTGGAATCGGCCCGGCATGGTGACGAGGCCGCGTTCAACCGGCTCTACCTCGCGGTGCAGCCCGGCCTGCTGCGCTACCTGCGGCTGCTCGTCGGCTCCGACGCCGAGGACGTGGCCTCCGAGACGTGGCTGCAGATCGTGCGTGACCTGCGCACCTTCCGGGGCGACGAGAACGGGTTCCGGCGCTGGGCCGCGACCATCGCCCGGCACCGCGCCATGGACCACCTGCGGCACCACCAGCGCCGCCCGTCCGTGCCGCTGCCGGTGGAGGCGATGGCCGATCTGCCCGCCGCCGACGACACGGCGGTCGCGGTGGAGCAGCTGATGACGACCGACGGCGCGCTGGCCCTGATCGCGTCGCTGCCGCGGGACCAGGCCGAGGCGGTCCTGCTACGCGCGGTGATGGGGCTGGACGCGCAGTCCGCGGCCGACGTGCTGGGCAAGCGGTCGGGCGCGGTGCGGATGGCGGCACACCGCGGCCTGCGGCGGCTGGCCGACGTGCTCGGCGGAGAGCGGAATCGGGGCGCCGAGTGACACCGGGCGGGCGCTCGGCGCTGAAGAAGGTGATATGAGCAAGCGATTCATACCGGTGACAGCGGCTCAGATGGCTGGCGGGCGAAGCGAGGAGGGGGCATGACCGAACCGTTCGACGCGCACGACCAGGCTGCCTCCGAGCGGCGGCTGAACGACGCCTTCGCCCAGCGCGCCACCGGTGACCCCCTCGCCGACCTGCTGATGCGCGCGGCCGCGCCGGGCCGCCCCGAGGAGTACGCCGGCGCGGAGACGGTGCTGGCGGCGTTCCGCGCGGCGTACCCGGCACCCGTCGGCCGGCCCGGGCGCACGCTGCGCCGGGCGCTCACGCTCAAGGTGGCCGCGCTGGTCGCCGCGCTGACCGTGGGCGGTGTCGCGTTCGCCACCGGCACCGGCGTGCTGCCGAACCCGTTCCCGATCGGCCCGCAGCAGGACCCGGGGGACTCCCCGTCGGCGGCGGGTTCGCGCGGGACGGTGCCGTCGGCGACCTCCACGCCCGCGCCCTCGCCCAGCCTGTCCGCGTCGGTGGCGCCCGGAACGTCGCTGCCCGCCAACGCGCAAGGTCTGTGCCGCAGCTTCCTGGCGACCGCGGAGAAGGACAAGCCGAAGGCCACCGACAGTCCCGAGTACGCCGCGCTGATGGCGGCCGCGGGTGGCCAGGACCTGACCGCGTTCTGCGAGGCGCTGCTGGCCGACGCCGACCAGCCGGTCGGGGAGCCCGGCACGTCGCCGGACCCGAGCAAGATCCAGCCGAGCCAGGTCCAGCCCTCCAAGGCGCATCCGTCGAGGTCGCCGAAGGAGAACGGGGCGCCCGGCCGGGCGAGCCAGACGCCCCGGGCGTCTGAACGCGGTTACGCGATGCCCGGCGCCCCCGCCGACACGGCCGTCTCCGGCCAGGTGCGCCCGGTGCAGTGACGCCGCCGCCCCGGGCGGCGCTCTACGGGGTGGGAGCGTCTCCGGCCTATCCGGGGCGGTCCCGGTCCCACAGTTCCACTGTCCGGACCCGGTGCGCGGCCCACGGCAATCCTCCCGCAGGTGTGTCGCGCACCGGTTGGCCCGGTCGCGCACAGCCGCCGGCGGCTCCGGCGCGTGCGCTTCATACCGATCTTCACTCTGGGTAGCCTGACCTGGTTTGTCACATTTGGTGACATATTCGGGGGGCTTATCCAGCATGAATAGTGAGTTCAGGGTGGGGGCGTTCGGCACGGCCCTGCTGTCCGGCGTCCTGATGTTCGCCACCGCCGCGGCGCCCGCGCCGTCGGCCGCGCGGGCCGCCGCCCCGTCGGCGCCCGTCATCACCGAACCAGAGAAGGACAACCGCCTGCTCAGCGCAGCGGACGTGCACATGGAGACGCGTCCGCTGCAGGGCGGCGACGGCGGCGACCTGCACCTGTGCACCGACTGGGAGATCTGGGCGGGCAGCCCCGGCGGCGGCGAGCGGGTCTGGTTCGACTCCTGCGCCAGCGGCACCGGCCGGGTCCACGTGCACCTCGGCGACGGCGTGTTCGAGAACTCCTTCGCCGGCCGGGCCGACCTGCTGCCGGACAAGCAGTACACGCTGCGGGTCCGCCACCGCGACACGTCCGGCGCGTGGACCGCGTACTCCTCGCGGCCGTTCAAGACGGATGTGGAGCGCAAGCCGCTGCCCGGCGAGGGCGACTGGAAGGTGCACCAGCCCGGCTTCGTGGTCGAGGAGGTGGCCGAGGACTTCGCGCTGCCGGTCAACATCGCGATGGTGCCGAAGCACCCGAGCGACCCGAGCAGGCCGCTGTTCTACGTCACCGAGCTGTACGGCAAGATCATCACGGTCACCGGGGACTTCAAGAAGAAGACCTACGCCGCGGACCTGCTCGACTTCGACCCCAGCGCCCAGTTCCCGGGCACCGGCGAGATGGGCGTGACCGGCATCGTGGTCGAGCCGAAGACCGGCGACGTCATCGCGGCCATGCTGTACCAGGACGACGGCGACCTGCTGGCGAAGATCGTGCGTTTCCAGAGCACCGACGGCGGCATGACCGCCGCCAAGCAGAGCACGATCATCAAGTTCCCGGACGAGGAGCAGTCGACCTCGCACCAGATCTCGAACCTGACCATCGGCCCGGACGGCAAGCTCTACGTGCACATGGGCGACGGCTTCGTCGCCGACACCGCCGAGGACATGGACTCCTTCCGCGGCAAGGTCCTGCGGATGAACCTGGACGGCACCGCGCCCAGCGACAACCCGTTCTACAAGGGCACCGGCAAGCTCCAGGCGAAGGACTACATCTGGGCGTACGGGCTGCGCAACCCCTTCGGCGGCGCCTGGCGCGCGGCCGACGGCCAGCACTACTCGGTCGAGAACGGGCCCTCGGTCAACGACCGCCTCGCCCGCATCACCAAGGGCGGCCGCTACCACTGGACCGGCGGCGCCAGCGGGCTGACCAAGAACGCGCTCTACAACTGGAAGGAGACCCAGGGCCCGGTCAACATCACCTTCACCGAGCCGGAGGTCTACCACGCGGCAGGCTTCCCGCAGGAGAAGTACGGCAACGCGTTCGTCACGCTCAGCGGCCCGACCTACGCCAGCGGCCCGCAGCGGCGCGGCAAGAAGATCGTCGAGTTCGAGTTCGACAAGGACGGCTCGGTCGACGACCCGAAGACCCTGATCGAGTACACCGGCAGCGGCAAGACCAGCGTCGCCGCGCTCGCCCCGGGACCTGACGGGCTCTACTTCTCCACGCTGTACACCAAGATCGGCGATGCCACCGACTCCGGCGCGAAGATCCTGCGCGTGCGGTACGCGCCCAAGGGCACCAGCTCGCCGGTGACGCTGTACTCCGACAGCGGCTTCAAGGGCGAGTCCCGCGGCCTCGGCACCGGCGTCTTCGACGCCGCGTCCGGCGCGTTCGGCAAGCTCAAGGACAACACGGCCAGCTCGCTGAAGGTGGCCGGCGGCTACCGCGTCGTCGCCTGCGACGGCTCGGCCGGCGCGCCCGGCCTCGGCACCTGCCGCTATTTCGGGGCCGGGTCGCACGGCACCCTCGGCGAGTTCAACGACAAGATCTCGTCGATCGCCGTGTTCGGCGGGCCGGTCGAGGGCAAGGGCGTCGTCGGATACCGCGAGACGAACCTGAAGGGAGCGAGCCAGCCGCTGGGTGCGGGCATGCACGAGTCGGTGGCCGGGGAACTGGCCGGCGGCGACAGCACGCCGATCAGCTCGCTCAAGGTCGGCGCCGGATACCGGCTCATCGCCTGCGACCGGGACCGCGCGGGCGGCACCGACCTCGGCGTGTGCCGCATCCTCGGCAGCGGCGAGCACGCCACGCTGGGCGAGCTCAACGGCAGGATCTCGCTGCTCGGCGTGGTCGGCCCGCCGGTCACCGTGTTCAGCGAGCCCAAGGCCAAGGGCAAGGCGCAGAGCCTGGAGGCCGGGGTGTACGAGGGCCGTGGCAAGGAACTGGCGGAGGTCGGCGACAACGCGATCAGCTCGCTGCGGGTCGAGCCCGGCAACCGGGTCGTGGCGTGCGCGAACGACGGCGGCACGGGCGGCGGCACCGGCAACCTCGGCCGCTGCCGCGCGTTCCCGGCCGGCGAGCACACGCTCACCGGCACCGATCTCGACGACGCGATCTCGCTGCTGCTGGTCTCCGGTGACACGGCGAAGGGCGCCGGTGTGACCGCGTACGCCGACCGGGACTTCAAGGGCGGCAGGTCGGCGCTCGGCCCGGGCCTCCACGAGGACGCGCAGGGCGGGCTCGGGGACGCGGGCAACGACGACATCAGCTCGCTGAAGGTCGCCGCCGGGCACCGGGCCGTCGCCTGCCAGCACGGCACCAAGCCGGCCGTGTTCGACGTGGGGCTGTGCCGCTACTACGCCGCGGGCGACTACGCCTACCTCGGCACGGACCTCAACGACCTGATCACCCTGGTCGCGGTGGACACGCTGGCCGCTGGGCCGAACAAGGGCTGACGGTTGCGGCCGGCCTCCCGCCGGCATGACGAAGGCCCCGTCCGCGCCTGCGGCCGGGGCCTTCCGCGTCAGGTCGTTCGTCGTCATCTGCCGCGGCCGCGGCCTGCCCTCGGCGGATCTAGATGATTTGTCGTCGTCCCAGCGACCACAAATCATCTAGATCGCGAGCTTGGCCGGGGGTTGTGTGCTGGGTCGGGTGGGGTCAGAAGCTGCTGCTGGAGCTGCCCGAGTCGCTGCTGCCGCTGGAGGAGCTGCCGGAGTCGCCACCGGACCAGCCGCCGCTCGACGAGCTGCCCGAATCCCCGCTCGACCAGCCGCTCGAACCCGAGCTGCCCGAGTCGCCACCGGACCAGCCACGGGAGCTGTCGTGGCCGCCTGACCAGCCACGAGACCCGTCCGGGTCGCTGCCCTGCCAGGCCGGGTCGGGGTAGGACGGATCCGCGCCGGTGCCCGTGTGGTGGTGGTAGAGGGGATGGCTGCCGCCCCGTTTGTGCAGCTGTCGCTGCTTGCCCTTGCCGCTCGCCGCCGCCGCGACCGCCGCGATCACGATGACCAGCGCCACCACGACCAGACAGACGAACCCGAGCACCATCAACGTCATCATCTCCACGGGCCCAAGCTAACCGACCCGCGCACCTTCAAACCGGGCCACGATCCACGGGCCTCCCCCACCGCCGCCCGGCCGCCCGGCCCGCCGCCGCCGCCGCTGCCGCTGCCGCTGCCGCTGGGCAAGATCGCTGTCTCGTGTCCAAACCTGTGCTCTGACCACACTTTTCGACACGAAGCCGCGATCATCTCCCGGCTCCAGCCCCCGGAAACGGGCGAAGATCGCGGCTTCGTGTCAAGATCAACGCCGTTGACTTAAGGATTTGATCGCCGCGTCAAGGCCGTCTCGGCTGGCGATATGGAACGGGACTCCTCAATATCAGTTCGACCAAGAATTGACCCGAGGAGTCCCGTTGCAGCAGCAGTCTGCCATCACGCGCACGATCACGGTAGCGGCCGGGGCGTTCGCGCCGGGCCATCTGGGCGAGCTGACCCAGGTTCTCGACTTCGACCTGGTCGATGCCGTGGCAGCCGAGACCGGCACCACGCAGCGGCGGGTCAGGCTGTTGCCGACCCGGGTGCTGATCTTCTTCGTGCTGGCGCTGGCGCTGTTCGAGCCGTGCGCCTACCGGCAGGTGTGGGCGAAACTGGTCGCCGGTCTGCGCGGGCTCGCGGTGGCCTGCCCGAGCGCGTCGGCGCTGACCCGCGCCCGCCGCCGCGTCGGCCCCAAACCGCTGCGCGCGCTGTTCGAGGCGGTCTGCGGCCCGGTGGCCTGGCCCACGACGGGGCCGGCGTTCTGGCGCGGGTTTCGCACCGTCGCCGTGGACGCCACCACCCTGCACGTGCCCGACCGGCCCGGCACCAGGACGCGCTACCCCAAACGCCAGGGTCCGGCGATGACGTTCAGCTACCCGTACCTGCGGCTGGTCGTGCTGGTCGAGTGCGGCACCCGCGCCCTGCTCGGGGCGGCGTTCGGGCCCGAAAGCGCCGGTGAGCATGTCTACGCCCGCCGGCTGCTGGACAAACTCGACGCCGGGATGCTGCTGCTGGCCGACGCCTACTACGACAGCTGGAAGCTACTGGCCGACATCGCGGCCACCCGCGTGCAGTATCTGTGCCGCTCCGGTGCCGGCCGCGTCCCGCTGATCCTGACCCGGCTATCCGACGGCTCCTACCTGTCCGTTCTCGGCCACGGCCGGCTGAAGGTCCGCGTCATCGAGACCTGGGTCGAGATCACCCACGCCGACGGCGTCGTGCGCACGGAGCAGTGGCGGCTGATCACCAGCCTGCTCGACCACACCCGCTACCCCGCGGCCGACCTCGTGCAGCTCTACCACCAGCGCTGGCAGGTCGAGACGACCTACCTGTCGATCAAGTCCACGATCCTGGACGAGCGGGTCCTGCGCTCCCACCACCCCGCCGACATCGACCAGGAACTCTGGGCCCTGCTGACCGTCTACCAGACGATCATCCGGATCACCGTCGACGCGGTCGACGCCCTGCCAGACGTCGACTACCACCGGGCCAGCTTCACCGTCGCCCTCGAAACCGCACGCGACCAGGTCGTCACCGCCGAAGCCGTCATACCACCACCCGGCCACGCCGTACTGGTCGGCGCCATCGGACAGGCCGTGCAGGACAACCTGCTACCCGCCCGACGACGCCAACGCGCCAAAGCCCGCAGCCGCAAGAACCCGACCAGCAAATACGGCCCCAACGCCGGCAAACACCCGCAGCAGACCCAGACCTACACCTTCCACGCCACCGTCACCATCTTCGAAGAAGGCTTGACAGCCCGCTCAAATCCTTAAGTCAACGGCGTTGGTGTCAAGATCTGCGGTCTCACCGCACTTTCTGACACGAAGCAGCGATCTTCGCGAGGTCCGATACCCAACCGGCGCCAAGCCAGGCGGCACGCCCGGCCGCCCGACCGGGGCGGGGCAGGTCAGCCCAGGTCGATGGTCGGGTAGAGCGGGAAGCCGGCGAGCAGGTCGGTGGTCTGCCCCGCGACCCGGTCGGCGACGCCGTCGGCCATCACGTACGCGGCCTTGGACGGCTTGCCGTCGTTGCCGGTGCCGGGCGTGGTGCCGGACAGCACGGTGTGGATCAGCTCGGCGATCTGGTCCATCTCGGCCGTGCCCAGGCCGCGCGTGGTCAGCGCGGGGGTGCCGAAGCGGATGCCGGAGGTGTACCAGGCGCCGTTGCGGTCCTGCGGCACCGCGTTGCGGTTGGTGACGATGTTGGAGTCCAGCAGCGCCGACTCGGCCTGCCGGCCGGTGAGGCCGTACGACGACACGTCCAGCAGCACCAGGTGGTTGTCGGTGCCGCCGGTGACCAGGGTCGCGCCGCGCCGCAGCAGGCCCTCGGCCAGCGCGTTGGCGTTGTCGACGATGCGCTGGGCGTAGTCGCGGAACTCCGGCCGCTTCGCCTCGGCGAGCGCGACCGCCTTGGCCGCCATGACGTGCGGCAGCGGGCCGCCGAGCACCATCGGGCAGCCACGGTCGACCTGGTCGGCCAGCTCGTTCTGGCACAGCACCATGCCGCCGCGCGGGCCGCGCAGCGACTTGTGCGTGGTGGTGGTGACGATCTGCGCGTGCGGGATCGGGTCGAAGTCGCCGGTGAGCACCTTGCCCGCGACCAGGCCCGCGAAGTGCGCCATGTCGACCATCAGGGTCGCGCCGACCTCGTCGGCGATCTCCCGCATGATCCGGAAGTTCACCAGGCGGGGGTACGCCGAGTAGCCCGCGACGATGATCAGCGGCCGGAACTCGCGCGCCGTCTTGGCGAGCGCGTCGTAGTCGAGCAGGCCCGTCGCCGGGTCGGTGCCGTAGCTGCGCTGCTCGAACATCTTGCCGGAGATGTTGGGGCGGAAGCCGTGGGTGAGGTGACCGCCCGCGTCCAGCGACATGCCCAGCATGCGCTGGTCGCCGAGGTCCCGGCGCAGCTGCGCCCAGTCGGCCTCGGACAGGTCGTTGACGTGGCGGGCCTGCGCCTTGGCCAGCGCCGGGGCCTCGACCCGCTGGGCGAGCACGGCCCAGAAGGCGACCAGGTTGGCGTCGATGCCGGAGTGCGGCTGCACGTACGCGTGCTGCGCGCCGAACAGCTCGCGGGCGTGCTGCGCGGCGAGCGCCTCGACGGTGTCGACGTTCTTGCAGCCGGCGTAGAAGCGGCGGCCGACGGTGCCCTCGGCGTACTTGTCGCTGAACCAGTTGCCCATGGCCAGCAGGGTCGCGGGCGAGGCGTAGTTCTCGCTGGCGATCAGCTTGAGGGAGTCGCGCTGGTCGGCGATCTCGGCGCCGATGGCGGCGGCGACGGTCGGCTCGACCGCGGCGATGACGTCCAGCGCGTGCCGGTAGGCAAGGGACTCGCTGGACAGGGACGCGTCAGACATCGGACCTCCTTGACGTGATGGAAGAGGCCCAGGCGCACGGCACAGCGTCACGGTGACGGAGCCGCTCCCCGATGGTGACCCATCCCAGCGCGCCAGTCACGGCCCACCGCCCAGCCTAACAAGCCGCCCACCCGCACCGCCCCGCCGCGCCCACATGTTGACCGGCTCCCTCAGCCGAGGGCGCGGTCGAGGTTGACGGCGGCGGAGATGAGGGACAGGTGGGTGAAGGCCTGGGGGAAGTTGCCGAGCTGCTCGCCGGTGTGGCCGATCTGCTCGGCGAACAGGCCCACGTGGTTGGCGTAGGTGAGCATCTTCTCGAAGGCCAGGCGGGCGTCGTCGAGGCGGCCGGCGCGGGCGAGCGCCTCGACGTACCAGAAGGAGCAGATGGAGAAGGTGCCCTCGACACCGCGCAGGCCGTCGGGGCTGACCGCGGGGTCGTAGCGGTAGACGAGGGAGTCCGAGACCAGATCGTGGGTGAGGGCGTCCAGCGTGGACAGCCACTTGGGGTCCGACGGGGACATGAACTTCGCCATCGGCATCATCAGCACCGCGGCGTCGAGCACGTCGGCGTCCTCGTGCTGGGTGAACGCCTGGCGGTCGGTGGAGAAGCCCTTGCGCATGATCTGGTAGTAGATGTCGTCGCGGGTCTGCCGCCAGTGCGGCAGGTCGGCGGGCAGGCCCCGGCGCACGGCCATGCGGATGGCGCGTTCGATGGCGACCCAGCACATCAGGCGGGAGTAGAGGAAATTGTGGCGGCCGCCGCGGGTCTCCCAGATGCCCTCGTCGGGCTGATTCCAGTTGCCGCAGACCCAGTCGACGATCGCGATCACCTCCTCCCAGCGGTCGCTGGAGATCGGGTGCGCCCACTTGTCGTACAGGTAGATCGAGTCGATCAGCGCGCCGTAGATGTCCAGCTGGAGCTGGCCCACCGCGTTGTTGCCGATGCGCACCGGCGCCGAGCAGCGGTAGCCCTCCAGGTGCGGCAGCTCCTGCTCGGCGAGGTCGGTGCGGCCGTCGATGCCGTACAGGATCTGCAGCGGGCCGTCGGGGCCGTCGCCGCGCATCGCCACGTGCCGGTCCAGGAAGTCCATGAACGCCGCGGCCTCCTCGGAGAAGCCCAGCCGCAGCATCGCGTACAGGCAGAACGCCGCGTCGCGGATCCACACGTAGCGGTAGTCCCAGTTGCGCTCGCCGCCGATCTGCTCCGGCAGGCTGGTGGTCGCGGCGGCGACGATCGCGCCGGTCGGGGCGTAGGTGAGCAGCTTGAGGGTGAGCGCCGAGCGGTGCACCATCTCCCGCCACCGGCCCCGGTAGCGCGAGGTGGACAGCCAGCGCCGCCAGTAGCGCACGGTCTCCTCGAACTGCTCCTCCGCCTCGGCCAGCGGGCAGGACCGGGGGCGCACCTGGTCGGAGACCCGGTCCAGCGCGAACACCGCCGTCTCGCCCTCGGCGAGGGTGAACTCGGCCCGCGCGTCGCCGCCGTCGACGGTGACCTCAACGCTGCTGGTCAGCGCCAGCGTCAGCATGTGGCAGTCGAACACCGTCCGGTCGCCGTCGCGGTGCACCTCGTGCCGCGCCCGGCCGTAGTCGAACCGGGGCGCGACCAGCGCGGCGAAGGGCAGCTTGCCGCGTACGCAGAGCACGCGGCGGATCAGCCGGTGCCGCCCCGCCTCGGTGGGGTCGCCCACGATGGGCATGAAGTCCTGGATCTCCCCCACGCCGTCGTACGCGAAGAAGCGCGTGATCAGGACGTTGGTGTCCGGGAAGTAGAACTGCTTGGTCTCCGCCGGCACGGTCGGGGCCAGCTCGAACTTCCCGCCCCGGTCGGCGTCCAGCAGCGAGGCGAAGACGCTGGGCGAGTCGAAACGCGGGCAGCAGTACCAGTCGATGGTGCCGTTCACCCCGACCAGGGCCACGCTGCGCAGGTCGCCGATCAGCCCGTGATCGGCGATCGCGAGGTAGCGACCCGCGGCCCCGTCCGCCACACGGCCAGCATATGCCCAGCTCAGCCACTCAGGAGGGGCGTGCCGGGTCCTCGGCGTCGACGCGCCGCAGGGCCTGCAGCGCGCCGTCGAGGCTGACGCCCAGCTCGCGGGCGGCGGCCCGGTAGGCCCGCGCGGCCGCGTCGAGGCGGGTCAGCACCTCGCCGGGCGGCAGGCCGGGGCGGCGCTCGGCGACCGTGGTGCCGTGCCTCGGCCGGGTCGTCACCAGCCCGGCCGCCTCCAGCTCGCGGTACGAGCGGGCCACCGTGTTCACGGCCAGGCCCAGGTCGGCGGCGAGCTGCCGGATGGTGGGCAGGTGCGCGCCCACAGGCAGGCGCCCGCTCCCGATCAGCTCGGCGATGCCCAGCCGGACCTGCTCGTACGGCGGGACCGCGCTGTCGTGGTCGATGGTGAGCTGCACGTACGGCTCCTCAGAACGCGGTCACGGACGCGGGGGCGCGCTCGGCACGGCTCAGCGCGCGGAGCACCGCGGCCTGCCCGTGCCGGCGTACGGCGAGGCCGCTGAGCAGCGCGAGCACCGGCTCCAGCACCGCGCCGGGCAGCTGCGGGGCGGGCACGCCGACGCTGTACGCCAGGTCGTCGGAGTGCACGGCGATCTCCATCATCCGGGTCACCAGGAAGTCGTCCAGCCGCAGCGCCCACGGCCCGGCGGGCGGGCTGATCAGCCGCTCGCCCGGCGCCTCGGCGAGCAGCCCGGCCAGCTCCCGTGCCGCCTCGGCGGTCTGCGCCGCCAGCGCCGGGGCGCCGATCGACGCGGCCTTCTCGCCGCCGTCGCGGATCTGCACGTTGATGTCGGCGTCCAGGTCCGCGCCGATCCAGCGCACCTTGGTGTAGTGGTCCAGCAGCGCGACCGGCGGGCCGTCCGGGACGGGCGCGGCCAGCACCCGGGGCAGCGCGACGACCTGGCCGGCCAGGTGCCCGGCGAGCCCGCTGACGGTGAACCCGGCCAGCGCGCTGGGCCGCTCCCACGCGGCCGCCACGGCCGGGTCGCCGAGCAGCGCCGCGGCCGACCGTGCCGCCTGCAGGTACGCCTCACGCAACGGGTGCATCGCCGCCTCCGGGGATCTCGGGGTCCGCCGACCACCCTAAGTCCTGTCCCATCGCGCCGCGGCCGACCGTCCCGGCCGGGCACCGGCTGACCGTGTCACGCAGCGGGCCGTATCCGGGTCGGGATTGCTCCGTTGCTTGTGTCGCGTGCCTGACTCCCCCGGGCAGGCTGCTTTTCCATACCCACGTGGAAGGACCCGCTCGTGCCGGACAGCCCACTGCTCACCGTCGAACGGCCCCCCGCTGCGACGCCCGTGCCGGTGGCGGTGGCGGACCGTACGCCGCGCGCCGTCACCGCCGTGGTGCTGGCCGGGGCCGGGCTGACCCTGGTCGCCGCCGTGCTGGCGGCGCTGCGGCTGCTGCCCGCCGGCTCGCGCGCGGGCGCCTGGCGCTACCGCTACGTGGGCGTCTTCTCGTGGGAGATGCTGCTGCCGTTCGCGGGCGCGGCGGCGGCCGTGCTGGCGCTGCTGTGGCTGACCCACCGGGTGCTGGCGGGCGGCCGCGAGCGCCTGGCCGTGGGCATGTGGCTGGCCACGGCGGTGCCGCTGCAGCTGCTGCTGCGGGCCCAGGACGAGGTGTCGCTGGGCGCGATCGTCGCCAGCGACAAGGCGAACTCGTTCTACACCCCGTCGCTGCGCTTCGGCGCGTACGAGTACCTGACCCGCTTCACCGAGATCGTGCACGAGCTGCCGCAGCACGCCCGGTCCAACATGCCCGGCAAGACGCTGCTCTACCACCTGCTCAGCACGGTCAGCACGTCGCCCGCGGCGCTCGGGGTGCTGATCACGGCGCTGTCCAGCCTGGCCGCGCTGCTGATCTACCTGATCGTGCGGGAGGTGCTCGGCGACGGCCGGGTCGCGGTGTACGCCATGATCCTGTGCCTGCTGGTGCCGGGCCGGCTGTTCTTCCTGCCGATCCTGAACACCGTGTCGCCGCTGCCCATCCTGCTGGCGCTGTGGCTGTTCGTGCGCTTCCTGCGCAACCCGCACTGGGGCTGGGCGGTCGGCCTGGGCGCCTCGCTGTACCTGGTGTTCTTCTTCGAGCCGCTGCCGCTGGTGATGGGGCTGACCTTCGCCGGGCTGGCCGCGCTCGCGCTCTACCGGCGCGAGCTGTCCGGGTTCGACCTGCTGCGGCTGGTGTCGCTGACGCTGGGCGCGTTCGCCGCGGCGTACCTGGGCATGCGGGCCGTGTTCGGCTACGACCTGTTCGTGAACCTCGCCGAGGTGCTGGCCGACGCCACCGACTTCAACGAGCGCGCGCACCGGCCGTACGACGTCTGGGTGGTGCGCAACCTGGGCGACTTCGCGCTGTGCGCGGGTATCGCCGGGTGCGTCGCGCTGGGCTGGGCGGCCTGGGACGCGGTGCGCCGGGGCGTCACCCGGACTGCGGCCGTGCTCACCCTGTCCGGGCTGGCCGTGCTCGCCTTCCTGGACCTGGTCGGCATCAACCGCGGCGAGACCACCCGGCTGTGGATCTTCCTCGCGGTGTTCGTGCAGATCTCCGTGGCCTGGGTCTGCGCCCGCTCGTCCCGGACCTGGCCGATCGCGGTGATCGCCACCGCCATGGTCCTGCAGACCGCCGCCCTCACCCCCATGATCGCCTTCATCCGCCCCTGATCCGCCCCACGCCCGTCCCGCTGGACGCAGTTTCGGGGAAAGTGCAGGAAACGCGAGAGGCGAACGTGCAGTTTCCCCGAAACTGCAGCCGCCCAATCGGACGGGGGGAACGGTGCGTGCCGGGTTGCCGGGCCGGTGGGCGGGTTCGGCAGACTGGGCGGGTGCTTCCCGACTCGGCTGAGACCGACCTCCCGGTCCGCGCGGCGCTGCCCGCGCTGCTGGACGCGCTGGCCGGGCCGGGCACCGCGGTGCTGGTCGCGCCGCCGGGCTCCGGCAAGACCACGCTGGCGCCGCTCGCGCTCGCGGGCGCGTACGAGGGCCGGATCGTGGTGGCCGAGCCGCGCCGGGTGGCCGCCCGCGCCGCCGCCCGGCGCATGGCCGAGCTGACCGGCACCCCGCTGGGCGGCCCGATCGGCTACAGCGTGCGCGGCGACAGCCGCACCGGCCGCGACACCCGGGTCGAGGTGGTCACCACCGGCCTGCTCGTACAGCGGCTCCAGCACGACCCCGAACTGGCCGGGGTGGGCGCGATCCTGCTCGACGAGGTGCACGAGCGCCAGCTCGACACGGATCTGGCCCTGGCCTTCACCACCGACGTGCGCGCCGCGCTGCGCCCCGACCTGCGGCTGGTCGCCGCCTCCGCGACCGCGCAGGCCGCCCGCCTGTCCGCCGCCCTGGGGCCGGGCACGCCGGTGGTCACCGCCACCGGCAGCCCGTATCCGGTCGAGGAGCGCTGGCGCCCGCCCACCGGGCCGGTGGACGCGCCGTACGGCCTGCGCGTCGATCCGCGCCTGCTCGACCACGTCGCCGCCGTGACCCGCGAGGCGCTGCGCGACACCGAGGGTGACCTGCTCGTCTTCCTGCCCGGCGCCGGTGAGCTGGACGGCGTCGCGGCCCGGCTGGGCGGCCTGCCCGGCATCGACCTGCTCAGACTGCACGGACGGCAGGCCGCGGGCACCCAGGACGCCGCGCTGCGGCCGGGCCCGCGCCGCCGCGTCGTGCTGGCCACCGCGGTCGCCGAGAGCAGCCTCACCGTGCCCGGGGTACGCGTCGTCGTCGACGCGGGGCTGGCCCGGGTGCCGCGCACCGACCTCGGGCGCGGGCTGGGCGCGCTGGTCACGGTGCGGGCCTCGCGCGCCGCGGCGCACCAGCGGGCCGGGCGGGCCGGGCGGCAGGGGCCGGGCGTCGCGTACCGGTGCTGGTCGCAGGCCGAGCACCCGCGGCTGCCGGAGCACCCCGACCCCGAGATCGCGTCGGCCGACCTGACCGCGTTCGTGCTCCAGCTCGCCTGCTGGTCCAGCGCGGACGGGTCCGGGCTGGCGCTGCTCGACCCGCCCCCGGCCGCCGCCGCGCAGGTGGCCCGGGAGACGCTGACCGCGCTCGGGGCGCTCGACGCCGAAGCCCGGGTCACCGCACGCGGCCGCGCGATCGCCGCCGTGGGCGCGCACCCGCGCCTGGCCCGCGCCCTGCTCGACGCGTCGGCGGAACTCGGCGCGCACCGCGCCGCCGAGGTGGTCGCGCTGCTGGCCGCAGACACTCCGATCCCGACCGACGACCTGTCCGCCGCCTGGCGCCGCCTGCGCGACGGCGTGGACCCGGCCGCGAGCGCCGCCTGGCGCACCGAGGTCCGCCGCCTCACCCCCGCCTCCAGGAGTGGAGCGGCCGCGGGGCCGCCGGACCAGCGTGGAGAGTGCACCGCACCGCCGGATCAGCATGGCGGCGGCCGGGATCGCGCGACGGCGAACCCCGACCGCGCGCCCGGCCGGCCGGGCGGTGGACGGCTGCCGGACGACCTGGCCGCGGCGCTGGTGGTCGGGCTGGCCTACCCGGAGCGGGTGGCGCGGCTGCGTACGCCCGGCGGGCGGACCTACCTGATGGCCGGAGGCACCGCGGCGGAGCTGGCGCCCGGTTCGCCGCTGACCGGGGTGCCGTGGCTGGCCGTGGCGGCCGCCGACCGGCAGCCGGGCAGCAGCTCCGCCCGCATCCGGCTGGCCGCGGCCACCGACGAGGCGACCGCGCGGCAGTCCGCCGCCGCGCTGCTGGCCACCGCAGACGAGATCGTCTGGGCCGACGGGGACGTGGTGGCCCGCCAGGTCACCCGGCTCGGCGCGATCACGCTGACCGAGCGGCCCCTGACCAGGCCGGACCGGGAGCTGGTCGCGGCCGCCCTCGCCGAGGGCCTGCGCCGGGAGGGGCTGCGGCTGCTGCGCTGGACGCCCGAGGCCACGGCGCTGCGCGAGCGTATGGCGTTCTGCGCGCACGCGCTCGGCGACCCGTGGCCCGCCGTCGACGACGAGGCGCTGCTGGCGCGGGCCGGGCAGTGGCTCGGCGGTGCGCTGGGCACCGCCCGCCGCCGCGACGACCTGCAGCGGATCGACGTGGCGGCGGCGCTGCGCACGCTGCTGCCCTGGCCGCAGGCCGCGCAGCTGGACCAGCTCGCGCCGGAGCGGCTGGAGGTGCCCAGCGGTTCGCGCGTCCGCGTCGACTACACCGACCCGGCCGCACCGGTGCTGGCGGTGAAGGTGCAGGAGGTGTTCGGCTGGACCCGTACGCCCCGGCTGGCCGGGGACCGGGTGCCGGTGGTGCTGCACCTGCTCTCCCCTGCCGGGCGGCCGGCCGCCGTCACCGGTGACCTGGTCTCGTTCTGGCGCAACGGATACCCGCAGGTCCGGGCCGAGCTGCGCGGCCGCTACCCGCGCCACCCGTGGCCGGAGGACCCGACCGCGGCCGAGCCCACCCGCCGCGCCAAGCCCCGCGGCACCTGACCCCGCCCGCGCATCGCCACCTGCGGGGCGGTTGACGGCATATACCGGTCGCCGTACTGTCGAGGGGTGACCGCACCGCTGCAGGAGCCGACCTTTCTCATCCTGTCCGCGCTGGCCACAGGCCCGATGCACGGGTACGGCGTGATCCAGGAGGTGGCCGCGCTCTCCGGCGGCCGGGTGACGCTGCGCCCCGGCACGCTCTACGGCGCGCTGGACCGGCTCAGCGAGCAGGGCCTGGTGGCGCAGGAGGGCGAGGAGGTCGTCGACGGCCGGCTGCGCCGCTACTACCGGCTGACCGACCCGGGCGCCGACCTGCTGGCGGCCGAGGTGGACCGGATGGCGGACAACGCGCGCGCGGCGGCGGCGCGGCTGCGGCAGCACGTGCGCGGCCCGGCCACGACATGAGCCCGCTGGAGCGCCGCTATCGCCAGGTGCTGCGGTGCTACCCGCAGTCCTATCGCGACGCCCGTGGGGACGAGCTGCTCACCACCCTGCTCGACCTGGCCCCGCCGGGCCGGACCCGGCCCACCGTGGGCGACCTGGCCGACCTGGTCGAGGGCGGCCTGCGGACCCGGCTGGGCCTGGCCACCGTCGACGGCCTGGCCGACGGCCTCACCCGGGCCGCGCCCGTCGCGCTGGCACTGACCGGCGGGCTGAGCGCGTTCCTGTGGGGGCGGGTGGAGCCGCTGGGACCGCCGACGCTCGGGCCGGTCGCGTACGCCGCATGGCTGGCCGCGGGTGCCGTGGCGCTGCTGGCTCCGGCCCGGCTCCTCCGGCCGGCGCTGGCCGGGGCGCTGGCCGTCACGGCGGTGCTGCCCCTGGTCGCACCGATGACGGTGTACGACCGGCCGCCGCTCTGGGTGCTCATGGCGCTCGCGGTGTTCGGGCTGCTCGCGCTGGCGGGCACGGACGGGTTCCGGCGCGGCGCCGAACGGCGGGCCGCTCCGGCGCTCGGCGCGGTCGCCGTGGCCTGCGGCGCGGACGTGGTCACCCACCTGTGGCGCGACGGCACGCCCGGCCACCCGCACACCGGTTACTACCAGCCCGCCGTGGCGCAGGCCGGGCTCGTGGTCGCGGCGGCGGTCGCGGTGCTCGCGTGCCTGGCCCTGGCCGATCTCCGGCGCGGCGGGGCCGCCCGGCCCTGGCTGTGGGCGACGCTGCTGATCGCGCTGCCGGGCGCCTGGCTCGGGCCGTTCGACGCCGCGAGCTGGCCGGTGACGGGCGAGCTGCCGCGCTTCGGCCGCCTGGCGCAGGTGCTGCTCGGCACCTGCGTGGTCGTGGGCGCCATGGCCCACTTGCGCACGTCCCGCCGTGCCGCAGGCGTATCCGCTGCTGCACGACCGGCCGCGGTTCGCGGCTGCCGCCCGGCGAGTGCCGCGGGCGCGAAGGCAGGCCCGAGTCCGGCAGGTGGCGTGGAGGCCGGTGGTCCGGTCGGCGTCGGCCCGGCCGGGACTCCGGCGCGCGCGGCGGCCGGGTCGCTGCTGGCCGGATACGCGGGCGGGCTGCTGGTGTTCGCGGGGCTGCTGGACGCGGTCACCGGGCACGTGGCGGCCACGGTCACGGTGTGCGTCGGTGCGGGACTGCTGCTCGGGCCGAGCGCGACGCGCCGGGTGCTCGCACAGGCCGGGGCCGCGGCGGCGGGCACGCTGGCGGCGGCGTACGCGGTAGGGGTCTACAGCAACGACTGGGCCATCGGCGGTTGGGTGCCGGTGCGCACCGCGGGCCTCGCCGTGATGCTGGCCGTGGTGCCGCTGGCCTGCGGCGCGTACACCGCGTTCCGGCGTCCCCGGCGCGGGACCGCACCGGCGGCGGGGCTGCTCTGCCTGGGCTGGCTGGCCTGGCTGACGCTGCCGGGCCTGCCCGCGTGGGGTCCGGTGCTGCCGGTGCTGCTGGCCGTCCCGGCGGTCTGGGCGGCGCTGCCCAAAGCCGCCGGACCGGGGCATGCCGGACCGTAGAGTGGCAGCGTGGGCCTGGTACGAACGGTCGGGCTGGTGCTGCATCCGGAGCGTGACTCCGCGCCCGCCATCAGGACGATCACCGACTGGGCCCGCCGCCGTGACGTGACCGTGCTCGGCCTGCCCGACGAGGTGGGCCGGATCGCGTGCGAGGCGGTCGCGGTCGGCCCGGCGGAGCTGGCCGAGCGGTCCAGCCTGCTGGTCAGCCTGGGCGGCGACGGGACGATGCTGCGCACCATGCGGCTGGGCGCGGGGCGGGCGACGCCCGTGCTCGGGGTCAACCTGGGGCGGCTCGGCTTCCTGCCCGAGATCGATGTGGAGGGCCTGCCCACGGCGCTGTCCGCGATCGACAACCACCACTACTCGGTGGAGTCGCGGCTGGCGGTGCGCACCACCCTGCCCGACGGGCGGGAGGTGACCGCGTTCAACGACATCGCGCTGTGCCGTATCCCCGGGGACGGCCTGGCCGCGGTGGCGATCCGGGTCGAGGACCACGCGTTCGTGCGGTACGCCGCCGACGCCGTCATCGTGGCCACGCCGACCGGCTCGACCGCGTACAGCTTCTCCAGCGGCGGCCCGATCGTCTCGCCGACGGTGCGGGCGGTGCTGGTCGTGGCCGCCGCCGCGCACTCCAGCTTCAACCGGGCCATGGTGCTCTCCGCCGACGAGGCGCTGGCCCTGGACGTGCTGCCGCGCAGCGGCCGGCTGGCCGTCGAGGTCGACGGGCGGGTGGACGGTTACGTCGGGCCCGGCGACCGGCTGGCCGTGCGCGCGCTGGCCGACGCGGCCCGGGTGGTGCGCCTCGGCCACACCTCGTTCTACGAGCGCGCCCGGCGCAAGCTGCAGGTCCGTGGCAGCGCCGAGGTCGACGGGGCGGGCGACGGCGCGCACTCGCCGTACGGCACGATCAACCCGTGCTGATCAGACGAGAAGAACCCGCCGACGTCGCGGCGGTGCGCGCGCTGACCGAGGCCGCCTTCGCTCCCCGCTACGCCCCCGCGCCGCAGGTCGAGGCGGGCCTGCTCGACGAGCTGCGCACGGACGAGGGCTGGCTGCCCGCGCTGTCGCTGGTCGCCGTCGACGGCGGCGAGGTCGTCGGGCACGTGGTGTGCACCCGGGGGCACGTCGGCGACCGGCCCGCGCTGGGCCTGGGGCCGCTGAGCGTACGCCCCGACCGGCAGCGCTCCGGGGTGGGCAGCGCCCTGATGCACGCGGTGCTCGGCGCCGCCGACGCGCTCGGCGAGCCGCTGGTGCTGCTGCTGGGCGACCCGGACTACTACTCCCGCTTCGGCTTCCGGCCTGCGCAGGAGCTGGGCGTCGTCCCGCCGGTGGCCGAGTGGGGCGGCGCCTTCCAGGCGCGGGCGCTGTCGGCGTACGACCCGGCGCTGACCGGAGTGTTCAGCTACGCGTCACCTTTCCAGCGCCTGTGACCGATTAAGATCATCCGGAGGGGGTGACCGTGCGCGACGAGCAGCACCCGACGGGCGTCTCCTGGGCCTGGGCCCGGCCCCTGCGCAAGGCCGCCGAGCGCATCCGCCCGGCCGGCCCGGCCCACCCGGCCCCGCCCGAGCCCGCGGACCTGTCCGGCCGCATCGTCGACTGCGCCGTGTACGTCGACGGCCGGCGGCGCCCGGGCGCCTGCGACTACGACTCCGGCCTGGAGACGGTGCGCGCAGCGCCCGGGGCGTTCCTGTGGCTGGGCCTGCACGAGCCCACCGAGGCGGACTTCGCGCCCGTCGCCAAGCGCTTCGGCCTGGACGAGCTGGCGGTGGAGGCGGCGACCACCCGGCGGCAGCGCCCCAAGATCGAGCGCTTCGCCGACGTGACGGTGTTCGTGCTGCGCACCACCCGCTACGTCGAGCACCCGGAGCTGACCGAGACGTGCGAGGTGGTGGAGACCGGCTCGGTGGCCGTCTTCATCGGCGAGCGCTACGTGATCACGGTGCGGCACGGCCCGGCCGGGGAGCTGGCCCCGGTGCGTGCCGAGCTGGAGCGGCGGCCCGAGCGGCTCGCCCTGGGGCCGTGGGCGGTGGCGCACGCGGTGGCCGACCGGCTGGTGGACTCGTACCTGGAGGTCGCGGTCGCGTTCGAGAACGACATCGACGAGCTGGAGGATCACGTCTTCGGCCACCAGCCGCAGAACCGTGCGGCGCAGATCTACCAGCTCAAGCGCGAGCTGATGGAGTTCAAGCGGGCGGTGGCCCCGCTCCAGCAGCCGCTGGGCATGCTCGCCGAGGACAAGGAGGGGCTGGCCAAGGAGATCCGGCGCTACTTCCGCGACGTCAACGACCACCTGCTGCGTACGGTCGAGCGCATCGTCACGTACGACGACCTGCTGAACTCGATCCTGCAGGCGCGGCTGGCGCAGCTGTCGGTGGACCAGAACAACGACATGCGCAAGATCGCGGCGTGGGCCGCCATGGCCGCCGCGCAGACGGCGCTGGCCGGCATCTACGGCATGAACTTCGTGTACATGCCGGAACTCCAGTGGCGCTTCGGCTACCCGGCGGTCCTGCTGCTGATGCTCACCATAGCGGTCCTGATGTACCGGGCCTTCCGCCGCTCCGGCTGGCTGTGAACGTCAGGAAGGGCACCTTCTACATCGGAAACGAGCCGAGCTGCTGCTCGTCTCGCTGACGCGAGCCGACGAAGGTGCCCTTCCTCTCGCCGTCAGGGGTTCGGGGGTTTGACGCTGGGGGACGGCGGGTTGGGCTTGGGCGAGGGGGACTTGCTGGGCTCGGGCTCGGGCGAGCTGCTGGGCTCGGTGGACGGCTCGCACTCGCCGGGCTGGCAGCTCGGCGAGGGTGAGGGCGGGGGCGGGGCCGGGGACGCGCCGTCGCCCTTGTCCGGGTCGCCGATCCGGCCGTCGGTGCCGTCGGGCAGCGGCTCCGGCTTGAGGTTCATGGCCTTGTGGGCCTCGTTCATGAACTCCTCCCAGATCTGGCCGGGAAGCTTCGCGCCGGCGATGTTGTCGCCGTTCTTGTCGACGATCGGCAGTTCCTGGCGGACGTTGCCGACCCAGACCGCCGCCGCGATCTGCGGGGTGTAGCCGACGAACCAGGCGTGCGAGTTCTTACCGGGGTGCACCTTCTCCCCGTTGGCCTTGCGCTGGCCGTTCTCCCAGGTGCCGGTCTTGCCCGCGGCTTCGCGCCCGGACAGCGAGTGCACGCCCGGGATCTGCTTGAGCACCGAGGTCACCTCGTCGGCGATCTCCGTGGTGAACGCCTTGCGCGACTCGACCTTCTCCCCCAGCCCCTCCACCGGCTTCCACTCGCCGGTCTGCCGGTCCTTGCGCTCGACCTTCACCACGAAGTGCGGCTTGCGGTAGGTGCCGTGCGCGGCGAAGGTGGCGGCGCCGGACGCGTGGTCCAGCACGGTGATCGGATACTGGCCGAAGCCGACCTGGTAATCGAACGTGCCCCGGCCGGTCTTCGCGCCGTCCTGACCCAGGTGCTGGGCCTTGCCGTCGTTGGACCACATGGTGGTGACGCCCGCCCGCTTGGCGAGGTCGACCACCTTCTCGGGGCCGATGTCCCGCGCGATCTTGAAGAACGGCACGTTGTACGACTTGACCGTCATCAGCTCCAGCGTGCAGTACTTCCCGCAGCTGACGTCGTTGTCCCGGCCCGAGTTCGACACGTCGGCCTCGTCGCCGTTCTTCTTGGACAGCGCGGTGGAGTCGAAGCGGCTCTTGATGGAGTAGCCGTTCTCCAGCGCCGCCGCCAGCGTGTAGATCTTGAAGGAGGAGGCGGGCGGGTGGCCGCCGAACTCGTCGCCGCCCTTGCCGTTGCTGCCCGCGTAGTCGACCCCGGTGCCGTCGTTGCCGCCGTAGTACGCGATGACCCGGCCGTTGCGCGGGTCGATCGCGACGGCCGCCGCCATCAGGTTCTTCGGCTGCCCGTAGAGCTGGGTGCCCCTGGCGTCGACCGCCTTCTCCAGCGTCTCGGTGCAGGTCTCCTTGCCGTCCTTGGTGGAGCAGGTGCGCTTCCACTGGTGGGTGCGGTTGATCTGCTTCTCCAGCGCCGCCTGCGCCCGCGAGTCGATCGACGTGGTGATCCGGTAGCCGCCGCTGCGCCAGTCCGGGATGTTCCAGGCGCGCATCTCGTCGGCCACGTAGTTGATCACATTGCCGGTGGGCCGGTCCTGGTAGCCCCATTCCCCCGCGTGCTGGCCGGGCTTGTACGGCTTCAGCGTGTCCTCCGGGTACACCGCCGCCTGCCGGTCGGCCGCGCTCAGCCAGCCCATCTCGACCATGTTGTTGAGCACGTAGTTCCAGCGTTCCCGAGCCGCCGCGGAGTTGTGGTGCGGGTCGTAGCCGGCGAACGTGTCGCTGGGCTCGGGCTGGCGCAGCACCGCGCCGAGCACCGCCGCCTGGGGCACGGTGAGCTTCGCCGCGTCCGTGCCGAAGTACGCCTGCGCCGCCGCCCCGACGCCGTAGGCGCTGCGGCCGAAGTAGACGGTGTTCAGGTAGAAGCCCATGATCTGGGTCTTGCTGAACTCCTCCTCCAGCTTGCGGGCCATCACCGCCTCGCGCATCTTGCGCGCGTACGTGATCTCCAGGTCGTCGGCCGCGGCGCGGGCGTACTGCTGGGTGATCGTGGACGCGCCCTGGGTCTCGCCGCCGGTCAGGTTGTTCCACGCGGCCCGCGCGATGCCCCACAGGTCGATGCCGCTGTGCTGGTAGAACTTCTTGTCCTCGCCCGCGATCAGCGCGTTGCGCACCGGCTCGCTCAGCGTCTCCATCGGCACCACGGTGCGGTTCTCCGCGCCGAGCTTGGCGATCTGCTTGCCGTCGGCGGAGAAGACCTCGGTGTTCTCCTTGAGCGCCAGCTCCTCCGGCCGCGGCGTCTTGGCGTAGAAGTAGGTGCCCGCGATCAGCCCGACGCCGCTCAGCATGATCGCCACGCCGATCGCGGCCGCGATCAGCGCCCGCCGTTTCCGGCGCTTCGTATCGGCGGCCACGGGTCTCTTCTCGCGCCCCGGCGGCGCTACCCGCGCCCTCGCGGCCACCGGGGCGGCGGGCGGCGTCACGGGCCGGGGCACCCCGGCCCGGCCCTGGGCGGGCGGCGGCCCCATGGGTGGGCGGGCCCGGCCCACGACCGGCTCGTCGTCACCGAAAGTAGTCATGCTCCACTCCGTCCTTGAGGGAAGTACGAGTGCGGCCAGGAGCTACCGTCTCCGCAGGTTAGCCATACCCCGCTCGCCCCGGTGGTCCCGACTACTTTCAGTTGCCATCGCGTGACGTGTGCCGCAGGGAACCGCAGTACAGCGCGGGGGTGACGCCCTGTGGACGTCACCCCCGGTGAGAAACGGTCTCCGGCCGCGCCGCGCAGCGGCGAATCACACCCGTCGATCACCGATCGGCCGAGCACAATCCGGCCGACCAGCCATCATCGACCGGCCCGATCAGTGGATCGGGTGAGAATTACCCCCGACCCGGTACGGCTCGTCCGGCCCCTCGTTGGCGGCGTCCCCGTTGGCGCGACCCCCGCGAGCCGCGCCTGCCAGGAGGAACGACCGGCCCGTGAGGAACGTTCGGCGACAACGGCCGCCCGTGCGGACGACACCACCGTGAAGCACGCGGCCGGGTTGTCCGAACGACCCGGCCGCCGGGTAACGCGCCGCAGGTCAGGCCACGAAGTTGTTCTGAACGAAGACGATGACCATCGCTCCCTGCAGGGCCAGCGCGACCGTGGTGTAGATCCGGTCGAAGTGCGGGTTGCGGCCCATCCTGGCCAGCACCATGAACGCCACCGTGCACTCCAGCGCGTAGCGCCAGGTCGAGCTGATCGGGTAGTGCGTGTGGATCGGGTTCGACAGCGGCATCAGGATGATGATCGCCGCGAAGATCGCCAGGTACGCGTGGTCGCCGCCGAGCTTCCACGGCCCCACCAGGGACAGCACCACCAGCGCCAGCACGGCCAGCGCCGTGGTCAGGTTGGCGAGGTTGCGCAGCGCGTCGGGGTGGTAGATCGACTCGCTGCCGCTGATCAGGTCCACCACGTCGCCGATGACCAGCCACGGCGCGGTGAACCCGGACCGGAACCAGGCCTTCTGCGACTCCAGGAAGTGCAGCGCGTTGCCGAAGGTCAGGTAGCAGAACAGCATGTACGCCGCGAGCCCGGCCGGGACCAGCACCACCGCGAAGGCGTTGCGGTCGAACAGCGACGCGACCTGGCGGCCGAGCCGGCCCTCGCGCGCCGCGTCGCGCAGCCGCCGCACCGAGAAGCCGCGCTGGCGCAGGTACTCGTAGACGAACGCGGCGCCGAGCATGACCCCGGCCATCCGGGTGGCGCTGGCGTATCCGGCGAACATCGCCGCCCACCACCAGCGGCCCTTGCGCATGCAGTAGAGGGAGGCCAGCGCCAGCGCCACGAACAGCGACTCGTTGTACGCCGCGACCAGGTAGAACCCGGTCGGGAAGGCGAGCAGGTAGAACGTGGCGCGCCGGGCGTCCTCGGCGCCGAGCATCTCGGTGACCAGCCGGTGCATCAGGATCAGCGCGGCCAGGCAGGCCAGCGCGCCGACGATCAGGCCGGCCTCGAAGGTGCCGCCGGGCAGCAGCACGTTCGCGGCGCGCACGGTCATCGGGTAGAGCGGGAAGAACGCGGTGCTGCGCTCGTCGTACTCGTAGCCCGAGTCGGCGATGATCACGTACCAGACGGTGTCCCAGTGGTTCCACGACGAGATCAGCTGCCCGAACGTGGTCGGCACCGGCCCGGCCTTGCTGTCCAGCCCCTCGGTGGGCATCCAGGCGACGGCGGTCACCAGGAAGTACGCCAGGATGCCCGCGGCCCAGGTGAAGAACCCGGTGACCACCGACGGGCGCCACCGCCGCCACGCCGCGCCCGGGTCGGCGTCCACCGCGGCGGCGGACGTCGCAGCCGACGAATCGGGCGAAATCGGCGTGTCGTCCGCGGGTGTCACCTCGGGTGCCCCCGCCGGGCGGCGGCGCACCGGGACAAGCCCTGGTCCGGGGGTATCAGACATAGGCAGGAATATAACCACGCGGGACGGGGGTCACGTAGTCCCGTGAACGGTGTCACCGGTTGCTGAGACGCGGTACGGTTGTCCACCATGTCCGCCTTCACCCCCGGTTTGAAGCTCCACGACCGCTACCTGCTCGACCGGCGCGTCGGCAGTGGCGGCATGGCGGAGGTCTGGCAGGCCCACGACCTCGTGCTCGGCCGCCCGGTCGCGGTGAAGGTGCTGGCCGGCCCGATGGCGGCCGATCCGGCGCTGCGGGCCGGGGCGCTGCGCGAGGCACGTTCCGCGGCGCAGCTCACCCACCCGCACATCACCGCGGTCCACGACTTCGGCGAGGTCGCCTTCCCCGACGGCCACGTCGAGCCGTACCTGGTGATGGAGCTGCTGACCGGGGAGTCGCTGGCCGACCTCATGGCCCGCGGGCCGGTCCCGTGGGCGCGGGCCGCCGCGATCGGCGCCCAGGTGGCCTCGGCGCTGGCCGCCGCGCACGCCCGCGACGTGGTGCACCGCGACATCAAGCCCGGCAACATCATGATCACCCCGACCGGCGCGAAGGTGCTCGACTTCGGCATCTCGGCGATGACCGGCCTGCCCGACGCGACCGGCGCGCTGATCATCGGCACCCCGGCGTACGCCGCCCCGGAGCGGATCAGCCGGCAGGCCGCCGACCCGGCCGCCGACGTGTACGGCCTCGGCCTGCTGCTCATCGAGATGGTCACCGGCCGGCGGCACCACGGCATCGACAGCTGGGAGCAGTTCGCCGCCGTGCACGCCCGGCCCGCGGCCGTGCCGCCGCTGCCCGGCGTGCCGCCCGCCGTCGCCGCCCTGATCGCGGCCGCGGTGGACCCGTCCCCTGCGCGCCGCCCGCGCGCCACCGACCTCGCCCAGGCGCTGGGCGGCACGTCCGTCCCCGTCGCGACCGGCACCGCCGCGACCGCCGTGGCGCCGACCCCCACGCTGCTCGCGCCCACCGGCGGCGCGATCTCCGGCGCGGCGAGGGTGCCCTCGCCGCCCACCCGGATGCAGGCCGCGCCGCGCCAGCCCGTCCCGGTGCGGCCGCCGAAGCGCAGCCGCACCCCGGTGCTGGCCGTCGCGCTGGTGATGGCGATCATCATGATCAGCGGGGTGCTCATGATCATGTCGGCGCTGCGGGAGGACCCCGCGGGGGTCGTGGCCGCGCCGACGCCCAGCAAGCCGCGGGTCACCCAGGCCGCCAAGCCCAGCCCCAGCCCCGAGCCCCAGGGCCCGCTGGAGGCCGTGCAGCTCATCGCCGACCTGACCCGCGAGATCGACAAGCTGCGCAACACCGAGGTGCTCACCGACGATCAGCTGAAGGTCCTGCAGGACGGCCTCGGTTTCATCTCGGGACGCGCGCTGATCGGCCGCTGGAACGACGTGCGCAAGCGCGCCGAGAGCCTGGAGAAGCGCGTCCACAACTGGGCGCAGGACGCCGAGGACGACGCCCGCGAGACCCTGGAGCCCGTCGAGGACCTCCTCAAGGAGATCGGCGACTTCGCCAAGAACCGAGACTGACCCGCCGTCGCCCCACCGACCGCGGCTCCCGCCGCGGTCTCAGGCTGGTGCGGCTCCGGGCCTCGCCCGTCGTGCAGTTTCGGGGAAAGTGCGGCTTCGGGCCGTGCCGGCCGTGCAGTTTCGGGGAAAGTGCGGCTCCGGGCCTCGCCCGTCGTGCACTCTCCCCGAGACTGCGGGCCGCGGGCTCAGCGCGGCAGGGCGCGCTGGAGTTCGGCGCGCAGGGCGGGGGTGAGGATCTCGCCGGTCTGCTTGGCCAGGCGGGCCATCTCGAAGCCGACCACGCCCAGGTCGGCGTCGTTGTCGGCGATCACGGCCAGCACCGAGCCGTCCCGGATGGCCATGGTGAGGAAGTAGCCCCGGGCCATCTCGATCACCGTCTGGCGCACCTCGTCGCCGTCGGACAGCTGCGACACACAGCCCGCGATGCCCAGCAGGCCCGACGTGATCGCGGCGAGCTGGTCGGCGGTGGCCCGGTCCAGGTTCGCGGAGACCGCGACCACCAGCCCGTCGGAGGACGCGACCACGGCGTGGCGCGCGCCCGGCACCCGGTCGGCGAACCCCGCGACCAGCCAGTTGAGGTCCTGGGCCGGTTTGCTGAGCATGGCAGTGGTCATGACTCCCCCTTGGTGTCGTCCGGTCCGGGCGGCGACGCCGCCGCGCCGTCCCCGGCCTGCCCGCGCCGTACACCCTCGTAGAGGCGGGTCAGGGTGGCGGCGGTGGCCGCCGGATCGGGCTCGCGCCCACGCTCTGGTACGCGCGACGGCTCCACGGTGGCCGGGCCTGGCCGGCCACGCGCACCGGCCGGCTCGGCCAGCAGCGTGGCGGGCAGCTCGGCCGCCGCCCGGGTCCCGCCGCCGGGCACCGAGGTGAGGCGCACCCGCACGCCGTGGCGGGCGGCGAGGTGGCTCACCACGACCAGCCCCATCCGCTCGCTGGCCGCCACGTCGACCTCGGCCGGCACCGTCAGCAGCGCGTTCGCCTCGGCCAGCGCCTGCTCGCCGAGGCCGATGCCCTCGTCCACGATCTCCACCAGGGCGCCGCCGTCCACCGCGTGGGCGCCGACCCGCACCGCCGTGGCGGGCGCGGAGAACGCCGTGGCGTTGTCCAGCAGCTCCGCCAGCAGGTGGCCGATGTCGGCCGCGGCGTGGCCGGCGATGTACAGCGAGTCGTCGACGTCGGCGCGCACCCGCTCGTACTGCTCGATCTCGGAGAGCGCGGCCAGCGCGAGCGCGGCCAGCGGCACCCCCTCGCGCCACCGGCGGCGCGGCTCGGCACCGGCCAGGACCAGCAGGTTCTCGTCGTTGCGGCGCAGCCGGGCGGCCAGGTGGTCGAGCTTGAACAGGGCCGACAGCCGGTCCGGGTCGCGCTCGTCGCGCTCCATCTCGTCGAGCAGCCGCAGCTGCCGCTCGACCAGGATCTGGCTGCGCCGGGCCAGGTTCGTGAAGATGCCGTTCACCGCGCGCCGGGAACGGGCCTGGCCCGCGGCCAGCGTGACGACGGTATGGCGCACCTGCTCCAGCGCCGCCGCGGCCTGCGCGAACTCGTCCCCGCCGGCGGGCGTGGGCAGCGGCCCGGCCTGCCCGGACGGCCGCCCGGCGGGAGCGGGCGCCGGCTCCGCACGCCCGGCCCGGGCCCGCTCGAACGTCTCGGGAAGCTCCTCGGCCAGCGCCAGCGCCCGGCCGCGCAACTCGCGCAGCGCGGCGAGCAGATCCCGTCCGATCACGACGGCCACCGCGGTCGCCGCGCCGATCGCCAGCAGCACCAGGAACGACGTGGTCACCACGCGTCCCCACGCCTGCTCGGCGGCGGCTGGGCCGCCCGCGACGGTCGCGGCCAGCCGGTCGGCGGCCCGCGCGTCGGCGACGGCCTGGTAGACCAGCACGGCGGAGGCAGCGGTGAGGGCCGCCAGCGGTGCGGCGACGGCGGCTCCGAAGCGGGTCGCCACCCGCCGTTCGTGCGCTCCCGTCGCCACCGATCCTCCTTAGGCCACCGAACGGTGACTCGCGGTATGTTACCCGTCACGCATTGAAAAGTGGATAGGTGAGCGCGAATGAGACAACCGTCTCGGTGAGGCATATGGACAGTCACGCGTGATCCCGGTACGGTTTCCGCCATGACCTTCACCCGCAGCCAGTGGTGGCGCGCCAGACCGGCGGCCATCGACACGCGCGGGTAGGCATACCCAGACCGCGGCCGCCTCGTCGAGGCGGCTTTTGTTTTACCCGTCGCCCGGCGCTCGGCCCCCGAACCGGGAGACCCATCGATGAACCTGCTCCACGATCTGCTCGGCGCGCCCGATCCCGGGCCGTTCGCGCTGCTGCGCCGCGAAGGCGCCGAGCACCTCGAGGTGCTGCGCGGCCCGCTGTCCACCGTGGCACGGCTGGCCGACATCCCCCTGCCCCAGCACGTGCCCGGCGACGAGGCCGGCCCCCGCACGCTCGCACTGGTGCCCTACCGCCAGTTCGCCGAGCGCGGGTTCGCGTGCGTGGACGACGGCACCCCGCTGGAGTGCCTGACGATCGAGTCGTATCACCGCATCCCGCTGGACGAGGCGCTGGCCGCCCTGCCGGACACCGTCCCGGACGTCGCCGACCTGGGCTTCGACATCGACGACGCGGCATACCGCGAGCTGGTGGCGGCGGTGCTGCGCGACGAGATCGGCCAGGGCGCGGGCTCGAACTTCGTCATCCACCGCACCACGCGGGCCCGCACGGACGCCGACCCGCGGCAGCTCGCCGGGGCGGCGCTGCGCCGCCTGATCACCGGCGAGCGCGGCGTGTACTGGTCCTTCCTGGTGCACCTGCCCGGCGGGCGGACACTGGTCGGCGCCTCCCCGGAACGGCACGTCAGCGTCGACGACGGTCTGGTCATGATGAACCCGATCTCCGGCACGCTGCGCCACCGCGACCTCGCCCCCGGCCCGGCCGGGCGGGACACGCTGCTGCGCTTCCTCAGCGACCGCAAGGAGGTCAACGAGCTGTCCATGGTGCTGGACGAGGAGCTGAAGATGATGGCCGTGGTCGCCGACCGCGGCGGCCAGGTCCTCGGCCCCTACCTCAAGCACATGACGCACCTGACCCACACCGAATACCTGCTGGCCGGGCGCACCGGGCTGGACGTGCGGGAGGTGCTGCGGGAGACCATGTTCGCGCCCACCCTCACCGGCAGCCCGATCGAGAACGCGGCCCGCGTCATCGCCCGCTACGAGCGCAGCGGCCGCGCCTACTACGGCGGCGTGCTGGCCCTGCTCGGCCGCGACGGCGACGGCGGCCAGACGCTGGACGCCCCGATCCTGTTCCGCTGCGCGGACATCACGCCCGGCGGCGAGATCGCGGTGAAGGCCGGCGCGACCCTGGTCCGCGACTCCACCCCGGACGGTGAGGTCGCCGAGACCCACGCCAAGGCGGGCGGCGTGCTCACCGCGCTGGGCCTGCGCACCGCACCGGCCGCGTCTGCCGGTGCCGACATCCGCGACCTGGCCGCCGACCCGGCGGTACGCGGCACGCTGCTGGCCCGCAACGAGCGGCTGTCCCGGTTCTGGCTGACCGAGCGCGAGCCCGAACCGGTGAGCGGCGCGCTGGTCGGCCGCACCGCGCTGATCGTGGACGCCGAGGACACGTTCACCGGCATGCTCGGCCACGTGCTGCGCTCGCTCGGCATGCGGGTCACCGTTCGGCCCACCACCGCGATCGGCCCGCTGAGCGCGTACGACCTCGTGGTGGCCGGTCCCGGTCCCGGCGACCCGGCCGACGAGGCCGACCTGCGGGTCGCCGCGCTGGGCGCGGTGGTCGAGGAGCGGCTGTCCCGCCGCGCGCCGCTGCTCGGCGTGTGCCTCGGGCACCAGGTGCTCAGCCGCCGCCTGGGCCTGCGCCTGCACCGCCGCGACGTGCCCTACCAGGGCCTGCCCTGCGACATCGACCTGTTCGGCGTCACGCACCGGGTCGGCTTCTACTCCACCTTCACCGCGGTCGCGCCGGGCAGGCTGCTGGCCACGGCGTACGGCGACGTCGAGGTGGCCCGGGAGGACGGCACCGGGTTCGTGCACGCGCTGCGCGGGCCGGGTTTCGCGGGCGTGCAGTTCCATCCGGAGTCGGTGCTCACCGAGCACGGCCCGCGGCTGCTCACCGAGCTGGTGGCCGGGATCCTCGCCCCGGCCGAGGCGGGCAGCCCCGTGCCGTGACGGGCTTGCCGTCCGGGCGGGGCAGGAGGTGCCGCGTCCCGGGCGGAGTTATCCACAGACCGGCCGAGGGGCGTTGTGCCGCCCCGCGGCCGGTGCCACAGTCGTGCCCATGACCTTGCTCGCCGGGGAGCCGGCCCGGATGCTGGCCCTCGCAGCAGCCCTGGAGACGCTCGGCGCGGACCTGCACCGCGCCGCTCCGCCGCCGCCCGGCCGGGTCACCGGCGTCGACCCTCGGGTCGCCGACGCGCACAGCGCGGCCACCCGGTCGGCGACCGTCGCGATCGGACGTCTCGCCGACCGCCTGCTCGCCGATGCCGACCTCCTCTACCTGGTCACCGCCCGCTACGACCGCGCCGACGACCAGGTCGCAGCCGCGCTCGACATGGTCTGCCCAGACCAGCCCACAACTTCTGGGTTGTACCTACAACCCAGAAGTTGTGAAGCGCCAGACGACAGTTACCACCCCGGAGTGCGCTCCGTGATTCCGCCTGCCTCGGCCGCACACCTGGCCGACGATGATCACTGCGCCGCGGAAAGCGCGCCGTGACTCCGCCTGGCCGGGGCGTTCCTGGCAGCAGCGCGGTGCTGCCGGGAGGAAGCGGCGCCGGGGCGGTGCTGCTGGCCGTGCCGCCGGTGTGGGCGCTGCCGGTGCTCGGTGCGCCGCTGCGGGCCGCCGCCCAGGAGTGGCGGGCCTGCGCGGCAGCCGCCGACGAGACCGGCGCCGGGCTCGCTGCCGCCTCCCCCGCACGGGCGGGCTGGCACGGTGCGGACGCGCACGCCTACGACGCAGGCCGGCTGCTCCTGATGGAGCTGACCGGGACCGCGCGGACGCTGGCCACGCGGGCCGCCGACGTGCTGGACACGCTGGCCGGCCGCACCGACGGCGTACAGCGGCACCTGGACGAGAGCCTGGCCCGGCTCGCGGCGGCGGTGCCGCACCAGGGCGGGCCGGACCGGCCGCTGTTCGCGGTGACCGGCCCCGCACAGGCCCGGCGGGTGCACGCCGCCGTCGCCGAGGCCACGGCGCTGCGCGGCGACCTCGACAGCGCACACGAAGACGCCGCCACGGAACTGGCCGCGCTCACCGCGGCGTGGGCGGCGCTCGCTGAGCGGGGCCGTCCGCTGCCCGCCGTACCCGCCCCCGAAACGAAGGGGGCTGCCAAGGTCGTCATTGGGGCCGGGCTGACGCTGGTGGACACCGGCGCGGGAGAAGACGACGTTCGCGTGACCACCGACCCGACGGGCCGGACCGTGGTGCAGGCAGGCGGCACGACCGTGGCCGCGGTCAGCGAGGGCAGGCTCGTCCTGCGCACCGGCGCCGGCCGGGACACGGTCGTGGTCGACGCCGCGGTGCGGCTTCCGGTGACCGTGCTGGCCGGAGCCGGAGACGACCGGGTCACCGGCGGCGACCTGCTGCACGGCGCGGGCGGCCGCGACGCGCTGCTCGGCCGCGACGGCGACGACCTGCTGCTGGGCGGGGACGATCGCGACTACCTGGACGGCGGCGTGGGCGACGACGTCCTCGACGGCGGAGACGGGGACGACACCGCCTACGGGCTCGACGGCGCGGACCTGCTGCGCGGCAGCGACGGCGACGACCACGTCTCCGGCGGGCGGGGCAGCGACCTGCTGCTCGGCGGCACCGGCGACGACACGCTCACCGGCGGCGCGGGCCGCGACCTGCTCGACGGCGCCTCCGGAACCGACCGCGCCTACCGCGACGCCGACGATTCGGCCGAGCCCACCGCTCCAGCCGCCGACGATTCGGCCGAGCCCGCCGATCCGGCCGCATCCACCGGCCCTGCCAGGTCTGCCGGCCACGCCGTTGACGCAGTGGCGGTCGGCGGGGCCGAGGTGGTGCACCAGGCGCCCGCCGTGGTGCCCGGCGGACGGCTGCTGATCGAGGGCTCGGCCGAGTTCGCGGCACGAGTGGCATCTGATCTGGACCTGCTGCGGGCCTCGCCCACCGGGCGGCGGCTGCTCGCCGAGCTGGACCAGGAGCTGGCCGCCGGGGACGGCTGGCTGCCCGGGGACGGGCCGGACTCGGTCACCATCCGCGAGCTGGGCGCGGGCTCCGGCAACGGGTTCGCCGGGACCGACGGCGACGACGACCGCTTCGTGATCGCGTACGAACCCGGCTTCGACTCCCTGGCCGGGGACGCGCCACCGGTCGTGGTGCTGTTCCACGAGCTGGGGCACGCGTGGGCGCACCTGACCGGCAACGGCGTGCCGGGCGCGTACACCGGCGACGACGTGATGTGGGACGGCCGGTCGTGGGTGCCCGTGCCCGCCGCCGAACGGGCCGTGACCGGGCTGCCCGTCGACGATGACGGAGATCCGACAACGCCCGAACGGCCCGCGCCACGGCACCCGTATCCGCTGACCGAGAACGCGCTGCGTGATGAGCTGGGCATTGTCCGGCGCGACCGGTACGGCTCCCCGGCACGCCCTGAGTGACACGGCAACCACCGTCTGCTATGGAGGTCCGGCCGATTGCATCAAGACACCCTTGTTTGACACAGTGTGCGCGCGTTGATCGCAACGCGGTCACTTGTGGCGGCTAGGGGAGGAACGAAACATCATGATGGGTCCACAGCACGCGCTGTCCGGCGCGGCCACGTGGCTGGCCGGATCCTGGGTGGCGGCCCAGTTCTTCGACTACCCGCAGTCGGCCACCACGATCGCCATCGGCGCCGCGGTGTGCGCGGGCGGGGCGCTGCTGCCCGACCTGGACATGTCCGGCAAGGTCACCAAGGGCCAGGGCGGTTCCACCGTGTCCCGCAGCTTCGGTGTGGCCTCGCTGTTCGTCGCCGAGGTGGTGGAGAAGATCTCGGTCGGCGTCTATACCGCCACCAAACTGAGCAAGGACCCGGACCGGGACAACGGCCACCGCACGCTGACCCACACGCTGCCGTTCGCGGCGCTGATGGGCTTCGGCGCGACCTGGCTGTGCACCCACTACGGCAAGTGGGCCGTGATGGGCATCCTGTTCTTCATGTTCGGGTTCGCGCTGCGCGGCCTGTTCGACAAGTGGGCCGACCGGGCGGGCTGGGTCATCGTGACGCTGACCTCGGCCGCGGCGGCGTACTTCGCGTACGAGTTCCTGCCCACGATCGAGCGCGGTTACCCAATGATCGGCCTGGCGGTCGGCGTCGGCTGCATCGTGCATCTGATGGGCGACATCATCACCCGCGCCGGCGTGCCGATCCTGTGGCCGATCCCGACCGGCCGCCGCATGTGGCGCATGATCGGCCTGCCGAACACCTTCGCCATCGAGGCCGGCAGCAAGGTCGAGACCACCGTGCTGCGCTCCGTCTTCACCATCATCTCGCTGCTGGCCGGCGCCGGCCTGCTGGCCCCGGCGCTGCTCAAGCGCTTCGACATCGAGATCTGACCTACTTCGCGTCGCCGTAGGAGTCCGCCACGGCGACGGTGAGCGGGAAGCGCACGGGCGAGCTGCCGAACAGCAGCTCGCCCGTCGCCTTTCCACCGGCCTCCAGCGCCGCGACCACCAGCTCCGCCTCCTCGGCGGGGCAGTGCACGATGACCTCGTCGTGCTGGAAGAACACCAGCTCGGCACGGGTGTCCCAGAGCCGGGTGCGGAGGTCGGCCAGCAGCGCGGCGGCCCACTCCGCCGCCGTGGCCTGGATGACGAAGTTGCGGGTGAACCGGCCCCGCGAGCGTCCCGACGCGCCCTCGTCGGCCCACGACGACTCCAGCGCCGACGGCGGGCAGGTCCGGCCCAGCCAGGAGCGCACCAGCCCGCCGGTCTCCCCGGCCCGCGCCGCCGCCTCGACGTACGTCCACGCCTTCGGGTAGCTGCCGCGCAGCGCCGCCAGCGCGGGGGCGGCCGCGCCGCCGGTCTGCCCGTACATCGCGCCGAGCAGGGCCAGTTTGGCCTTGGCCCGGTCGCCGCCGAACGACTCGGCGGCCAGCGCCGCGTACAGGTCGCCGGAGCCCGCGGCGCGGGCCAGCCCGGCGTCGCCGGACACCGCGGCCAGGATGCGCGGCTCCAGCTGCCCCGCGTCGGCGACGACCAGCCGCCAGCCGGGCTCGGCCCGCGCCGCGCCGCGCACCGCCTTGGGGATCTGCAGCGCTCCCCCGCCCCGGGTGGCCCAGCGCCCGGAGACGACGCCCGCGACCACGTACGCGGGCCGGAAGCGGCCGTCGTGCACCCACTGCTCGCGCCAGCTCCAGCCGTGCGCCGTCCAGATCCGGTAGAGCTCCTTGTACTCCAGCAGCACCCCGATCACCGGGTGGTCGACGGCGCGCAGTGTCCAGGAGCGGGTGTTCGGCACCTCGATCCCGGCGCGCCGCAGCGCCCGGCGCAGCTCGGCGGGCGAGTCCGGGTGCAGGCCGGGGGCGTCGAGCAGCTCGGCGATGCGGGCCGACAGCTCGGCCAGCCGGCGCGGCGGGCCGCCCACCGGCGAGGGCTCGCCGAGCAGGCCGACCAGGATCTCGTCGTGGGTCCGGGCCTGCCAGGGCAGCCCGGTGTGCCCCATCTCGGCGGCGATCAGCGCGCTGGCCGATTCGGCCGCGACCAGCAGCCGCATCCGCTGCGGGTGCTCGGTCGCCGCGATCCGGGCCAGCTGGTCGCGGTACACCGCGGTGAGCACGTCCAGCGGCGCGGCGCCGCCGGGCGCCTCGGCCGGGGCGGGCGTGTCGTCGAACAGGGTGCCCTGCCGGTCACCGGGTGGACGGCCGGGCCGGGCGGCCTGGTCCGCGGGCACGGGAGCGCCCACCAGCCGGGCGTACGCGGCGGCGGCCGAGCGCGGCTCCCCGTAGCGGCCCGCGTACCCGAGCAGCAGCGCCTCGGCCAGCTCGGCGTCATGGCACCGGCGCACCCGCACCCCGCGTTCCAGCAGCGGCGGGTAGCTCTGCTCGGTGCACCCCCACAGCCAGCGCGGCCCGGCGGCGTCCCGCGCGGCGACGGCGGCGGCGAGGTCGGCCACGGGCTCGTCCGGCCCGACCGGGGCGCCCGCGGCGTCCAGCGGGCGCAGCACGCCCCCGCCGCTGCCGTCCGCCACCACCGCGATCACCGTCACCCGACCATTGTGCTGGTGGGGGCGGACATGCCGATTCAGCTCCGGCCCCGCCCGATTACGGCTATAAGGGACTTATGACCGAGACGGGGCCGGTGTTCGACCGGATCGGCGCGACCTACAGCGAGGCGTTCGCGGACCGGCCGGGTCAGCTGGCCGCCGGACGCTGGCTGATGGACCGGCTGGCCGGGCGGGACAAGCCGCTGGTGCTCGACGTCGGCTGTGGCTCGGGCGAGCCCACCGCGCGCCAGCTCATCGACGGCGGCATGCACGTCGTCGGCATCGACACCTCCCCGGTGATGCTGGAGCTGGCCCGGCACACCGTGCCCGAGGCCATCTTCGTCGAGCGCGACCTGTTCGACCTGGACGGCCTGCACCCGACCCAGCAGCGCTTCGACGGCGTGGTGGCGTTCTTCTCGCTGCTCCTGCTCCCCCGCCCCGACGTCGAGAAGGCGCTGGACGACATCCACCACGTGCTGGCCCACGACGGCGTCTTCGCCCTCGGCATGGTGGAGGGCGACAGCGACCACCTGATGCGCGACTTCCTCGGCACCCAGGTGCCGCTCACCGCATACCCCCGCGAAGAACTCCCCCACCTGCTCAACCGCCACGGCTTCGTCGTCGAAGAACTCCGCGCCGACTACTGGGAACCCGCCCCGATCCCCACCGTCCCCACCACCCCCCAAACCCACCTCTACGCCTACTGCACCGCCGCCCGCCCCGACTAAAACGCGACGATCTTGCGTGAACCGCGGGTACGACACGCCCTTTCCGGGCATATCCCCAACAGTCCGCGCAAGATCGTCGCGATCTTGAGCAGTGCCGCGTGAGGGCGGCGGGTTACTTGACGGCGCCGGCGGTGAGGCCGGACTGGATCTGGCGCTGGAAGATCGTGTAGACGATGATCATCGGGATGATGGCGATCGACAGCGCCGCGAAGAGGGCCGGCCAGTCGGCCTGGTAGCCGGCGGCCGTGGAGATGCTGGCGATGCCCTGGGTGAGCAGCCACTTCTCCTGGCCCTCGGCGCCACCGGGGAGCAGCGAGACCGGCAGCACGTACTGGTTCCACTGGCCGATGATGTTGAAGATCGTGATGCTGATCAGGCCGGGCTTGGCCATCGGCATCATCACCGTGAAGAACAGGCGGGTGTGCGACGCGCCGTCGATCATCGCGGCCTCGGCCACCGCGTTGGGCAGCGTCTTGAAGAACGCGGCCAGGAAGAACACGGTGAACGGCAGCGAGTACGCGATGTACACCAGGATCAGGCCGGTGTGCGTGCCCAGCAGGCCCAGCTCCTGCACCACGATGTAGAGCGGGGTGAGCGCCAGGTACACCGGGAAGGCCAGGCCGGCCACGAACAGGAAGTAGATGACCCGGTTGCCGATGAAGTCGTATCGGGCCAGCACGTACGCGGCCATCGCACCGAGCACCATCGTGCCCAGCGTCGAGAAGAACACCACGACCAGGCTGTTGATGAAGTACTGGCCGACGTTGGCCTCGGTCCAGGCGCGCCCGAACGAGCCGAAGTCCCACTCGCTCGGCAGCGCGAACGGGTTGCCGATGAAGATCTCGGTGTTGTTCTTGAACGCGGCCAGGAACGTGAAGATCAGCGGGTAGATGATCAGGATGGCCCACACGGCCAGGGCGACGTGGGACAGCTTGTTCAGCACACCGAAGCTGCGCCGATTCTCAGACTTGGTAACCACGACAGACCCCGCTCAGTGCTCGACCGCGTCGCGCTTGCCGCCCCGCAGGGACAGCACCGCGAAGATGATGGTGAAGACGGCCAGCGCCACGCCGAGGGCCGACGCGTAGCCGTAGTCCGACTCCCGGATGCCCGACTTGTAGATCTGGACCGGCAGCACGGTGGTGGCCCCGTCCGGGCCGCCCTCGTCGATCGAGAGCACCATGACCAGCGCGAACGCGTCCATGGCGAGGATGCCGAGGTACACCCAGGCGACCTTCACGGTCTCCATCAGCAGCGGGATGGTGACCCGGAAGAAGATGGTGATCCGGTTGGCGCCGTCCATGACGGCCGCCTCGTAGATCTCCGCCGGGATGCTGGACATGCCGGCGGCGAACAGCACGACGTAGAAGCCGACCGCCTGCCACACCAGCACGCCGAGGATGGACCACAGGCCCCACTCGGCCATCCACTGCACCGCGTCCACCCCGAACAGTTCGAGGAAGCGGTTGAGGATGCCGCTGCCGTCCGGGGCGTACACCCGGCCGAAGATGACGCCGACGATGACCACGGCCAGGACCTGGGGGAGGAAGAACACCACCCGGTAGAACTTCGACCCCCAGACCCCGGTCATGGTGCCGCCGCGGGTGCCCCCGCCCATGTTCAACAGGAACGCGAAGAACAGGGCGAGGGCGATCGTGATCACCGGCAAGGTGACCAGCAGGAAGACGTGGTGCTTCGCCGCCAGCCAGACCTTGTCGTCGTCGATGAGCTTCTGGAAGTTCTCCAGCCCGACGAAATCGAAATTCGGGGACAGGCCGCTCCAGTTCGTCATGGACACCTGGACCGCCGCGGCGATCGGGCGCAGGACGAACATCGCGTACAACGCGAGTGGTGCGATCAGGAACCCGATGACGAACGGGTACTTACCTTGCCGCATGATCACTTAACTCCGCTCGAGGGTTAGCGGGAGAACTTCTTCTCGGTCTTGTCGGCGGCGGCCTGCATCCGGGTGCAGAACTCGTCCGCGGTGCCGCCCTGGAACATCAGCTTGTTCGTGGCGGCGCGGCACTCGTCGTCCAGGTTCTTGTACCAGGCGTCCCAGCGGAAGCTGAAGTTCGCCGGGCCGGCCGCGGTGAGGGCCGCGCTGGACGAGGCCAGGCCGGGGGACATCTCCAGGCCCTCGGTCGAGCCCTGCACGACGGTGAGCACCTTGGTGAGCTCGGTGAAGCCCTTGGCGCCCGCCTTCGACAGCATGTGGCGCAGGTACTCCTTGCCACCCTGGACGTTCTTGCCCTTGCTCGCGACGAAGTACATCTCGCCCGCGGCCGCGTACAGCGCGGTCGCCGGGAGCTTGTCCGACGCGGTCGCGCCCGGGATCGGCATGACCTGGTAGTTGAAGCCGGCCGGGGTGTCCTTGGCCTGCTCGTTCTCCAGCCAGGAGCCCGACGGGTAGAAGCCCACCTTGCCCTGGTTCTGCTGCAGCTGCACCTCGGTGTGCTTGAGGCCCAGGTGCGCCTTGTTGCCGTACTTGGCGCCGACCTCGGCCCACAGGGTGGCGGCCTGCTTGACGGCGTCGTTCGTCCAGGCGCCCTTCTCCAGGTTGTCGATCGCCTTGAGGACGTCCGGGCCGCCGATCTTCGCGGCCGTGGTCAGGATGACCAGGTACTGGTAGTAGGCCGCGTTGGCGCCCGCGTACGAGTACGGGGTGATGCCCTTGGCCTTCATCTTCTCCAGCAGCGCGGTGAAGTCCGCCCAGGTGGTCGGCGCGGTCCAGCCGTTCTCCTGGAACAGCTTGCCCGAGTACCACAGGCCGAACACGGTGTAGGCGTAGTTCAGCACGTACGGCTTGCCGTTGAACGTGCCCTGCTCGACGGTGCCCGGGACCAGGGTCTCGGCCACGGTCTTGCCCGCGATGTCGAGCGACGGCGCGGCGAACAGGTCGGACAGGTCGGCCACCTGGCCGGCCTCGACGAGCTTGCCCTGGTCCATCAGCTTCGAGCCGGCGTTGTTCACCATGTCCGGCGGGGTGTTGCTGGCGAACCGCGGCTGCAGCGTGGTCGAGATCTCCTGCGCCGAGGAGAAGTTCACCTTGGACTCGGGGAACTTCTTCTCGTACGACGGCTTGTGCACGTCGGTGGCGTACTTGGTACCGAGACCGCCATCGAAGATCACAATCTCGACCGGAGCCTTGGTGTCGACACCCAGCGGGTTCTCGGCGGTGACCTGGCCGGTGGCCTGGGCGGTGGGCTCGTCGCCGCCGCCGCCGACGCAGGCGGAGAGCAGACCGGCGGCGGGGGTGGCGAGCAGGCCGACCGCCGCGGTCCGGCGCAGCACGCTGCGACGGCTCAGGGCCGACGGGCTGTCGGTGTGGTTGGACATCATTGTCTCCTCATTTTCGGGTCGCGGTGATCGTGACTCGAGTAAGTGGCGAGGCGGTGCATGTGGCGGTCGCGGTTACCCGCGAAGGACCCGGCCGCACCAGGGTTCAGTGCGGCACCACACCGGGCTCCGTTGCTCGGTGTGGTGTCGGCCCAGTGCTCGAGCGAGTCGAGCACGGTCGGGGGCAGCACGGCGGCGGGGGCGGCGGTCACGACTCGCCCTCCCGGCCCTGGCCGTTGCTGAAACGGTGCGCGTCCACCGCACGGGCGGTGCGCTGGAACGCGGTGTGCGAGCGGTCGTGGGTGCGCTGGGCGACCGCGATGTAGAGCAGGTCCAGCACCACCAGCTGCGGGTGGCGCGCCGACAGCGCGTCGGGCCGGAACGAGGTGGCCTGGCTCGCGGTGAGCAGCACGATGTCGGCCAGCTCGGCCAGCGGCGAGCGCGGGAAACCGGTCAGCGCGATGGTGACGGCGCCGTGCGAGCCGGCCTCGGCCAGCATCTCGACGGTCTCCCGGGTCTGCCCGGTGTGCGAGATGCCCAGCGCCACGTCCCCGGCGCGCAGCAGGGCCGCGCTGGCCAGGCCGTTGTGCACGTCCGGCCAGGTCCACGCGGCGATGCCGATGCGGTGCAGCGAGAACTGCATCTCGGCGCCGACCAGCGCCGAGCCGGACGCGCCGTAGATGTCCACCCGGTTGGCCGCGGCGATCGCGGCCGCGGCCCGCTCCACCTCGGCGAGGTCGAGCATGGCGGCGGTGTCCCGCATCGCCTGGGTGTCGGCCGCCATTATCTGGCCGAGTACGCGCTCCAGCGGGTCGCCCGGCTCGATGGCCCGGCCGATGTCCTCGGCCCAGCCGGCCGAGCGCGCCGCCCGGCCGGTCTCCCCGGCGATGGCCAGGCGCAGGTCGGCGTAGCCCTCGAAGCCCAGGGCGCGGCAGAAGCGGGTGATCGTGGCGGGCGAGGTGCCCGAGCGCTCGGCCAGCTCGACGATGGTGGCGCGCGCGGCGCCGGCCGGATCGGTGAGCACCTGCTCGGCGACGCGCTGCAGGGCCCCGGTGAACTCGGGCAGCTGGGCGCGCACCCGGACCAGCACGCTGTCGGGGCGGTCCAGGCCGAGCCGGGCGTGCGGGATCTCGGCCGAGGCGGCCTGTGCCGCCGCGACTGGTTCCACGCGCTCCACCACTGGTTTCTCCTACTGACCGGGTCCCGAACAGTTAACCGAAAGGAAGTTAACTGTTAGTGGTAAAAGTTCTTACTGGAGACCCCCCTTTGTCAAGTCCGTGGGCATAGTTTTTAAACCGTTACCTCGCGATGCTGCCGTCCACTTGCTCAGAGCCGCCAGTTTGGGGAGCATGAATGCCGCTTAGGCCACACCAGCGCTGACCGTTTGGGGGAGGAACGAGCCGATATGCCGGACAAGCTGGTGTTAGGCCTGGACATCGGCGGCACGAGCACCCGGGCCGTGCTGGCCTCCCCCGCCGGACACCGGCTCGGCACCGGCCGGGCGGGCGGCGGCAACCCCACCACCCACGGCGACGCCGCCCTCACCGAGCTGACCGCCGCCATCCGCGCCGCGCTCACCGGCCACGACCCCGCCGACGTCGGCGCCGCCGTGCTCGGCATGGCCGGCTACCCGAAACTCCTCGCCGACGCCGTCCTGCGGGACGCGTTCGAGGCGGCCTGGGCGGGCACCGGACTGCGCTGCGAGCCGCACCTGGTCAGCGACGTGCTGGTGGCGTACGCGGCGGGCACCCCCGACCCCGACGGCACCGTGGTCGTCGCGGGCACCGGGGCGATCGCCGCCCGCGTCCGCGGCCACCGGCTCGACCACGTCGCCGACGGCCACGGCTGGCTGCTCGGCGACCTCGGCTCCGGCTACTGGCTGGGCCGCGAGGCGGTCCGCGCCGCCCTGCGCGACCTCGATCAGGAGCGCCCGCCCGGCACCCTCGCCGCAGGCGTGCTCATCGAACTGCTCGGCACGGCCGAGCTGGCCCCGCGCCGCCGCGACACCGCCGCCGCGCTGGTCCAGGCCGTCGTCAAGGCTCCGCCCATCGCACTGGCCCGGCTCGCTCCCCTGGTCCTGAGCTGCTACGACGCCGCCGACCCGGCCGCCGTGGACCTGGTCCGGCGCGGCGCGGCCCACCTCGCCGAAACCGTGGCCATGGTCCGCGCCCCCGGCGAGACCACGGTCCTGGTACGCGGCGGCGGCCTGCTCACCAACGACACCCCCCTCGCCGCCGAACTCACCGCCGCCATCACCGCGAGCTGGCCCGACACGACCCCCCACCCCGCCGGCGACGCCGCGGCCGCCGCGGCCTGGCTCGCCGCCCTCCCCACCACCCCCGACCCCGCCACCCTGCACACCCACCTCCTCACCCCCTGACCCCACCCCACCCCACCCGGTCCCGCCCCGTCCCGTCCCGCCCAAGATCGGCCGACTTGCCAGGCACCCGGGCGTATCTTGGGGACCCATTCGGCCATGTGCCAGGCAAGTCGACGGATCTCGAGGCGGCCGCACGGGCGGTCGCGCGGGCGGGCGACACACGGGGCTCGCGGAGTCGCGCCGGGCGCGCCCGGTAACCTGCTCCGGTGCAGGTCTGTCAGTCGATGAGAGAACCGGCGCGATGACGGACGTGAAGGTCGTCGCCGCGGCCGGCACCCGCTGCGGCACCTGCGCCGAGGCGCTCTACCTCACCGCGCAGGTCCCGCAGCCCAGGTCCAGCCGCACCCGCACGGTCGGCCTGTGCCCGCAGTGCGACGCCGGGCGCCCCGAGACCCAGGGCCTGCTGGCGTACTTCGCCGAGCACCAGCGCGTCCGCCCCGAGGACCTGCACCAGGTGCACGAGCTCGTCGGCCGCTGGCTGGAGGCGCTCACCGAACGCGCCGACCGTGACGGCTCCCTGGCCGCCGACGTCGAAGCCTGGTGGGCGGCGCGGGCAGGCTGAATCCGGTTGCCGTGCCCGCCCCGGCGGGTTATGAACCTCGTATGGTGACCTTCCGCGCCGCCACCGCGGCCGACTTCGACGACGTCAACCGGCTCATCCAGCGCTCGTTCCTCAACGACGACGGCGGCCGGGAGTGGGACGAGGAACGCGCCCTGTTCGAGCCCGAACGGGCCGTGCTCGCCGTCGACGGCGACCGCGTCGTGGGCCACGTCGGCACGTACACCCGCGAGCTGAGCGTGCCCGGCGGCGTGCTGCCGGCCGGTTTCGTCACCGCCGTCGCCGTCGCGGGCACCCACCGCCGCCGCGGCGTCGCCTCCACCATGCTCACCCGCCAGCTCACCGCGATCCGCGACCGGGGCGAGGCGCTCGCGGTGCTGTGGGCCAGCGAGGGCGGCATCTACGGCCGCTACGGCTACGGCATGGCCAGCCGGCGGCTCAGCTTCGACATCGACCGCCGCGAGGCGCGCCTGGACGGCGCGAAGTTCGACAAGACCCGCCTCGACGGCCTGTCCCTGCTCGCCGGACCGGCCGCGGACTTCCGGCCCGAGATCGGCATCGTGTACGAGCAGCAGCGCCCGCTCCGGCCCGGCTTCGCCTCCCGCGACGCGCGCTGGTGGGACTACCGGCTCGCCGACCAGGCGTGGCATCGCGGCGGCGCCGGGCCCATCCAGGCCGTGGTGTGCCGCGAGGGCGACACCGTGCTCGGCTACGCCCTCTACCGCTTCCGCTCGCAGTGGAACGACAGCGGACCCAACGGCCAGGTCAGCGTCATGGAGACGATCGCGGCGACCCCCGCGGCGTACACGGCGCTGTGGGAGTTCCTGCTCAACGTGGACCTCACCCGCACCGTGGGCCTGTGGCTCGGCGCCGTCGACGAGCCCCTGCAATACCTCACCAACGACCCCCGCCGCCTCGGCATGCGCCTCGGCGACGGCCTCTGGGTCCGCCTCGTCGACGTCCCCGCCGCCCTCTCCGCCCGCCGCTACCCCATCGACGTCGACGTGGTCCTGGAGATCACCGACGACCTCCTCCCCGGCTCCGGCGGCACCTTCCACCTCCGCGGCAACCGCGACACCGCCACCTGCGAGCCCACCACCGCCGCCGCCCACCTCCGCCTCGACACCGCCACCCTCAGCGCCCTCTACCTCGGCGGCAACACCCTCGGCGCCCTGTCCGCCGCCGGCCGCGTCGAAGAACTCCACCCCGGCACCATCACCACCACCGACCCCGCCCTCTCCTGGCCCCGCGCCCCCCACGGCATAGAAATCTTCTAACCACCCCCTCTCTCCCGCGCCGATCTTGCGTGAACTGTGGGTACGACACGCCTTTTCCGGGCATATCCCTAACACTTCGCGCAAGATCGTCGCGATCATGGAGCGGCCCGGCGGGCGATGCGGCCAAGGTCGCGGGTTCGTGTCGAAATCTTCGGCCCAACCTTGGGTTTCGACAGGAACTCGCGATCTTCGCGAGGGCCGCGGTCTGGGGCAGCGGGCAAGATGGGGGCATGCTGTTCGCCGGGATCGCCGCCACCTCGGCCGCCGTGGCGGCCACGTCTGGCCGCAAGGCCAAGATCGAGCTGCTCGCCGCCGCGCTGCGTGAGCTGGCCGCGGGCGGTGATCCGGTGGAGATCGCGGCGGGTGCCGCGTACCTGAGCGGTGAGCTGCGCCAGCGCCAGATCGGCGTGGGGTACGCGGCTCTGCGCGACCTGCCCCCACCAGCCGACGCGGCCACGCTCGACATCCGGGCCGTGGACGCCGCGCTGGAGTCGATGGGCCTGATCAGCGGCCAGGGCTCGGTCGCCCGGCGGCGGGACGCGGTCGGGGCGCTCTACGGCGCGGCCACGCTGCCCGAGCAGCGGCTGCTGACCGGGCTGATCGGCGGCGAGCTGCGCCAGGGCGCGCAGGCGGGCCTGCTGGCGGACGCGATCGCGCTGGCCGCGACGGTGCCGGCGGTGGTGGTGCGCCGGGCCCTGCTCCTGTCCGGCGACCTGAAGGCGGTGGCGGTGACCGCGCTGACCGAGGGTGAGCCGGGGCTGGCGGCGCTGCGGCTGTCGGTGGGCACGGGCCTGGCGCCGATGCTGGCGCAGTCCGCCCCCGACCCGGAGCAGGCGTTGGCGGTGACGGGGGTGCCCGCGGCGGTGGACGCCAAGCTCGACGGGATCCGTATCCAGGCACACCGCGACGGCGACGAGGTACGCGTGTTCAGCCGCAGCCTGGACGACCTGACCGCGCGGGTGCCGGAGATCGTGACGGCGCTGCGCGCGCTGCCGGTGCGCTCGATCGTGCTGGACGGGGAGGCGCTCGCGGTGGACGAGTCGGGGCGGCCGCGGCCGTTCCAGGAGACCTCCGGCCGGGCCGCGCAGCGTGCGTCGGGGCTGCTCACGCCGTACTTCTTCGATCTGCTGCACCTGGACGGGGCGGACTGGATCGACGAGCCGGGCACGGCGCGCTGGGCGGCGCTGGACGACGTGATCCCGCAGCACATGCGGGTGGCGCGGACCCTGGCGGACACGCCGGAGGAGGCGCGGCGGGCGTTCGGCGCGGCGCTGGCCGCCGGGCACGAGGGCGTGGTGGTGAAGGCGGCGCGCGCGGCGTACGAGGTGGGCCGGCGGGGCGCGGCGTGGGTGAAGGTGAAGCCCCGGCACACGCTGGACCTGGTGATCCTCGGCGCCGAGTGGGGCAACGGGCGGCGCCGGGGGTGGCTGTCGAACCTGCACCTGGGCGCCCGGGACGCCGCTGGCGGCTTCGTGATGCTGGGCAAGACGTTCAAGGGGCTGACCGACGCGATGCTGCGCTGGCAGACCGAGCGGCTGCTGGAGCTGGCGGTGGAGCGCGACGACTTCTGGGTGCGGGTGCGGCCGGAGCTGGTGGTGGAGATCGCGTTCGACGGGGTGCAGCGCAGCACCCGCTACCCGGGCGGGGTGACGCTGCGTTTCGCGCGGGTGCTGGGCTACCGCGAGGACAAGAGTGCCGCCGAGGCGGACACGCTGGACGCGGTCCGGGCCCTCGGCGGCGCGGTGGGCAGCGATCCGGTCACTGCTCCGGAATCATGATCCAGAGAATGATGTAGATGATGAACTGCGGACCCGGCAGCAGGCACGACAGCAGGAACAGCAGCCGTACCAGCCAGGCCGGAAGGCCGAAACGCTCGCCGAGACCGGCGCACACGCCGGCGATCCAGCGTCCGTGGCGCGGCCGGTAGAGCCGCCGACCTGATGAGGCCATCTCCTCGTCAACTCCTCGAAGACCGTGCGGCGTGTGTTCGCCGCGGCTGTCTTCGACGGTACGAACCGGGAGCATCCCCGCCCTCGGTCCGCAGGCGGATCCCGGCGCCGGGACGCCCGTACGGGCGTCCCCTATGGCGCGGGTGTGCTACTTCATCTGCCCGGCGGTCAAACCGGCCTGCACCTGGCGCTGGAACACCGCGTACACCACCAGCACCGGCAGCATGGCCAGGGTGAGTCCGGCGAACAGGCGCGAGTAGTCGCCGCGGTAGCCCTCGCTGATGGCGAGGTTGGCCAGGCCCTGGGCGAGCACCTGCTTCTCGTCGGAGGTGATCAGCACGACGGGCAGCAGGTACTGGTTCCAGTGGAACAGGAAGTTGAAGATGCCGACGCTGATCAGGCCGGGTTTGGCCATCGGCAGCATGACCCGGAAGAAGGTCCGGAACGGCCCGCAGCCGTCGATGTACGCGGCCTCGGCGACCGCGTCGGGCAGGGTGCGGAAGAACGCGGTGAGGAAGAAGACCGTGAACGGCAGCGAGTACGCGGTGTAGACCAGCATCAGGCCCGGCAGGCTGTCGCGCAGCCCGACCCCGCCGACGATCTTGAACAGCGGCACGAACGCCAGCACGACCGGGAACATCATGCCGCCGACGAAGATGAAGTAGACCAGCCGGTGGCCGAGGAACTTGTAGCGGGCCAGCGCGTACGCCGCGGTCGCGCCGAGCAGCATGGTCAGCGTCAGCGAGCCGGCCAGCACGATGCCGGTGTTGACGAAGAACTGCCCGATGTGCGCGTGGGTCCACGCGCGGGCGAAGTTGTCGAAGCGCAGCGCCCCGGGCAGGCCCCACGGGTCGCTGAGGATCTCGTTGTCGTCCTTGAACGAGCTGACGATCACCCACAGCAGCGGCACGGCGGTGAGCAGGCCCCACAGCACCAGGAACGCGTGCGAGAACACGTTGAGCGTGCCGTCGAACAGCCGCCGCCCGCTGAGCCCGGGCTTCTCCTCCGGCGCGGTCACCTTCTGCACTTCCCGCGGCGGGGTCACTACGGCGGTCATGAGTGCTCGATCCTCTCGCGGCGGGTCAGGCGCAGGGACAGGACGGTGACCGACAGCGTCACGAAGAACATCACCACGCCGATGGCCGAGGCGTAGCCCCACTTGTAGTCACCGAACGCCTCGGTGTAGAGGCGCAGGCCGATGACGTCGGTGCTGAAGTTCGGCCCGCCCTTGGTCATCACCTGGACCAGCGCGAAGCCGTCCAGCGCGATGATGGCCAGGTACACCCAGGCGACCTGGATGGTGTCCCAGAGCAGCGGGATGGTGATCTTCACGAGGGTGGTGGTGCGGCTGGCCCCGTCCAGGGCGGCGGCCTCGTAGATGTCGCGCGGCACCGACTGCATCGCCGCGCCGAACAGCACCACGTAGAAGCCCACGTTGGCCCACACCATCACGGCCAGCACGGCCCAGAAGGCGAACTTCGGGTCGCCGAGCCACACCTGGGCCAGGCCGTCCAGGCCCACCGCCCGCAGCGCGCCGTTGAGCAGGCCGCCGCGCGGGTTGTAGACCTCCATCCAGAGCACGCCGACGATGGAGACGGACAGCATCTGCGGCGCGAAGTAGATGACCTTGTAGAGCGAGGAGCCGCGCACGCCGGTCACCGCGCCGCGACCGCCCCGGCCGCCCACGTTGAGCATGGTGGCCAGGAACAGCCCCAGCGCGATGGTGAGCACCGGCAGCAGCACCAGCAGCCACAGGTTGTTGAGCAGCGCGTTCCAGACGTACTCGTCCTTGAACAGGCGCTTGAAGTTGTCGAACCCGACGAAGTCGTACTTCGACGACAGGCCCTGCCAGTTCGTCGTCGCGATCAGGAAGGACTGCGCGTACGGGGACAGCACGAAGTAGCCGTACAGCGCCAGCGGCGGCAGCAGGAACGCCAACAGCAGCGGATACTTCCCGTGTCTCACGTCGGGCCCTCCCCTTCGAGTTCCTCGTGGAGCGGCGCCCGCCCCGCCCGTGGCAGACGTGGCGGACGCCGCGTGATCATGTCAGCTGCGCTTGTACTTCTTGAAGCTGCTGTCGGCCGCGATGGTGTCGGCGCCCTTCTGGCAGGCGGCCAGGAACTCCGCCGGGGTGGTCCGCCCGGAGAAGAACTCGCCGCAGGCCGCGTCGACCAGCTCGCGCTCCAGCTTGCGGTAGTACACCGGGTAGATCCAGTTGAAGCCGTTGCTGCCCGAGGCGGCCAGCGCCTTGGTCACCGAGGTGAGGCCGAACGGCAGGGTGACCCCGTCGGCCGCGCCCGCGATCACGGACAGGCTGGAGACCTTGCCGGTGAAGTCCTTGGCGCCCTTCATCGACAGCATGTGCCGCATGAGCTCCATGCCGCCGCGCTCGTTCTTGGCCTTGGCCGGCACGATGAACGGCTCGCCCGCGGTGCCGCGCATGGCCTCGAACGGCAGCTTGTCGCCCGCGCCCAGGCTCGGCGTGGGGGCGATGGACATGTTGAAGTCCGGCGGGGTGACCGCCTTCTGCTCGCTCTCCAGCCAGGAGCCGCAGGAGATGAACGCGGCCTTGCCGTTGCACCACTCGGTCTGCGACTGCTTGTGGTCCAGGCCGGGCGAGCCGTCGAGGATGTACTTGTCCTTGACGATCTGGTACCACGCGTCGGCGGCGGTCTTCATCGCGTCGGAGGTCCAGGCGCCGGGCTCCAGGTTGTCGATCGCCATGGCGACCTGCGGCCCGCCGAGCTTGATCGCCGTCGAGATGACCGGCCAGCTCATGTAGCGGGGGTGCTTGCCCTGGTAGGTCCACGGCGCGATGCCCGCGGCCCTGATCTTCTTGCACAGGGCGATGTGCTCGTCCCAGGTCTTCGCGTACTCCCAGCCCTTGGCCTCGAACAGCTTGGTCGAGTACCAGATGCCGTACGCGGTGTACGCGTAGTTGAGCACGTACATCTTGCCGTCGAAGCTGCCCGCCTCGATGGTGCCCGGCAGCAGGGTGTCACGCACCTTCTTGCCCGGCACGTCCAGGCTCGGGGCGTCCAGCAGCGGGGTCAGGTCGGCGAGCGCGCCCTGCTCCACCAGGCCGCCGAGCGGGATCTGCCCGGCGCCGGAGTTGTTCACGAAGTCCGGCGGGGTGCCGTCCACGAAGCGCGGCTGGAGCTCGGTGTTGATCTCCACGACCGCGTTGTGCTTGACCTCCGCCTTGGGGTAGGTCTCCTTGTACATCGCCTGGTGCGCCTTGGCGTAGTCCTCGCCGAAGCCGCCGTTGAAGATGACGATGTCGAGCGGGGCGTCTTCCTTCACGCCCAGCGGGTTCTTGTCGCTGACGGTGCCCTCGTACTTGCCGGTCGACTCGCCGGAGTCGTCATCGCCGAGCGCGCAGCTGCTGAGCAGCCCTGCGGCCGGACCGGCGAAGACGCCCGCCGCGGCGGCACGCCGCAGGACGCTACGCCGGGTCAGGTCGGACTGTGCCATCACCACTCCTTGCCAGAGACGGTCTGGTATTTCCCTACAAGATTTGGCCGTGTTCTGAAGGATTCTTACGGCCGCCGTCGGCAAGAGGCAAGATGTCGCCGCAGAAACGTTACGCAGACTTTCTACAGAACCCCCATAATTCGCCCCCAGGCCTTCGTGACCACGTTGTCAGCCGTTCACTCCGGCACCCGCGATGAAACTTTTCACCAGCGGCGCCCGTGGTCCCGGCGGTTGTTCCGGCAATGGCCTCCCAGCAGCGAATACGTCAGCCCGAAGCCCGGTCACCCTACATGAGAACGGCTCCACCCGGGCCGCCGTGCGTGCCCGGGTGGAGCCGTTCGCCGAGGTGGAGCGGGGTTCAGTGCTGGGTCGGGAAGCCCAGGTTGAGGCCGCCGTGGCTGGGGTCGAGCCACCGGCTGGTGACCACCTTGCCGCGGGTGAAGAAGTGCACGCCCTCGGCCCCGTGCGCGTGGGTGTCGCCGAACAGCGACGCCTTCCAGCCGCCGAAGGAGTAGTACGCCATCGGCACCGGGATGGGCACGTTGACGCCGATCATGCCGACCTCCACCTCGTGCTGGAAGCGCCGGGCGGCGCCGCCGTCGTTGGTGAAGATCGCCGTGCCGTTGCCGTACGGGTTCCCGTTGACCAGCGCCAGCGCCTCGTCGTACGAGCCGGCCCGGACCACGCTGAGCACCGGCCCGAAGATCTCGTCCGTGTAGATCGACATCTGCGGCGTGACGTGGTCGAACAGCGTGGGCCCGAGGAAGAAGCCGTCCCCGTCGGCGTCCGGCGTGACCTTGCGGCCGTCCACCACCAGCGCCGCCCCGGCCCGCTCGCCCGCGTCGACGTACCCGGCGACCTTGTCCCGGTGCACCCGGGTGACCAGCGGCCCCATGTCGCAGCCGCGGCGGCCGTCGCCGGTGCGGATGCCCGCCAGGCGATGTGTGATCTTGCTGACCAGCTCGTCGCCGACCGGGTCCACGGCGACCACCACCGAGATCGCCATGCAGCGCTCCCCCGCCGAGCCGAAGCCCGCGTTGACCGCCGCGTCGGCGGCCAGGTCCAGGTCGGCGTCCGGCAGCACCACCATGTGGTTCTTCGCCCCGCCCAGCGCCTGCACCCGCTTGCCGTGCGCGGTGCCGGTCTCGTACACGTAGCGTGCGATCGGCGTCGAGCCGACGAACGACACCGCCTTCACCAGCGGGTGGGTCAGCAGCCCGTCCACCGCCTCCTTGTCGCCGTGCACCACGTTGAACACGCCGTCGGGCAGGCCCGCCTCGGCGAACCACGACGCCAGCAGCACCGACGCGCTCGGGTCCTTCTCGCTCGGCTTGAGCACCACCGCGTTGCCGCACGCGATCGCGATCGGCACGAACCACAGTGGCACCATGGCCGGGAAGTTGAACGGCGAGATCACCGCGACCACGCCCAGCGGCTGCCGGATCGAGTACGAGTCCACCGCCGTCGACACGTTCTCGCTGAAGAAGCCGCGCTGCGCGCTCGGGATGCCGCAGGCGAACTCGACCACCTCCAAGCCGCGCTGCACCTCGCCCGCCGCGTCGGACAGCACCTTGCCGTGCTCGGCCGTGATCGCCGCGGCCAGCTCCTCCCGGCGCTCGTGGATCAGCTGCCGGAACGCGAACAGCACCGCCGTCCGCTTGGCCAGCGACGCGTCGCGCCAGGCCCGCGCGGCCCGGTCGGCGGCGCGTACCACCGTGTCGACGTCGGCGGCCGAGGCGAAGTCCACCTTCGCGCTGACCGCGCCCGTGGCCGGGTCGTAGACCTCGCCCTGGCGGGTCGCGCCGTGCTCCCACGGCTTGCCGTCGACGAAGTGGGTGATGTATCCGATGTCGTTGCTCATGCCTTGCTCCTTGCCGGGGCCGCCGGTCGCGGCGGCCCCGCTGGTTCTTCCGCTCACGCTCTGGTCGCCTGCTCGTATGCCCTGGCCAGCGCGCCGGCCAGGATGTCCAGGCCCTCCTTGGCCTCCGCCTCGGTCAGCGTGAGCGGCGGGCCCATCCGGATCACGTTGCCGTAGAGGCCGCCCTTGCCCACCAGCAGGCCGTTGGCCTTGGTCTCCTCCAGCACCTTGACCGCCAGCTCCGGCGCCGGGTCCAGGGTGCCGGGGCGGACCAGCTCCAGCGCCAGCATCAGGCCCCGGCCGCGCACCTCGGCCACGATCGGCGAGCCCAGCTCGCGCAGCCCGGTGTGCAGCAGGCCGCCCACCCGGGCCGCGTTGGCCTGCAGGTCGTGCGACAGGACGTAGTCGAGCACCGCCTGCCCGGCCGAGGCGCTGACCGGGTTGCCGCCGAACGTGTTGAACGAGACGGCGCTCAGGCAGTCCATCACGTCGCCGCGGGCCACCACGCCGCCCAGGGTGAAGCCGTTGCCGATGCCCTTGGCGAAGGTCAGCATGTCCGGCACCGCGTCGTGTGCCTGGTAGCCCCAGAAGTGCTCGCCGGTCCGGCCCCAGCCGGTCTGCACCTCGTCGGAGACCCAGAGGATGCCGTGCTCGTCCAGCACCTCCTTGATCGCCTTGAAGTAGCCGTCCGGCGGCGCGACGAACCCGCCCACGCCCTGAATCGGCTCGGCGATCAGGCAGGCCACGTCGCCGGCGGTGGTGGTGGCCAGCACCTCGCGCAGATCGGCCACCGAACGCGCGATGTACTCGGCGTCGGACAGGCCCGCGAACACGCCCCGCAGCCGGTCACCGGAGTGCAGGTAGCTGACGTTCACCGGGGACAGCGAGGTCGCCGACCAGCTGCGCTGGCCGGTCACGGCGAGCGCGGCGAAGCTGCGGCCGTGGTAGCTGTTGCGCACGGCCAGGATCTGGTTGCTGCGGCGGAACTGGGTCGCCAGCAGCAGCGCGGTGTCGTTGGCCTCGGTGCCGGAGTTGGCCAGGAACACCTTCGCGTCCGGGATGCCGGACACCTTCGCGATCTTCTCGGCCAGCTCGACCTGCTTACGGATCAGGTACAGCGTCGAGGAGTGGGCGATGCCCTTGTCGAGCTGGGCGCGCACCGCGTCGGAGATCTCCGGGACGTCATAGCCGATCATCGTGGTCAGCACGCCGCCGAAGAAATCAAGGTATGTGCGCCCGGCGGCGTCGGTGACCCGGCAGCCCGCGCCGGACACCAGCTCGATCGGCTCGGCATACAGCGGGTTGATCCAGTTGGGCAGCACGGCGCGGTGGCGGGCGAGCAGATCGTCGGTGCTCATGGGTTAACACGTCCTTCGGCGGGCGGAATCGCTGTGTCACGGATCACCCTGGACGCTCCCAGCTCCGGGGAGCCCGGGCAAGCTACATCCTGCCAGCCCCACGGGCACATGGCTGACAGGTCGTCAACCCGACGCGCCTCGTGGCGGGCGCGCCGCTTAAGAATCGAAGGCTGCACCTCGGTTTTTCCGTAGGTCAGTCCCGCAACGCGTCCCTGGCCAGCAGCGCCACATGGAGCGACAGGCACGCCTGCACCGAATCCAGGTCTACTCCAAGAATGCGCTCGATCCGGGCCAGCCGCTCGTAGAAGGCGGGCCGGGACAGGTGCGCCGCCGCCGCGGCCGCCGCCTTGTTGCGCCCCTGCTCCAGGAACACCCGCAGGGTCGGCAGCAGCGCGTCGCGCGGATGCTCCGCGTCGTAGGCCAGCAGCGCCCCGAGCTGACGCTCCACGAACGTCTGCAGCCGCGGCTCGTCGCGCAGCAGGTGCAGCAGCCCGGCCAGGCCCACGTTGGGCAGCCGGTGCACGGCCGGGCCGGCCGGGTCGTGCCGGGCCGCCTCGGCCACCTGCCGCGCCTCGACCAGCGAGCGCCGGGCCTCACGCAGGCTGTCCACGCCCGAGCCGGCCGCGATCAGCAGCGTGTCCGCCCGGCCCCGGCGCAGCGCGGCGGCGAAGGAGTCCAGCGCGGGCTCCTCGTCCCCGCGTACCGCCAGCAGGGCGCCCACCGCCCGGTCGTCGACGGCGCTGATCAGCGCGGTCTGCTTGGCCTCCCGGACGGCCTGCGACACGGCGTCGGCCAGGTCGCGCAGCGCCGCCTGCGCCGCCTCGGTGCCCGCGGCCAGCGACTCGTCCCGGTGCCGCACCACCACCCCGACCAGCCGCCTGCGCTCCAGCTGGATGCCCAGCGCGGCCGCCCGCAAAGCCACCTCCGACACCGGCAGGCTGTGGTCCAGCAGCGCCGACAGCAACGTCCCGTGCAGCTGCCGCTCCAGCCCTTCGGCGTCACGCCGGATCAGCCGGCCCAGGGCCAGCGTGGACGCCGCCCGTTCGAGCAGGATGACCAGTCGTGTCGGCGGCGTCAGCGGATGCTCCTCACCGGCGATGCCGGCACCGGCGAGTGCCACCAGCTCCGGACCGCCGGCGACCGGCCGGCCTGGGCGCAGCACATCAGCACCAGGCCCGCTCAAGCCGGACGCACCGGGGCCAGGCGCACCAGGGTCGGGCGAGGCAGGGGCCGGAGCCGTCGTCGCGCCGGGGGCGGCCGTGATCGGGTCGCCGAGGTCGCCCGGGTCGCCCAGTGAGGCGTCACGGGCGGCGGTGAAATCCTGGGCGGTGCCGGAGGCGGGCCAGCGCAGCAGGAGGCGGCCCCAGTCCTGCCCGCGTGCGCCGACCGGAGTCACCAGCCACCCGGTGTCCGGGTCGTAACCGCTGCGGCCGCTCGTGGGCTGCGCCTTCACCCGGCGGGAGTGCTGCTCCCAGCCGTCCAGCAGCAGCTCGGCCCGGTCCCCGGCGGCGTCGTACGCCAGCACCTGGCGGGCCAGGTTCTCCAGCACGATGGGGCAGCCCGCGAGCTGCGCCGCCTGGTGCACCACCTCGGCGGGCTCGGCGCCCTCGACGCTCAGCTCGGTGAACCGCTGGTGGATCTCCTCGGTGGCGCGCAGCTCGGCCAGCTGCGCGTCCACGATCAGCGAGTGCACCGCCTCGGTGATGCGCACGAACGGGGTGGGCCGGCGCAGCTCGATCAGCGGCATGCCCGCCTTCTGCGCGGCGGCCGCCATCACCCGGGGCACGCTGGCCGTGTACCGCCGCCCCAGCTCCACGACCAGCCCGGCCACGCCCACCTCGGCCAGGTCGTTGACGAACGCGCGCACCCCCGCGTCATCGGCGGGCAGGCCGATGCCGGTGGTCAGCACCAGCTCGCCGCCGCGCAGCAGGGTCGCTATGTCGGGCACCTCCGCCGAGTGCACCCAGCGCACCGGCCGGTCCAGCCCCGACTCCCCCGCCACCAGCCGTGGCGCGCCCACCCGCACCGGGTCCAGGGCGATCACCTCGCGCACCGTCGGGAACACGGCCGCCGTCACCGCGGCCCTCCCCCGGCGGTACGCATCCGAACCCTCTTCCTCGTCTTCGAGCTGAGATCGAGTCCAGCGTACGGCCGACGGCACCGGCCGCCCTCGGGAGATCCCTAGGGACAGCCCGCCGCGGCGGCTGCTTCCCGACACGGACGTGCGCCGTGGATCTCCTCGTTCCGACAATGCGAGCCATGAAGATGCGTCATGTTCTCACCGCCTTCGCCACCGCCGTCGCGTTCACGCTGCTGTCCCCGGCCAGCCCGGCGCTCGCCCTCGACGACAACCTGACCTGCGTCGACTTCCGAACCAGGTCGTTCCACGAGGGCTACCACACCACCACCATCGGCTACTGCCACCGCTACCAGTGGAACCCGCCGGTGAACGTGTCCAAGGAGAGCGGCGACCTGCCCGAGCAGCCCGGCGGCCCCGGCGGCGGCGTGGAGGTGCCCAACCGGCGCGGCGACATCGAGTGCTACCAGCTGCGCAAGCAGCTCGCGGAGATGGACCGGGAGTACGAGCAGATCTTCCTCGACTGGCAGGTGAGGCTGGCCGACCTGAAGAAGGCCGAGGAGGCGTACCAGCCGCAGCAGGAGGCGACCGAGGCGGCCCGCCGGGAGTGGCTCAGGAAGCGTGCCTCGTCCCGGACGTGGCTCAACATGTACCTCAAGCGCAGCGGCCTGCCGGTGCAGACGTACACCAACATCAAGGGCGCGGTGCTGCCGAAGGACCCCCAGGACTACACCGACATCGACATGAACAAGCCCTACTCGTGGATGCTCGTCGACGCCATCGCCGCCGAGCGCGCGGCCGAGGCCGCCTACCTGGCCGAGCAGGGCAAGGGAATCCCGCTGCTCAACGCAGTCATCGAGGCTCAGGAGGCCCTCGACCACGCCTTCGAGATGGCCACCGCCCACACCGAGGAGCGCGACCTGATCGAGGGCTACCTCGAGAAGAACTGCTGACCGCGTGAAGCTGAGCACCGGCCGTGCGATCGCGGGCACGGCCGGTGCTCACCCGAGCGGCCCCTTCGCAGTTTCGGGGGAAACTGCACGAATCGCGGCACGGAAACGTGCAGTTTCCCCGAAACTGCACGTCGCGCGGGCGAGGGGGCGGCAGTCAGGCTAGGTCGTCGTCGCGGGTGAGTTCCCAGCAGGCGACGGCGGTGGCGGCGGCCACGTTGAGGGAGTCGACGCCGCGGCGCATGGGCAGGCGGACGCGCAGGTCGCTGGCGTCCAGGGCGTACCGGGACAGGCCCGGCCCCTCCGCGCCGAGCAGCAGTGCCGGGCGCAGCCGCTGGGCGGCGGTGAGCTGCTGCATCGGCACCGCGTCGGGCGCCGGCGTCATCGCGAGGATCGTGTATCCGGCGTCGCGCACCTCGGACAGCGCCTGCGGCCACGGGTCGAGCTTGGCGTACGGCACCGCGAACACCTCGCCCATGCTCACCCGCACACTGCGCCGGTAGAGCGGGTCCGCGCAGGTCGGCGAGAGCAGCACCGCGTCGATGCCGAGCGCGGCCACCCCCCGGAAGATCGCCCCGATGTTCGTGTGGTTGTTGATGTCCTCCAGGATCACCACCCGCCGGGCGGCGGCCAGCACCTCCGAGGCCGGTGGCACCGGCTGCCGGTGGAAGCTGGCCAGCACGCCCCGGTGCACGTGGAAGCCGGTGACCTGCTCCAGGACGTCCGGCTCGGCGCCGTAGACGGGCGCGCCGATCAGGTCCGCGACCTGCGCCGCCCGCTTGGCCTCGACCAGAAACGAGCGCGGCCGGTAGCCGGCCCGCAGCGCGCGCCGCAGCACCAGCTCGCCCTCGGCGATGAACAGGCCGTGCGGCGGCTCCCAGCGCGTACGCAGCTCGACGTCGGTCAGCGCCCGGTAGTCCGCGATGCGCTCGTCGCCGGGATCCGTGATCAGCTCCACGCCCCGATTCTGCCGGACCGTCCCGCCCCGCTCCGCGGCGGCGCAGAACGGGGCCGGTGGCGTGAACCACCGGCCCCGTTCCGCTGCATCAGCGAGTCACTCCTTGGGGAGCCGGCTCGCCTCGGTCTCGATCTCCTTGACGGCCGCGGCCGCCTCCTCCGCCACGCGCTGCGCCTCGGCCTCGGCCTCGGCGCCCGACTCGCGGGCCGCCTCGGCTGCCGCCGGGTCGCTGCGCAGGCCGCCGAAGGTCGCCGCGATGCCGTCCAGCGCCTTGGTCAGCTCGACCGGCACGATCCACAGCTTGTTCGACGCGCCGGCCGCGATCTGCGGGAGCGCCTGCAGGTACTGCCAGGCCATCACCTTGTTGTCGGGCGACGAGACGTGGATCGCGTCGACGACCAGCTTGATCGCCTTGGCCTGGCCCTCGGCCTGCAGGATGCGGGCCTGGCGCTCACCGTCGGCGCGCAGCACGGCCGCCTGCTTCTCACCCTCGGCGGTGAGGATCTGCGACTGCTTGTGGCCTTCGGCGTTGAGGATCGCGGCGCGGCGGTCCCGCTCGGCGCGCATCTGCTTCTCCATGGAGTCGCGGATGCTCGGCGGCGGCTCGATCGCCTTGATCTCGACGCGGGTCACCTTGACGCCCCACCGGCCGGTGTTCTCGTCGAGCACCGCCGACAGCTGCCGGTTGACCTCCTCGCGGCTGGTCAGCGAGCGCTCCAGGTCCATCGAGCCGATCACGTTACGCAGCGTGGTGACGGTCAGCTGCTCGATCGCCTGCAGGAAGTTCGCGATCTCGTAGGTCGCCCGCACCGGGTCGATGACCTTGAAGTACAGCACGGTGTCGATCGAGACCACCAGGTTGTCCGACGTGATCACCGGCTGCGGCGGGAAGCTGACCACCTGCTCCCGCAGGTCGACCTTGGTCCGGACCGCGTCGATGAACGGCACCAGGATGTTCAGGCCGGGGGTCAGCGTGCGGTTGTACTTGCCCAGCCGCTCGACCACGTCGTTGCGCTGCTGCGGCACGATCTTGACCATCTTGATCAGGGTGATCAGGACGATCAGTGCCACGATGACCACCAGGGCGGTCACGAAAGTCTCCATCAATCCCTCCAGACCAGCGCCGTGGCGCCGTCCACTTTCACTACTCTGACCCGGTCACCCGGGACGTATGTCTTCGTGGCGTCGTACGGCCGCGCCCGCCACAGCTCGCCGCCGATCTTGACGAGGCCGTTGTCCGCGTCGACGCGCTCCACGACCAGCGCGTCCTGGCCCTCGGTGACGGAGAACTCCGCCTCCTTGCTCGGGTCCCCGCGGAAGAAGCGGTGCTTCATCCAGGGGCGCACCACCGCGAGCGACAGCGTGGACACCACGATGAACGCGATGCCCTGGATCCAGCCGGGCGCCCCCGCCAGACCCACCAGCGACGCGGCGAGGAACCCGGCGCCGAGCATCAGCAGCACGAACGTGCCGGTGAACAGCTCCGCGATCACCGCCACCGCTGCGAGGAGTAGCCACCACATCCAATCTTCCACGAGCTGATCGTGTCACGCTCGCGCCAGTGATGGGGGGTGTGGATCTCCTCGTCCGTTCGGACAGATCCGGTGGTACGCGCGGGCGAGCGCGGTAACGCACTGGCCCCCGCCGCGTTGTCCGCATAGGTTGTCCAGCGCGACAGCGGCCGCGCCGTCGCGTGCGCACAGGGGTGGAGAGACGATGACGCTGACCGAGCGGACCGCGGCGCGGATCGATGAGCTGGTGGCGAGCGCGCAGGCGCAGGGGCGTACCCCCTGCCTGGTGGCCGCCGTGGTGCGGGACGGGCGGCGGGTCCACTTCAGCGCCGCCGGGGCCGACCCGGCGACCGGTGCGCCCACCCCGGACACCCAGTTCCGGATCGGCTCGATCAGCAAGACGATGACCGCGGTGCTCGTGCTGCAGTTGCGCGACGAGGGCGCGCTCGCCCTGGACGACCTGCTCTACCGGCACCTGCCCGGCACCCCGGTGGGCAGCGCCATCACCATCCGGCAGCTGCTCGGCCACGCGTCGGGGCTGCAGCGCGAGCCCGACGGCCCGTGGTGGGAGCGCCACGACGGCCCCGACCTCGACACCTTCCTGGCCGCGCTGACCCCGGACAAGCTCGCCTATCCGCCGCACCGCGCCTACCACTACTCCAATCTCGCGTACGGGCTGCTCGGCGCGGTCGTGCACCGGCTCACCGGTCTGCACTGGACGGAGCAGATCACCAAGCGCCTGCTGGAGCCGCTCGGCATGAGCCGCACCACCTACCGGGAGACCGAGCCGTTCGCGCGCGGCTACGTGGTGCACCCGTGGCACGGCACGCTGCACGAGGAGCCGCGCACCGACGCCGGTGCCATGGCGCCCGCCGGGCAGCTCTGGTCCACCGCCGACGACCTGCTGAAGTGGGCCGCGTTCCTGGCCGATCCCGACCCGGCCGTGCTGGCCCCGGCGACGCTGGCCGAGATGTGCGCGCCGGTGGTGATGAGCGACCTGGAGTCCTGGACCACCGGCCACGGCCTGGGCCTGGAGCTGGTGCGCAGCGGCGAGCGCATCTTCGCCGGGCACGGCGGCTCGATGCCCGGTTACCTGGCCCACCTGTGGACGCACCGGGCGAGCCGGACCGGCGTGGTCACCTTCGCCAACGCGTACACCCTGCACGGGCAGCGGATGGCGGAGCTGAGCCGGCGGCTGCTCGCCGACGTGCTCGACGGCGAGCCCGAGCGCCCGGCGCCGTGGCAGCCCGCGCCCGAGGCCGGTGAGCCGCACGAGCTGGACGGCGCCTGGTGGTGGATGGGGCGCGAGTTCGCGGCCCGCTACGACGCGGCCGCGAACGAGCTGGTGGTCACGCCGGTCACCGTGCCCGGCACCCCGTGGCGGTTCACCACCGAGGGCGCGGACGTGTGGCGCTGCCACAGCGGCAGCAACGACGGCGAGGTGCTGCGGGTCCGCCGCGACGCCGAGCGGACGCCGGTGGAGCTGGACATCGCCACCTTCGTACACGCCCGGCAACCGTGACTCAGCCGCTGACCTGCCGGTAGTTGCCCAGCCAGAACAGCGAGAAGACCGGGATCACCGCGAACGCGGTGCCCAGCACGATCAGCCCGTGGAAGTTCAGCAGGAACTCCAGGCCCAGCAGCGCCAGCGGGGGCAGCGCGCCGAGCACCACCAGCACCGCCAGGTACGCCCCGCGGGCGACTCCCTCCTGCCACAGCTGCCGGCCGAGCGGGCCGTCGCCGTCGGTGTGCCACGCGTTCACCCCGCCGGTGGAGTCGTCGCTGAACACGTCGCCGGACTGGTCGACCCGGGCCCAGCGCACGTCCGCGCCGATCCGGCGGCCGAGCGCGGCGCGCAGCCGGGCGTCCCAGCGCCGGTCGTAGCGCACCGAAAGGACGATGTAGAGCACCAGCCAGGTGAGGCTGACGGCGAGCTGTACGCCGAGGGGGACGGTCATGGCGGGAGAGCCTAGGAGCGCCGGGGCCGCCCTGTCGAGGTCCGTCCGGTGGACCTCCGCGTCACTCGTCGGGCGTGGTGACGAAGTCGATCAGGCGCTCCACCGCGTTCACCAGCGGGGTCTCCAGGTCGTGGTAGCTGTCCACGCGGGACAGCAGCCGCCGCCAGAACGCCGCGGGCTCGCCCACGCCGAGGGCCGCGCAGATGCCCTCCTTCCAGGGGTGCCCGTACGGCACCACGGGCCACTCCTCCATGCCCAGGCGCGACGGCTTCACCGCCTGCCACACGTCGACGTAGGGATGCCCGGCGATCAGCGCGTACGGGTTGTCCACGGCCTGCGCCAGGCGCGCCTCCTTGGTGCCCGACACCAGGTGGTCCACCAGCACGCCGAGCCGCCGGCCCGGCTCCGGCGCGAACTCGCGCACCGCGCCGGGCAGGTCGTCCACGCCGTGCATCGGCTCCACCACGACCGCCTCGGCGCGCAGATCGTCGCCCCAGACGCGTTCGAGCAAGGCCGCGTCGTGCAGGCCCTCCACCCAGATCCGGCCCGCACGGGCGACCTTGGCGCGGGCGGGCGCTGCCGCCACCGAGCCGGACGCCGTCCGCCTCGGCTGGGCGGGCGCGGGCGCCTGCGGACGCCGCAGCGTCACCGGTGTCCCATCCAGCAGGAAGGCGGCGGGATCGAGTGGGAAGTGCCTGCGGCGGCCCTGCCGGTCCTCCAGGGTGACCGCGCCGTACTCGAAACCGACGACCGCCCCGCAGAAGCCGCTGGCCGCGTCCTCGACCACGAGGCCCAGCTCAGCGTCGCGTTCGGGGGTCACCCGGCGGGGCTTGCGGCGGTCGAAACCGTCCAGCACGTCATCGCTGTAGCGCATGCGACGGCACCCTAGTCGCCGTTGCCCTTCCGCGCTCAATGACGCGCCGGTCCGGGACAAACCCCAGGAACAGCACGTACCCTGGTCGGCATGTCCCCCGCAGCGCAGGTGACCCTGACCGCGCGCCGCTCGGCCCGGCTGGTGACCTGGGCCCGGGCGTGGCGCGCCGGACTGGTCTCCTTCGACGAGATCCTCGACGACCTCACCGCCGAGGAGGAGCAGCACGTGCGCGACCTGCCCGGCCAGTGGCGCGAGGAGGTCGAGCTGCGCGAGGCGCTGCCCGCGCTCGCGAAGCTGCACCCGGACGAGATCCGGCTGGTGCTGCCGGTGCCCGGCGACCCGCGCGGGCTGCCCGGCCCCGGCCCGTTCACCAGCCACGCGCTGGTCGCCGGCGAGGGTGTGGTGGCCAGCCGGCTCGGCCTGGTCCCGGAGGCGCGGCAGCACACGTCCGGTTCCGGCGACACCTTCACCACGCTGCTGTGGCGGGCCTTCGAGCTGCCCGAGGCGCCCCCGGGGCTGCACCAGCCGGGCGTACGCGAGGCCGACGCCGCGCTGAGCCAGGCGCTGACCGAGGCCACCACCCGGCTCGTCCGGCTGGACGTGGCGCAGTGGCGCCCGGAGCTGGCCGGGGCGCTCGCCGCGCTGCGCAAGCCCGACGCCGAGACCGACCTGCCGCCGGGCTACGACCCGCGCGCCCGCCGCCTGTACGCCCGCGCCAGCGTGCTGGACCGGGTGCTCACCCTGGCCGGGCAGGCCGCCCCGGGCGGCGCGCTGAACAGCTTCGAGGCCCAGCAGCGCGACGAGGCGCTGCGCCCGCTCGCCGCCGCCTGCCGCAACGCCCTGGTGGCCGCCTGCAACGCCCCCTTCGAGGGGTGACCCGGGCGGTCAGGCCGCCGGGGTCTCCGGAGCGTCGGCGGGGACCGGGGTCAGCGGCTCGACCTCGTCGATCAGGTCCGCGACGGAGCTGATCACGCGGGACGGGCGGTACGGGTAGCGCTCCACGTCGGCCTTCGTCGCGATGCCGGTGAGCACCAGGATGGTGTGCAGCCCGGCCTCCAGGCCGCAGAGCACGTCGGTGTCCATCCGGTCGCCGATCATGGCGGCGTTCTCGGAGTGCGCGCCGATCTTGTTCAGCGCCGAGCGCATCATCATCGGGTTCGGCTTGCCCACGAAGTACGGCTCGATGCCGGTCGCCTTCGTGATCAGCGCCGCGACGGAGCCGGCGGCGGGCAGCGCGCCCTCGTTGGACGGGCCGGTCGCGTCCGGGTTGGTGCAGATGAACCGGGCGCCCTTGTTGATCAGGCGGATCGCGGTGGTGATCGCCTCGAAGCTGTAGTTGCGGGTCTCGCCCAGCACCACGTAGTCCGGGTCGAAGTCGGTCATGATGTAGCCCGCCGCGTGCAGGGCCGTGGTCAGGCCCGCCTCGCCGATGACGTACGCCGTCCCGTTCGGACGCTGGTCGGCCAGGAACTGCGCGGTGGCCAGCGCCGACGTCCAGATCGCCGACTCGGGCAGGTCGAAGCCCAGCCGGGTCAGGCGCGCGTGCAGGTCCCGCGGGGTGTAGATGGAGTTGTTGGTGAGCACCAGGAACGGCACGCCCGAGGCGCGCAGCCGCCCGATGAACTCCGGCGCGCCCGGCACCGGCTCACCCTCGTGGACCAGGACGCCGTCCATGTCGGTCAGCCAGGCGGCGATCGGCTTGCGCTCGGTCATCGGTTCCCTCTCTCGTCACCTGCCGCGCACCGGCGGCGGGCAGCAGTTGCTCGCGCACACATCCCAGTGGTCGAGCCTACCGAGCGCGGTCCTGGGCCGCGTGCCCGGCTGCGCCATCCGCTCCAGCACGAGATCGCGCACCATCGCCACGAAGCGCGGGTCGGCGCCGGGCGTGCCCGCCCGTGCGAACCCGAGCCCGAGCCGCCGCGCCGTGGCCGCGGCCTCCTCGTCCAGGTCCCACAGCACCTCCAGGTGGTCGGAGACGAAGCCGATCGGGCTCACCACCACCTGGGTGACGCCCTCCTTGGCCAGCACCTCCAGGTGGTCGTTGACGTCGGGCTCCAGCCACGGGATGTGTGGCGCGCCGGACCGGCTCTGCCAGACCAGATCCCAGGCCAGGCCGGGCGCGGCCCGCTCGGCGACCAGCCGGGCCGTCTCACGCAGCTGCGCCTCGTAGCGCCCGCCCTCCGGTCCGCTGGACTCCGCCATGGACACCGGGATCGAGTGCGCGGTGAACACCACCCGGGTGGTCGCGTGCTGCGTCACGTCCAGCGTCGACAGCGCCGCGGCGAGCCCGTCGGCGAACGGCTCGACGTAGCCGGGGTGGTCGTGGAAGTGCCGCAGCTTGTCCACCAGCGGCGCGCGCGGGCCCACCGCGGCCCGCGCGGCGGCGATGTCCTGCAGGTACTGCCGGCACGAGGAGTACGAGCCGAAGGCGCTGGTCGCCAGGGCCACCGCGCGGCGGATGCCGTGGTCGCGCATCTGCGCCAGGGTGTCGGCGAGCATCGGCCGCCAGTTGCGGTTGCCCCAGTAAACCGGCAGGTCCACCGCGTTGGCGGCGAAGTCGGCGCGGATCGCGGCGACCAGCTCGCGGCACTGCTCGTTGATCGGCGACACCCCGCCGAAGCGCTGATAGTGCTCGGCGACCTCGGCCAGCCGCTCCGGCGGCACCCCGCGGCCCCGCGTGACGTTGTGCAGGAAGGGCAGCACCTCGTCGGGGTGCTCCGGCCCGCCGAACGACAGCAGCAGGAAGGCGTCGTACATGGGTAAAAGGCTAGAACCCCGCGCGAGCGCCGCACACATCACCCACCCGGCGTTCCGGACACGTCACACCTTCACCTGAGTCAGGCTCCCGCCACGCTGCCGGAACAGCGTACCGGGAGCCTGCTCAAGGAAGGTCAGCCGTTGACGGCGTGGTAGCCGCCGTCGACGTGCACGATCTCGCCGCTGGTGGCCGGGAACCAGTCCGACAGCAGCGCGACCACGGCCTTGGCGGTCGGCTCGGTGTCGGTCAGGTCCCAGCCGAGCGGGGCGCGGTCGTTCCAGGACTCCTCGAACTTCGCGAAGCCCGGGATCGACTTGGCCGCCATGGTGCGCAGCGGTCCGGCCGAGACCAGGTTGCTGCGGATGCCCTGCTTGCCGAGGTAGCTGGCGAGGTAGCGGGAGGCGGACTCCAGCCCGGCCTTGGCCACGCCCATCCAGTCGTACACCGGCCAGGCGATGGTGGCGTCGAAGGTCAGGCCCACGATGGAGCTGCCCGGCCGCAGCAGCGGCAGGGTGGCCATGGCCAGCGCCTTGTACGAGTACGTCGACACGTGCACCGCCGTGGACACGTCCTCCCAGGAGGTCTCCAGGAAGTTGCCGCCCAGCGCGGTCCCCGGCGCGAAGCCGATGGAGTGCACCACGCCGTCGAGGCCGTCCACGTGCCCGCCGACGCGCTCGGCCAGCGAGGCGAGGTGCTCGGGGTTGGTCACGTCCAGCTCGATCACGGGCGCGGTGACGGGCAGCCGCTTGGCGATCCGCTCGACCAGCGACAGCCGGCCGAACCCGGTCAGCACCACGGTCGCGCCCTGCTCCTGCGCGATCTTCGCGACGTTGAACGCGATCGACTGCTCCGTGATCACGCCAGTGACCAGGACCCGCTTACCTTCGAGCAGCACGTCTACTCCTCAATCTCGTTGATCACGGTGCCGGGGTGGCGACACGCCGCCCAGCACGTCCATAAGTTCATGATCACCCCCGGAAGGGGGGTCAGTGGCCCATGCCGAGGCCGCCGTCGACCGGGATGACCGCGCCGGAGATGTAGCCGGCGGTGTCGCCCGCGAGCCAGGTGACCACGCCGGCGACCTCGTCGACCGCGGCGATGCGGCCGGCCGGGATGGCCTTGCGGATCTCGGCCTTGCGGTCCTCGGTGAGCTTGTCGGTCATGTCGGTCTCGATGAAACCGGGCGCCACCACGTTGGCGGTGATGTTGCGCGAGCCCAGCTCACGGGTGATGGAGCGGGCCACGCCGACCAGACCGGCCTTGCTGGCCGCGTAGTTGACCTGACCGGCGCCGCCGTAGAGGCCGACCACCGACGAGATGAAGATCATGCGGCCGAAGCGGCCCCGGACCATCTTGGTCGCGGCCCGGCGGGCGCAGCGCCACGCGCCGGTGAGGTTGGTGTCGAGCACCCGGCTGAACTGCTCCTCCGACATGCGCATCAGCAGCGTGTCGTCGGTGATGCCGGCGTTGGCGACCAGCACCTCCACCGGGCCCAGCTCGTTCTCGATGGTGGTGAACGCCGCGTCGACCGCGTCGGAGTCGGTGACGTCGCAGGTGACGCCCAGGATGTCGGGCGCGGCGGCCTGGTCGAAGGTGCCCCGGTGGGTGATGGCGACGCGGTCGCCCTGCTTGGCGAACGCCTGCGCGATGGCCAGGCCGATGCCGCGGTTGCCGCCGGTGACCAGGACGGTACGGGACACGGTTGCTCCTTCGATGGCGATCAGGGGTTCCGACTCACCCTAGGACGTGCGCGTGAACACGGCGGGTAGGGGGCCGTGACTAAATCCACCTACAATCTTTGGAGGATTCCGCTAACGGGTGACAGCCGGGTGGACACGGAAACCCTGCCGGGAAGGCTGATGCCGACCACGATCACCCATACGGTACGATCACGGCGTTTGCTTGCTGGACTCTCGGCCTAAGGAGGTGATCGCTATGCGAGATAGCGATCCTCCGAGTCATGGCCGGGTCCTGCGAGCCGCGCGCTGACTCTCCGTAGCGCTGCCTCCTCTCGCATCCCCGCGCGTCCTGCCCTCCGAGCCGGCTCTCCGCCGCTTGGCCGGTAGGTCTGCGCCGTGACCTGGTCATGACTCGTCCCGAGTGCCCCTGTAGTTGCCCAGGAACAACACAGTCACCGGAGCCAGTCATGAGCCGTTACCTCGCCCCGCTGGGCTTCACCCTCGCCGCGGCCTGGGTCGGAGCCGTCTTCCTGCTGGTCAGCGTCCGCTGAGCGCGTCCGGCAGCGCGCGCCCGCGACGGCGCCGGCGCGCCGTACCACCGATCACCGGACCTGCCTGGCAGGCGTGCGTGTCCCGGATACGCCCGTCTGCCAGGCAGGTCGGCTGATCAGGGCAGCCGCGACGCCCAGAGCAGGCTGAGCGACCCGGCCGCCAGGCCGAACAGCAGCGCCACCCCGGCGAACCACTGGCCGATCTCCTTCGGCACCGTCCGGTGCCCGATGGACGAGCCCATGTCCTGGTAGACCTGGGCCAGCTCGGCCGCCGACGCCGCCTCGTAGAAGAAGCCGCCGGTCGTCTCCGCCAGCTGCGCCAGCGCCTCCCGGTCCACCGGCACCCGCTGCATCTGGCCCGCGATGTCGACCATGCCGGTGTCGGTGCCGAACGCGATGGTGGTCACCGGCACGTTCGCCTCGACCGCCGCCGCGGCCGCCTCCTCGATCGAGCGGCCGTACGTGCGATACCCGTCGGACAGCAGCACGATCCGGGCCGGCGGCGGGCCCTCGGCACCGGCCCCCGGCACCGCCTTGATCGCGTCCAGCGAGGTCAGCACGGCCTCGCCGGTGGCCGTCGCCTCCGCCATCTGCAGGGCGTCGATCGCCTCGGTCACCGCCTCGCGGTCCTTGCCCGGCGACACCAGCACGTTGGCCGACTTGGCGAAGGAGACCAGACCCAGGTTGTACGACCCGGGCAGCTCGGTCACGAAATCCTTGGCCGCCGCCTGCGCGGCCTCCATCCGGGTCGGCTCGACGTCGCCCGCCTGCATGGACAGCGACACGTCGATGGCCAGGATGATGGTCGCCCGCTCCAGCGGCTCCTCCACCTCCAGCGACGGCCGGGCCAGCGCCGCCACCAGCGCGAACAGCGCGGCGAGGAACGTCGCGGCGGCCACATGGCGGCGCCAGCCCAGCCCGCGCGGCACCAGTGAGCGCAGCAGCTCCAGGTTGCTGAACGGCAGCGCGGTGTCCCGGCGGAACCGGCGCAGCAGGTGCCGGCAGGCGTACGCGGCGGCCAGCGCCAGCACCGGCAGCAGCGCCAGCAGCCACCACGGCTCCAGGAAACGGATCATCGGCTCCCCCCGCGGGTCCGGCGGTGCCGCTGGGCGGCGACGAATCGCACCAGGTCCAGCAGCCAGTCCGAGTCGGTGCGCAGCCGCACCTGCCGCGCCCCGGCCGTGCGTACGGCGTCGGCGACCAGCTCCCGCTGCCGGGCGGCGGCGTCGGCGTAGCGGCGGCGCAGCCTGCGGTCACCGGTCTGCACCTCGTGCAGGATGCCCGTCTCCGGGTCGAGCAGCTCCAGCACGCCGGCGTCGGGCAGCGCCAGCTCGCACGGATCGAGCACCTCGATCGCCAGCACCTCGTGCCGGGTGGCCAGCTTGCGCAGCGGCCACGCCCACCGCTCCGGCGGATCGAGAAAGTCCGAGATGATCACTGCAAGCCCCCGCCGCCGCGGCGGACTGTTCAACGCCCCGATCAGCGCCCCCAGACTGTCCGCCCCCCGGCTCGCCTCCCGTGCTCCACCCGCCGCGCCGTGCTTTCCGGCTCGCAGTTTCGGGGAAAGTGCACGAATCAGGGGCTTCTTTGCCACAGTTTCCCCGAAACCGCGAGCCGACGGGCCCGGCTGGCGGCGGGCGGGGTCCTCGTCGATGAGGCGGGCGATGGTGCGGAGGAGGCCCTGCGCCTCGCGGCGGCCGGGGAGGGCGGGGCGGCGGACCAGGTCGCCGCCGCCGCGGCTCACGACGGCTCCGACGCGGTTGCCCCCGCGTACCGTGAGGTGGGTCATCGCCGCCGTCGCGGCCAGCACCAGATCGCGTTTGAGCAGGCGGGCGGTGCCGAAGTCGAGGCTGGGCGACAGGTCGACGGCCAGCCAGGTCTCCAGCTCCCGGTCGGCGACGGTCAGCCGCACGTGCGGCACCGTTGTGCGGGCGGTGACCGGCCAGTCCATCCGGCGCACGTCGTCGCCCGCCCGGTACTCCCGCGACTCGCCCGCCTCGCTGCCCGCACCGGGCAGCAGGCCCAGGTAGTCGCCCTGGAGCAGGCCGTCCAGACGGCGGTTGACCAGCAGTTGCAGCCGGCGTAGCGCCGCCTCGCCGCCGCCGCGCGCCGCGTCCACGGCCGCCTGGCCGGTGCCGGATACGGCCCGCCCGGCAGCCCCGCTCATCGGACCGCCCCCGGCGCCGGCACGCCGCCGACGGTGCCCGCCGTCATGTCGCCTGCTGGCGCGGGGCGACCGAGGGCAGCGGCACGGCCGACAGCACCCGGCCGACCACGAAGTCGGCGGGCACCTCGTCGGCGAGCGCGTCATAGCTGAGCACCAGCCGGTGCCGCAGGATGTCCGGCGCGATGTCGAGCACGTCCTGCGGCAGCGCGTAGTCGCGCCCGCGCAGCATGGCCAGCGCCCGGGTGGCGCGCACCAGGCCCAGCGAGGCGCGCGGGCTGGCGCCGTACTGGATGAGCCGGGCCACGTCGGACAGGCCGTGGTCGGCCGGGGCCCGGGTCGCCAGCACCACGCGCACCGCGTAGTCGACCAGCGCGTTGTGGACGAACACCTGGTCGGCGCGTTCCTGCAGGCCCAGCAGCAGCTCGGTGGACAGCACCGGCTCGGCGCGCGGCGGCGCGACGCCCATCCGGTAGACGATCTCCCGCTCCTCGCTGTCGGTCGGGTAGCCGACCAGCACCTTGAGCAGGAAGCGGTCGCGCTGCGCCTCGGGCAGCGGATACACGCCCTCCTGCTCGATCGGGTTCTGCGTCGCCATCACCAGGAACGGGGCCGGCACCGGGTGGGTGGCGCCGCCCAGCGACACGTGCCGCTCGGCCATCACCTCCAGCAGCGCCGACTGCACCTTGGCGGGCGCGCGGTTGATCTCGTCGGCCAGCAGGAAGTTCACGAAGACCGGGCCCAGCTCGACGTCGAACGTCTCGCTGCCGGCCCGGTAGATGCGCGTGCCGACGATGTCGGCGGGGACCAGGTCGGGGGTGAACTGCACTCGCGCGAACGAGCCGCCGGCGACGGTGGCCAGCGTCTCCACGGCCAGCGTCTTGGCCACCCCGGGCACGCCCTCCAGCAGGCAGTGCCCGCGCGCCAGCAGCGCCACGAACATCCGCTCCACCAGCCGGTCCTGCCCGACGATCACCTTCTTCACCTCGAACATGGCCCGTTCGAGCAGCGTGGCGTCCTGGGCGGGGCCCGTCACGGCGCCGTCGGGCAGTCCCGGGGCAGGGTTGTCACAGGTGATGGGCTGCACCGCGGCTCCTCGCGTACGACGGTCCTGACCTGCCCCAGCCTCGCACGATCAGCCGACCTATGCGGCATAGTGCACTGATTCGCCCCAACCCAGTCCAAGCCGGGCGTGGACGAGGCCGCGTTCGATTTCATCCGATCGGATGCCGGACCGCTCTTCCCTCCGCGCCCGGCGCGTGGTTAGTATTCGTGCGTTGCCGGGCGGCTTCCCCCGTGGCCGCCCGGCACGCCAAACCACACAGCACCTCACCACCGCGGCCGAGCAGCAGCTCGGCTTTTTTCATGCCGGATGCCGGCTCGGTAGGCTCCTGCCCGTGACCGAGGCCGACGCTCCCCTGATCTGCTCGCGCAAGGGCTGCCGCGCCGCTGCCACCTGGGAGCTGCGCTGGAACAACCCGAAGCTGCACGAGCCCGCCCGGCGCAAGGTCTGGCTGGCCTGCGACGAGCACCGGCAGACGCTGGCCGACTTCCTGTCCGCCCGGGGCTTCCTGCGCGAGACGCTGCCGCTGACCTGATCGTCTATGGTCGAAACGTGACCGAGCCGCACCCCGTCCCGTACGCCGCACCGGCCCCCGGCCCGCTCGACCCGTGGCCGGGCGAGGTCACCTGGCGCCCCGTCTCGCCCCGCCTGGTCTGGCTGGAGCTGACCCGGGTCGTCATCAATACCGCCGTGCTGCTGGCCGCGTGCGCCGTCGTCGGCGTGCTCTGGAGCACCCGGTGGGCCGTGATCGGCGCCGTCGTCGTGGTCGTGCTCGACGTGACCCGCGCCGTGGTCGCCGTCCGCGCCGCCCGCTCCTACGGCTACGCCGAGCGCGAGCGCGACCTGCTGGTCCGGCACGGGCGCATGGTGCGCCACCTGTCGATCGTGCCGTACGCCCGGATGCAGTTCGTCGACGTGGTCGCGGGCCCGCTCGAACGCGCCTTCGGGCTGGCCACGGTGCAGCTGCACACGGCCGCCGCCGCCTCGGACGCCACCGTGCCCGGCCTGGAGCCCGCCGAGGCGGCCCGGCTGCGCGACCGGCTCGCCGCCCTCGGCGAGGACGCCGGTGAGGGGCTATGACCTCGCCCGCGCACCCGCCCGAGCCGGCCACCGGCGCGGCAACCCCCGCGCCGCGCACCCCTGACCCGGTGCCCGCCCCCGGCGCGCCGCCGGCCGGCGGGCCGCTGATGATCGCGCGGCAGCGGCTGCACCCGCTGAGCCCCGTGCTCAAGAGCGTGCGCACGCTGATCATCGTCATCGCCGCGGTGTCCTGGCGCGGCCTGCAGAACCTCGGCACGAAGAACTACGCCCTGGCCGTGCTCGGCCTGCTGGTGCTCGTCCTGCTCTACTCGGCCGTGGCCTGGCGGTTCACCGGCTACCAGGTGGTCGGCCGGGAGCTGCGCATCCACGAGGGCGTGCTGTTCCGGCGCACCCGCGCGGTGCCGCTGGAGCGGCTGCAGTCCATCGAAGTGGTGCAGCCGGTGCTGGCCCGGCTCGCGGGCCTGGCCGAGCTGCGGCTGGACGTGGCGGGCGCGGCCAAGTCCGAGGCCCCGCTGGCGTTCCTGCCGCTGGCCGAGGCCACCGCGCTGCGCGGCCGCCTGCTCGCCCTCACCGCCCGCACTCCGGCCCCGGCCGAGACAGCCGGGGAACCCGCGGCCGAGCAGCCCGACGAGCCCGACATCCACCGGGTCGACGACAACGACGTGGTGGTCAGCCAGTTCCTCACCCCGCCGGTGATGTTCACCCCGCTGGCCGTGCTCTACATCGTCGGCCAGCTCATGCTGAACAGCGACTTCGGCATCTTCGCCATCGCGAGCATGGCCACCGCCGTGGCCGGCACCATCGGCGCGCCGGTGATGCGCATCCTGAACTTCTGGAACTTCCGGCTGGGCCGCACCGACGACGGCCGCCTGCGCATCCGGCACGGACTGCTGGAGACGCGCAGCCAGCTGGTGGCCCCACGGCGCATCCAGTCGCTGACCGTCACCTGGCCGCTGCTGTGGCGCGGCAAGGGCTGGCTGCGGGTCACCCTCGCCGTGGCCGGGCAGAACAGCGCGGTGAACGCCGACGGCCAGCGCAGCCGCGCCGAGACCGACCGGCTGCTGCCGGTGGCCACCCTGGAGACCGCCCGTGCCCTGGTCCCGCTGGCGGTGCCGGGCATCGACCTCGGGGCGCTGCCGCTGTCGCCGGTCCCGGCCCGTGCCGTCTGGCTCGCCCCGCTGCGGCACCGGGTGCTGGCCGCGGGGCTCACCGACGCCGGGTTCGCCGCCGTGGACGGGCTGACCACCCGCCAGCTGACCGTGGTGCCGTACGCCCGCATCCAGAGCGTCCGCGTGGTGCAGGGACCGTGGCAGCGCCGCCTGGACCTGGCCACGGTATACGTCGACGTGGCCGGCGCGACCCCGGCCGCCGCCGTGCACCGCCCGCTCGCGGAGGCTTTCGGCTGGGCCGGTGAACTCACCGAGCGCGCTCGCGCCGCCCGCGCGGATGTATAAGTCGACTTACTATAAGTCGACTTATACATCCGGGAGCGAGGTGAAACCGTTGCCGCCGAACGACGGAGCCGGACCCGACCGCCCCTGGGTGGTGTGGCGGCAGGACGACAACGGCAACCGTTACGAGATGCGCCGGTGTGCCACCCGCGAGGAGGCCGAGGCGCTGGCCGCCGAGTTCGAGGCGCGCGGGCACAAGCAGCTCTACTGGGTCGCCGCCGCCTAACGCAGGTCGATCGGCTGCAGACCGACGCGCACGAGCCGGATCCGGCCGCCGAGGTCGCGAGCGAGCACCGGCACCCCTCGCGAGCGCGCCGGGCGGACCTCGAACAGCACGTTGCGCTCGTGCACGTCGCGGTAGTGCCGCCGGTAGCGGGCGTACCGGCCGCCCAGCACCAGCCGCAGGTACGCGGTGAGCGGGGCGTCCAGCGGGGAGGGCCGGTCGGGGCGCCAGCGGAAACGCGCCCACTCGTGCCCGTACACCCATTGCCTGGCCTTGACCAGGCCGGTGAAGCGCAGGCCGATGGTCGCACCGGGCGACTTCGGCACCCCCGACAGTCCCGGCACGCGGTGGTCGCCGAAGTAGGCCCCGCCGACGAAGCGCCCGTTGAGGTAGGTGCGCTCGTCGAGGACCTCCAGCACGAACATGCGCCCGGCGCCGTCGCGCACCCCGAAGCAGGCCTTCTCCTCGCCCGCCCCCAGGTAGACGCAGCGCCACTGCGGGTCAGGGAAGCGCAGCAGGCGCCCGTCGTAGGCCGCCGCCCGGATCGTCGTCGCATGGTCGCCGTCCAGCGCGCCAGCGGCGGTCACCGCCAGCCGCTCCCCGTCGAAGTCGACGAGCATCGACACATCCTAGAGCCCTCTCCGCTCCGCGCCGAGCGGTCGCGAATTCCGTAAGAGTTGCGGCCTGAAGCGTTTGCGGAGGGCGCGACTCCGTAAGAGTTACGGCGGCGGAACGGGCGCGACGGCGATGCGTGCGGGGGCCGGGGTGAGGGCCTACGCTGTGGCCCATGGTGCAGCAGCTCACTGCGGGGTTGACGGCGAAGGTTCAGTTGACGGTGAGTGACGCGGACACGGCGCAGGCGCTGGGCTCGGGCGACGTCCCGGTGCTGGGCACCCCGCGGGTGATCGCGCTGGCGGAGGCGGCCACCGTGGCGGCCACCGCGCGGGTGCTGGAGTCGGGACAGACCACGGTCGGGGTACGCGTCGAGCTGGATCACCGGTCCGCGACCCCGGTAGGCCGTAGCGTGGTGGCGGAGGCGCTGCTGACGAAGGTCGACGGCCGCCGGCTCACCTTCGAGGTGACCGTGCGCGACGGCGACACCGTCGCGGCGGAGGGTCGGGTAGAGCGGGTCCTGGTGGACCGGCACCGGTTCGTGGAGAAGGCGACTGGCTGATGACGGAGTTCACCGAGATCGCCGACGGGGTGCATGTGCTGGTGTACCCGTACCTGCGGGTCAACTGCACGCTGATCACCGGGGAGACGGGCGCGCTGCTGGTGGACACGCTGTCCACCGGGACGCAGGCGCGCGAGCTGCACGAGGCGGTGCTGCGGGTGACCACCAAGCCGCTGGGCATCGTGAACACGCACTTCCACTTCGACCACTGCTTCGGCAACGCGACGCTGGCCGGGCCCGCCACCCCGATCTGGGGCCACCAGGAGTGCGCGCGCGAGCTGCGCGAGAACGGCCTGGCCTGGCAGCGCGTCTGGGAGCAGGAGCTGCTCGGCGACGACGAGCGGATCGCGCGCGAGGTGGGCCTGACCGAGATCAAGCCGCCGAACACCGAGGTGGCCCGCGAGGATCTGATCGACATCGGCGGGCGGCTGGTCAAGGTGTCCTGGCACGGCCGCGGCCACACCGCCGGCGACCTGGTGGTACGCGTCGACGACGTGCTCGTCGCCGGGGACCTGGTAGAGGAGGGCGCCCCGCCCGGCTTCGCCGACGCGTTCCCGCTGGACTGGCCGGAGACGCTGCGTGCGCTGGCCGTGGCGGCGGGGCCGGACACGGTGGTGGTGCCGGGGCACGGCGAGATCGTCGACGCCGAGTTCCTGAACATCGCGCACGACGAGCTGGCCGCGCTGGACTGGCTGATCCGGGAGGCGCACGGCGACGGCGGGGACGTGGCGAAGGTTGCCGCGGCCAGCTCGCTAAGCCGCTGGGGCGCCGCCGGGCAGCGCGAGGCCGAGCACGCGGTGCGGCGTGGCTACGCCCAGCTGGACGCGGCCACGCCGAACGTGCTCAGCTGATCGCGTAGCCGCGCTTGAGCAGCTGGTACGCGTCGCCCTTGAGGCCCTTGTCGTCGGGCACGGCGAAGTCCACCGCGTCGGCGATCCGGTTGATGGTGCAGAAGATGCCGCAGACGTGGATCACGTCGCGCACGCCCTGCTCGGTGACGCCGTGGGCGTACGCCGCCTCGATGTGCTCCGGGCCGACCTCGGCCGGCCGCAGCGTGAGCACCTCCAGCAGCGCGAACGCGGCCCGCAGCGCCGGGCGCAGCGGGGCGGTGCGCCAGTCGGCGAGCGCCGCGGCGGTCACGTCCGGCCCGAGCGTCACGTCCGCGATCGCGGCGTGGCTGCCCTCGCAGAAGCGGCACTGGTTGAGGTGCGACACGAAGGCGGCCATCAGCTCGCGCTCGCCGACGCTCCACTCCGACGGGCCGCGCAGCACCTGGTGCACCCAGTCGGTGAACGGCTCGCCGAAGAACTCCCGGCGGTAGTGCAGGATCTTCAGGATGTCGGCCGGCGGGCGGCCGCTGGCCAGCCGGATGATCTTCAGTTTGACCCGGTCGCTGAAGCGCCAGGACCGGCTCAGGCTAGGCAGCCGCACGCCGCACCTCCGCCTGCGCCGCGACCGGCGTCGCCTGCACGGCGGCCGGCATGGTCTGCGTCGGCACGACGCCGGTGCGCACAGAGCCCGTGGGCGGTGCGCCTGCCGCGCGCCGGGCCTCGGCCCGCGCCAGCGCCGCCAGTCCCGCGTCGACCCGGCGGCCGCCCGCGCCCAGCGCCACCGCCACGGTCAGCTCGTAGACCTGGTCCTCGACCCAGCCGACCGCCAGCAGCTCGCGCACCTGGTCGTCGGTGCTGCGCCAGGCGTGCTCGCGCAGCGTCTCCACGTACTCGCGCAGTTCCTGGTTGAGCTCTTCGACCTTCGCCTCGGCGACTGCGTGCCGCACGCGCGACGGCGTCGATCCGGGACCGTCCAGCACCGCGTGGCGCAGCGTGGCCAGCAGGGCCTCGGCGGTCTTCTCGTTGTCGTTTTGAGGATGCAGGGGCACGAAGGCACCTTAGGCCGCGTACGCCGTATTTACTAGATCCAACCAGCCCGCTGCGTCCCACGGCACACCGTTGGCACCCAGCGCTGCCTGCAGATTCGGTAACGCGGGGGTGAACGGCAGTCCGAACAGGACATCGGCCGGCCCGTCCGCGCGCGGCCGCGCGTCGGCGTCGTCGCAGATCAGGATGGACGTCTGCGGACCGCACACGAGCAGCACCGCCCCGTCACCCATCGAACGCAGTCGACGCGCGGGGCGCAGCGGCGGCACGGGCCCGTAGAGCGCGGCCGCGTCGGCGCCCGACAGCACGGTCAGGTCGGCCCGGCGCACGAACTCCTCGGCCACCTCGCGCAGCCAGGGCAGCGCGGCCTCCGGCGCCTCGGCGGCGTCGGCGTGGAACAGCCGCGAGGGCCCCGGCGTGCGCCAGAGCCCTCGGGCCGAGACGAGCGCATCCGGTCTGACCAGGGACGACACTCCACACAGGATCGCCCGCTCCATCGCGCCTCCCCGAACCGCTCCGCCCGCGACGGCGGTGGATGTCAGGGAAAGCATGTCACGGCGTTAACGGTCAGGAAACCATCGAGCCGACGACGGGTTTCGTCAGCAGCGCCGAGGCGTTGCGGCCGATCCCGGGGTCCAGGGTGCGGGCCACGAAGATGGAGTGCCAGACGCAGAACACCAGCACCGTCCAGATCTTGCGGGAGTGGTCCGCCGTCCCGGCCCGGTGCTCCTTGAGCAGGCCGTCCACATACGTCAGGTCGAGCAGGTCGTCGGCGCCGGAGGTGTGCAGGATCTCCCGCGCCCAGTCGAACATCTCGCCGGCCAGCCACACCCGGGTCGGCGTGGGGAAGCCGAGCTTCGGCCGGTTGACGATGGCCGGCGGCACCACCTGCTCCAGCGCCTTACGCAGCGCGTACTTGGTGGCGTGCGAGCGCGGCGGCACCTTGAACTCCTGCGGGATGCGCGCGGCGATCGCGAACACCTCGCGGTCCAGGAACGGCACCCGCAGCTCCAGCGAGTGCGCCATGGACATGCGGTCGGCCTTGACCAGGATGTCGCCGCGCAGCCAGGTGTGGATGTCGACGTACTGCATGGTCGCCACCTCGTCCAGGCCGTCGGCGGCGGCCTCGGCGAAGTACGGCGCGGTCACGTCGGTGAATCGGGCCGCGGCGTCGGCGGCGTCCTTGCGGCGCAGCAGGCGGCGGATCTCGGCGTCGTCGGTGAAGATGCGCGAGTTGCCGCTGAAGCGTGAGGTCAGCGGCGTGGTGCCGCGTTCGAGGTAGCTCTTGCCGCGCACGCCGTGCGGGATGGCCTTGGAGATCGCCCGCAGGCCGCGCTGGAACGGGTCCGGCAGCCGCGTCACGGGGGCCAGCGACAGCGGCTCGCGGTAGATGGCGTACCCGCCGAAGAACTCGTCCGCGCCCTCGCCGGACAGCACCACCGTGACGTGCTCCGCCGCGGTCTTGGCGACGTGGTAGAGCGGCACCAGCGACGGGTCGGCGACCGGGTCGTCCAGGTGCCAGACGATGCGCGGCAGCGCGTCCATCATGTCCTGCGCACCGATCTTGGTGGGGATCGTGGTCACCCCGAGCTGCCGCGCCGAGTCCTGGGCCACGTCGATCTCGGAGTACCCGGCCACGTCGTAACCGACCGTGAAGGTCAGGATGTCCGGGTTCCACTCCCGGGCCAGCGCGACCACCGCGGTGGAGTCGATGCCGCTGGACAGGAACGCGCCGACCGGCACGTCCGAGCGCATGTGCAGGCGCACGCTCTCGCGCAGCGTCTCGCGGATCTCGTCGAACAGCCGCTGCGGGTGCTCGACCGGGGTGGGCCGCAGCACCGGCCGGAACCAGCGGCGCCGGGTCAGCTCGCCGCCGTTGCGCGGGCCGTCGGCGGGGCCGGGCCGCCAGGTCAGGCACTCCCCCGAGCCGATGCGCTCGATCCCGCGGTGCAGCGTGTGCGGCTCCGGCACGTACTGGAAGGTGAGCAGGTGGGACAGCTCCACCGGGCCGAGGCCGGCGTTGCCCGCCGTCGCGCTGGCCGCGAACGGCAGCAGCGCCTTCTTCTCGCTGGCCAGGAACAGCCCGTCCACGGTGTGCAGGTAGTGCAGCGGCTTGATGCCGAACGGGTCACGCGCGCCGAACGCGGCCCGCTCCTGCCGGTCCCAGATCACGAAGGCGAACATGCCCCGCAGCCGGTCCAGCACCGCCTCGCCCCAGTAGTGGTATCCGGCGACGATGACCTCGCCGTCGCCCTGCGTGGCGAACGTGGCGCCGCAGGTGTCGATCAGCTCCTGGCGCAGCTCGACGTAGTTGTAGATCTCGCCGTTGAAGGTGAGCAGGTAGCGCGGCTCGGCCGCCTCGGTGCCGTCCGCCTCCGGCGGCGACCAGGGCAGCGGCTCCTTGGAGAACTCGACGTCGATGATGGCCAGCCGCTTGTGCGCGAAGATCGCGTCGGTGCCGACGACGTCCAGGCCGGTCTCGTCCGGGCCCCGGTGGTGCAGCCGCTCCAGGGCCTCGCGGAGTGGCTCGGCATACCCGTCGACCGTGCCCTGACTACTGAAAAAGGCCAAAAGTCCGCACACGTGGGCAATCATGCCAGCCACCGGCGGGCGATAGGCTCAGAACACACGAAGACATTGCTCGGAGGCGGCAATATGACTGAAGAGAAGAAGGGCACCGAGTCGCACGACCCTGCGTACCCGGAGAAGTTCCTGCAGTTCATGCGCACCGGATGGAGCGACACCGAGCTCCCGGTGACCCTGCGGGCGGAGGCCCCCAACCACGCCAAGCGCCGCTCGGCGCTGTCCGCGGCGTTCCCCGGCGAGACACTGGTGATCCCGTCCGGGCACGAGATGGTCCGGGCCAACGACACCGACTTCCCGTACCGTCCCGGCAGCGACTTCGTCTACCTCACCGGCGAGCACGACCCGGAGAGCGTGCTGGTGCTGCGGCCCAACGGCTCCGGCCACGACGCGGTGCTGTACGTGCGCCCGCGCTCGCCGCGCGACACCGACGAGTTCTTCAAGGACCGCCGCTACGGCGAGCTGTGGATCGGCCGCCGCCATACGCTGCGCGAGAAGTCCGCCGAGCTGGGCGTCGAGACCGCCCACCTGGACACGCTCGCCGACGTGCTCGACGACCTCGCGCCGGGCCGCACCCGGGTGCTGCGCGGCCTCGACCCGCACGTGGACAAGCGGGTCCGGGCGACGAACCCGGAGCGCGACCGCGAGCTGGCCTGGGTCATCTCCGAGATGAAGCTCGTCAAGGACGAGTGGGAGATCGCCCAGCTGCAGGACGCCATCGACGCCACCACCCGCGGCTTCGAGGACGTCGCCCGGATCATCCCGGCCGACCGGCCGGTCTCCGAGCGCCTCATCGACGGCGTGTTCGGCCTGCGCGCCCGCCACGACGGCAACACCGTCGGCTACAGCTCCATCGTCGGCGCGGGCGGCAACGCCACCGTGCTGCACTGGATCCGCAACGACGGGCGCGTCACGCCCGGCGAGCTGCTGCTGCTGGACATGGGCGTGGAGAACCGCAACCTCTACACCGCCGACGTCACCCGGACGCTGCCGGTCAGCGGCACGTTCACCCCGCTGCAGCGGCAGGTGTACGACATCGTGCTGCGCTCGCAGCAGGCCGGCATGGACTTCATCAAGCCCGGCGTCAAGTTCGCCGACGTGCACACCACCTGCATGCGGGTGCTCGCCGAGGGCCTGCACGAGCTGGGCATCCTCCCGGTCAGCGTCGACGAGGCGATGTCCAAGGAGTCCACCATCTACCGCCGGTGGACCCTGCACGGCTTCGGCCACATGCTCGGCATCGACGTACACGACTGCGCGCACGCCCGCCACGAGAAGTACAAGGACGGCGCCCTCGACGAGGGCTACGTGCTCACCGTCGAGCCCGGCCTCTACTTCCAGCCCGAGGACGAGCTGGTCCCCGCCGAACTGCGCGGCATCGGCATCCGCATCGAGGACGACGTCCTGGTCACCAAGACCGGCGCCGTCAACCTGTCGGACGGCCTCCCCCGCACGGCGGCCGACGTCGAGTCCTGGCTCGCCACCCAGCGCGAGGCCGGCCCCCGCCTCCCCGGCTGACCGCGCCCCACGGCCGGGCGGGGTTCCCCGTTGATCATGAACTTATGGACGTGTTCGACGGCGTGTCCCGACCCTGGCACCGTGATCAACTGAACAGACGAGGGGCGGCCCGCGCGATGCGGACCGCCCCTCGGCACGTGGGCGTCAGCGGGTGACGAAGACCGCCACCGTCCGGCCGGGGACCGTGAAGGTGCCGGTGGCCGGGGCGTACGCCGACTGGCGCACCAGCGGGTCCACCGAGCCGGCCAGCACCGGGTGCAGTCCGAGGCGGGCGTACTTCAGCGACGCCACGGTCTGGTCGACCGACGACGGGGTGCCGTTGAAGACCACGACCACGGTCTTGCCGTCCTTCTTGAGGACCATGGTGATGACGCCCGGCGTCTCGGCCGCGCCGGACAGCGGGAACGTCACCGCCTGCTGCACCTCGGCCTGCGTACGCAGCTCGAACAGCGCGCTCGACGAGCGCACCCGCAGCAGCTCGGCGAACCGGTCCTTGGCCAGGTCGATCGCCGCGCAGCCCGGCACCAGCGCCGGATCGGCGAGCAGCGGCTTGGCGTAGGCCCACTTGCTCTCGTTGTCCGGCTTCGGCGGCAGGCCGAGGCCGAACCCGTTGCCGCTCGCGCAGTCCCAGCGGATGGCGTTGAACCAGTCGCCGGAGTTGTACGAGTTGCGGTCCAGCGACTTGCTGCGCAGCAGGTCCGAGCCCGCGGTGTAGAACCCGGTGCCCTGGCTGAACACCACCGTCGACAGCGCCAGCACCTGCATCCGCGCCCGGTCCGCCGCCGTGGTGTCCTGCGGCAGCTTGTACGCCAGCGCGTCGAACAGGATCTCGTTGTCGTGCGCGTCGACGTACGTCACCGCCTCACCGGGCGCCTTGGTGTACCCGGCCGGCGAGCCGTTGTAGTCCACCTCGGCCCCGCTCACCTTCGCCCCGCTGGAGTCGGTGAACGTGTACCCCGCCAGGTTGCCCACCAGCCCGACCTTGATCTGGTCCTGCTGGCGCAGCAGCCGCGCCTTCTGCTCGGCGGCCGTGCCGTTGACCGTGTCCCCGTTCGGGTCGGTGTACAGCCCCGACGCGAAGCCCTGGATCCGCGGGTTGCCGTCGAACGGGCCGCCGCCGCGCACGGCGTCGCGCAGCCGGTCGTTGAACGTGGCGATGCCGGTGCCCGCCATGTTCGCCTGCGTGGCCTGCTCGAACCGGGCGTCGTTCGCGACCTCGCCGAAGTTCCAGCCCTCGCCGTAGAGCAGGATCGACTTCCCGTCGACGCCGTCGCGGCTCAGCGTGAGCCGGTCCAGCGCCTCGCGCACGTCGAGCAGGTTCTGCTTCGGGTGGTGGCCCATCAGGTCGAACCGGAACCCGTCCACCCGGTAGGTCTTCGCCCAGGTGACCAGCGAGTCGACCACCAGCTTGCCCATCATCGCGTGTTCGGGCGCGGTGTTGGCGCAGCAGGTGGAGGTGGCCACGGCCCCGTCCGCCAGCAGGCGGTGGTAATAGCCGGGCACGATCCGGTCCAGCACCGACTTCGGGTCGTCGCCCGCCGCCGAGGTGTGGTTGTAGACCACGTCCAGCACGACCCGCAGCCCGGACCGGTGGATGCCGTCCACCATGGACTGGAACTCGGCGTTGCGCGCCTTACCCTCGGGCTCGGTGGCGTAGCCGCCCTCGGGCACGGTGTAGTGCAGCGGGTCGTAGCCCCAGTTGTAGCCGTCCTTCTCGGCCACGGCCGCGACGCATTCCTGCTGCTGCTGCGAGTCCCGGGGCAGCGACGCCAGGTCGCAGGCGGGCTGCTGCTGGTCGGCACGCTTCTCGGGGATGGTCGCGAAGTCGAACACCGGCAGCAGGTGCAGGTGCGAGACCCCGGCGTCGGCCAGCGCCTTGAGATGCGTCATGCCCGCGGTCTGCGGGTCGGTGAAGGCGGCGTACGTGCCTCGCTTGTCCTGCGGCACCGTGGTGTCGGCGACGGAGAAGTCGCGCACCGACAGCTCCTGGATCTGCGCCTTGCCGGTCCAGGCCGGGCTCTGCACCGCGGGCTTGGGCAGCCTGGCCAGGTCGATGAGCTGGCTGTGCGTGGAGTTCGCCGACAGGGCCACCGAGTAGGGGTCGGTCACCGACGCGGTGACTACCTCCTTCTTGGCGGGCTGCCACACGCTGACCTTGAACCGGTAGTACTTGCCGGTCCAGTCGGCCGAGCCGCTGACCTTCCAGACACCGGTGCTGTCGTCGCGGTTCATCGACACGACCTGGGCGGCCGCCGACGGGGTGTCGAACAGCTCCAGCTTCACGTCCTTCGCGGTCGGCGCCCACAGCGCCAGGCTGGGCTTCCCCTTGGTGTACACCGGCCCGAGCGTCACCTCACGCGCACCGGAGTACACGTCGTCGAGCACGCCCGGCACCTGCACACCCGTGGCGGAGAGCAGCTTGCCCTCGTGGTCGCTCTCGGTGACCACGAGCTGGCCGCGCAGCGCGTTCTTCAGTGTGGACAGCGGGGCGCTCACGTCGAACGCGCCGTACGCCCACAGGTGCGGGAACTTCCTGCGCTGCGCTTCCGACAGGCCGCCGGACGCGTTGAGCCGGATCTTCGTGAACTCGCCGGCCAGCGCCCCGTCCACCACGGACAGCCCGCCGTTCGGCGCGACGACCAGGTCGTACACCTTGCCGTCGGTGTCGCGCTTGTTCCAGGCGACCGTGCCCCGGTCGAGGAAGTGGGCGGACGACTTGGTCAGGTCGATGTCCAGTGCCGCGCCCTTGACCGACGGCCGCAGGTACGCCTGCTGCCCGGACAGGATCCACACCTCGTTGCCGAACGTCGCGAAGTCCAGCCGCTGGTCGGCGGGCAGGTCCTTCTCGTCGCCCTTGTGCACGATGTAGTTGACCCCGGTCGCGCCCTCGACCAGCGGGATCCGCCAGTACGCGCCGTACGCGTCGGTGCCGGTGGGCAGCATGGGGCTGCCCCACTCGACCGGGTTGGCGTTGCCGTCCCACAGGTGCAGGCCCCAGCCGGCGTAGTTCCCGTCGGCGCGGCGGTAGTGCAGCACCGCGGTGCGCTCGGCGGCGGCCCGGGTCGGGTGCACGGTCGCGTCACCGGACGCGATCCACGCCTCGCCGACGCCCAGGTCGACCGCGAGATCGGCGTTCGGGTCCTTCTCGTCGCCCCGGTGCACGATGAAGTTCACCGGCTTGGTGGCGTCGGCGACGGGCACACTCCAGTGTGCCCCGAACGCGTCGGTCCCGTCCGGCTGGCGCGGGCTGCTCCAGTCGGTGCCCGCCCCGGCGGCCAGGCCGTCGCCCCAGAGGTGCAGGCCCCAGCCGGTGTACGCCCCGTCAGCGCGCCGGTAGTGCACGTCGGCCCTGCCGGTGGCGGCGGCACGCGACGGGTAGATCGTCGCGTCACCCGACTTGAGCCAGATCTCGCCGACCCGGCTCGGGTCGACGCTGCGGTCGGCCTCGACGTCCTTGCTGCCGGACCCGTTCACGACCAGGAAGCCCACGTTCGTCGCGCCCGGCTTGACCTTCACCCAGGCGAACCGGCCGTAGGAGTCCTCCCCGGCGAACGGCTGCCCCTGCGGCCACGGGTGCTGCATCGAGCCGTCGACGTCGCCCCAGGTGTAGAGCCCCCACGGGTTGTAGTCGCCGTCGGCGCGCTGGTAGTGCACCAGCACGTACTCGCGCTGCGCGGCCTGCGCGGGCGAGGCCACGCTGATGGCGCTGACCGCGCTCGCGGTGCGGCCCTGCCCATCGCGGACCACGGCCTTGTAGCGCACGGTGGTGCCGCCGGCCAGGCCGGTCAGGTCGTGGTGCACGGTGTACGGCGCGCTGTTCGCGGTGCCGAGCAGCTTCCACGCCCCGTCGCCGACCTGCGCGGCGAAGCTGACCGTCGCGAGCGGGTCGCCGGTGACCTGCGCGGTGATCGCGGCCCGGGTGGCCACCTTGGTGCCGTCGGCCGGAACGATGCTCACCTGCGGGTCGCCCGCCTGCGGCACGGCCCGGTCGGCGCGCAGCACGATGCTGGACAGCGCCGGGACCGTGATGGTCACCTTGCCGTCCGCACCGGCCGTGACACCGTCGCCCGCAACCGGGTAGAGCTGCCCGAACGCCGCTCCCGCCGTCGCGGTGTCCACGGTGACGGTCTTCGGGGCGGTGCCGCTGTTGGCCGCGACCAGGTACTCCGTGCGGGAGGCGCGGTCGAGGCGGGAGAAGGCGAACACGCCGTCGCCCGCGTGCCGGGTCAGCTGCACGCCGTCGCGCAGCGCCGGGTGGGCCTTACGCAGCGCGCCCAGGTCGGCGATGGCGCGGTAGAGCGGGTGCGCGGTGTCGTACTGGTCGGCCGCGTGGGTGCGGTCGGTGCCGAGCAGGTCGTCGTCGAGGTAGTCGGCCACCTGCGTGGCGAACATGTCCTGCCGGGCGTCCTTGTCCCCGCCGTTGCCGGTGAAGCCCTGCTCGTCGCCGGAGTAGACGACCGGCTGGCCGCGGGTGAGGAACATCAGCTCGTGCGCGAGCCGGTCCCGCTGCAGCGCCGCGTCCGCGTCCGCGCCGGAGTTCCTGATGAACGTGCCGATGCGGCCCATGTCGTGGTTGCCGAGGAAGGTCGGCAGCGTGTACGCGTCCGCGCCGCGCGAGGTGTACATGCCGTCGGCGGCGTACAGGTCGGCCAGGCCCTGGCCCGAGCCGCCGGTGACGAAGCCCTGCGCCGCGGCCTGGAAGCCGAAGTCCAGGGTGGCCTGGAGCCGCCCCTGCCGCACGTAGCTCGACATGATCGCCGGGTCGGCCGAGTACACCTCGCCGAACATGAAGAAGTCCGGCTTGCCCGCCTTCTTGGCGTTGCTCGCGATGCCCTGGCTGAACTGCGGCCAGAACTCCATGTTCACGTGCTTGGCGGTGTCCAGCCGGTAGCCGTCGACGCCGGTCGACGCGATCCAGTCGGAGTAGATCTTCGTCATGCCGCGCACCACGTCGGGGCGCTCGGTCCACAGGTCGTCCAGGCCGAAGAAGTCACCGTAGGTGCTGTTCTCGCCGGAGAAGGTGGAGTCGCCGCGGTTGTGGTACATCGTCGGGTCGTTCAGCCACGCGGGCACCTTGGCCTTCGCGTCGGCCGCGTTCTTGAAGACGGGGGTGTACGGCATCGACGTGCGGTCCACCTGCGGGAACCCGCTACGCCCGGCGGCGTAGTTGGCGTCCTCGAAGGCCCGGCCCTGCGCGTCGGCGTACGGGCTGGTCTTCTTGTCCACGTAGGAGTACTGGTTCTCCTCGTACGCGATCACGTCGGCCGTGTGGTTGACGATCACGTCGAGGTAGATCTTGATGCCGCGCTCGTGCGCGAGCTTGACCAGCCGCTTCAGGTCGGCGTTGGTGCCGAAGTGCGGGTCCACCTGGGTGAAGTCGGTGATCCAGTAACCGTGGTAGCCGGCTGACGCGTCGGCCCCGGTGCCCTGCACCGGCCGGTTCTTGAACACCGGCGCCAGCCAGATCGCGGTGGTGCCCAGGCCCTGGATGTAGTCCAGCCTGTCGATCACACCAGCCAGGTCGCCGCCGTGGTAGAAGCCCTTGTCGGTCTTGTCCAGGCCGGTCTTGAGCCGGTCGCCGCTCAGCCCGCCCTTGTCGTTGCGGGTGTCGCCGTTGGCGAACCGGTCGGGCAGCACGAAGTAGAACTGCTCCGCCTGCCGCTGTGGCGTCGCGGCGCCGGCCAGCGCGGCCGCGGCGGGCTCGTCTTGCCAGTACGTCTCCCCGGCCTCGACCCACTGCGCGGGGCCGTCGCCGGACAGGACGCGGACGATCACGATCGGCGCGGCGGCGAGCACCAGCGCCAGCAGTCCGATCAGGAGGATCCTGAGGTTTCTCGGTTTCCCGCGTAGCGGTGCCGCGGTGCGCGCGAGGGCGCGAAGGGCTGCCATGGGCCAACTCCTGCGGAAGGGATTCGGGGGCGTCACACGAGCATCAGCGGCAACATACGGGTAACTGAAATGTTTCCGCAAGACCTTGCAACGGTTGCCGTGTTGACAGCATCCTCATGAAACGCGCGCCATCGCCACCCGTCCGGCGGACACCCGGAAGCAGGCCGACCCTTGTTGCAAGTCGGATATCCGCTATCAAATAGACCTAATCGGCCGATTCCCCGCAACTCCCGGACCGAGAGGCGGAACCGATGGAAGCCATCACCGAACTGCTGGGCAGCATCCACGATCTGCTCGCCAGTCTCATCACGATCCTGACCGGCGGTGGCGCCGTGCCGGGCCTCCCCGTGGACCCGAGCCTGCCCCCCGTCCCCGAACTCCCCCTTCCCCCGCTCCCACCGATCCCGTGAGAGCAAGGAAGGGCACCTTCTTATCGCTTCGCGTATAAGAAGGTGCCCTTCCTAACGGGCCGCCCGGCCCCGCTGGGCCGGCGCCGGGCGGCGGTATGCGGTCAGAGCACGTCGTGCCCCGGGTGGTCGCCCCTGCCGACGTCCACCTTGCGCGGCTCGCTCGGGATCACGCCCAGCTTGCCCGCCTGATAGTCCTCGAACGCCTGGATCAGCTCGGCCTTCGTGTTCATCACGAACGGCCCGTACGCCATCACCGGCTCGCGGATCGGCAGCCCGCCCAGGATCAGCACGTCCATGCCCGCCGCGTTGCGGCTCTCCTGCGCCCGGTCGGCCTCGACCGTGATCACGTCACCGGCCCCGAACACCGCCAGGTCGCCCAGCTTCACCGGCCGCCGCTCGGCGCCCACCGAACCCGCGCCCGCCAGCGTGTACACCAGCGCGTTGAAGTCCGGCCGCCAGGGCAGCCGCAGCTGCGCCCCCGGCGCCAGCGTCGCGTGCACCAGGGCGATCGGCGTGTGCGTGATGCCCGGCCCACTGTGCCCGGCCACCTCACCGGCGATGACGCGCAGCAGCACACCACCGTCAGGCGAGCTGAGCAGCGACACCTGACCGGCCCGGATGTCCTGGTAGCGCGGCGGCGACATCTTCTGCTTCGCGGGCAGGTTCACCCACAGCTGGAAACCGTGGAACAGCCCGCCCGACAGCACCAGCTCCTCCGGCGGCGCCTCGATGTGCAGCAGACCTGAACCCGCAGTCATCCACTGGGTGTCGCCGTCGCTGATCAGGCCCCCGCCACCGTGCGAGTCCTGGTGCCGGAACGTCCCGTCGAGCAGGTACGTCACGGTCTCGAACCCGCGGTGTGGATGCCACGGGGTCCCCTTCGGCTCGCCGGGCGCGTACTCCACCTCACCCATCTGGTCCATGTGAATGAACGGGTCCAGAGCCCGCAGATCCACCCCCGCGAACGCGCGCCGCACCGGGAAGCCCTCGCCCTCGAACCCCGACGGCGCGGCGGTCACCGACGCCACCTTCCGCTCGACGGCCGCCTCCCCAGGCACGGTCACCCGCGGCAGCACCAACAGGTCTTCAACGGTAACGGCAGGCATGACGCCCCTCCTCCACTCAAATACTCCCTGACACAATAGTTGAACAGTCAACGACCGTCCACCATTCCCAGCCCACCCACCCACCCCGTTGATCATGAACTTATGGCAAGGTTCGACGGCGTGTTCGTGCCACAACTTCATGATCGACCTTCGGGACATGCGGGAGCGGGCTGACGGCCGGGGCTGGGATCCGTGACGGCCGGTGGGATGGGCCGGGAGGAGCTGACCCGCGGTTCGCGGAGGCCGAGGTGATCGGGCACGCCGTGCTGGACCACGTCTCACGCCGGGTGACGGCGGCGCAGGCCGTCGTGGAGACCTGGCCCGATTCGCCGGCGAAGGAGCAGATCCGGTTCCACCTCCGATTCGGCCGCGAGCGCGCGCTATCGGACAGCGACGACATGGCGCTGGTCACCGGCTGGTGGATCGGGGCGGAGGTGCCGCCCGCGTTGCGGGCCGAGGTGTTCGCGCTGCTGACCGGCTACCAGATGGAGTAGCAGTAGAGCTCTCGGCCCGTCGCCTGCGCGTGCCGGGCCAGATCGCGGATCGCGGTGACCCAGCGCGTCTCGAACTCGTCGAGCAGCTCTTCGTCGGCGTACTCGGCCAGCCGCTCGTCGGGCACGTCGGCCAGCGACGGCAGCCCGTCCAGCCAGCCCTTGCGGTGGACCACCAGCAGATCCCGCTGGTACGGCGAACCGTCGAGCCCGAGCGCGGCGAACTCCGCCTCGCTCGCCGCGAAGTAGTCCACCACCACACCCATACGCGGACGGTAGCGGCCCGCACCGACACCGGACGGCTCAGGCGGGGGCGGGGCGGGCGTTGTCGGTGGCCATGCGCACGGCGAGCAGGCCGAGCACGGAGCCCATGAGGTAGCGCTGGGCGCGCAGCCATACCGGACGATCGGCCAGGAACCCGGCGATGGCACCGGCCGCCAGCACGATCAGGCCGTTGACGGTCACCGCGACGGCGATCTGCACCGCGCCCAGCGCGAATCCCTGTACCAGCACATGCCCGGCCTCAGGCCGGACGAACTGCGGGATGAGCGAAAGGTAGATGATCGCGACCTTCGGGTTGAGCAGGTTGGTGACCAGGCCCATGGTGAACAGCCGCCGCGGCGAGTCCGGCGGCAGCGCGGCCGGCGCGAACACCGACACCCCACCCGGCCGCAGCGTCTTGACCGCCAGCCAGCCCAGGTAGCACGCACCGGCCAGCTTGACCGCGAGATACAGCTGCGGCACCGCGAGGAACATCGCCGACAGCCCGAGGTTCGTCGCCGACAGGTAGACCAGGAACCCCACCGCCACCCCGGCCAGCGAGACCAGCCCGGCCCGCCGCCCCTGCGTGATGCTCCGCGACACCAGATACATCATGTTCGGCCCCGGTGTCAGCACCATCGCCAGCGCGACCGCGAACACCCCCAACACCGCACCCCACGTCACCATGCCCCCACCCTCCCCCGCCGCTCGCAGCGGGGCGAGGTCCAATCCCGACCCGGTGGCCCGGACGCCGAGGCGTCACAGCGGGAGGACGAACTCCAGGCGGTTGGCGTGGGGGTCTTCGGTGTGAAAGCGGCGCATGCCGGGGACCTCGTCGCTGCCCCAGGTGACGGGGTAGCCGGCGGCTTCCAGGCGGTCGGCGAGGGTGTCGAGGTCGGGGCGGACGAGAGCCGGGTGCGCTTTACGCGCCGGGTGGAAGTCGTCTTCGACGCCGAGGTGCAGCTCGCTGCCGTGGTCGTCGACGAACCAGCAGCCGCCGCGTACGGCGAGGGCGGGCGGTTTGGGCTTCTCGGTCATGCCGAGGACGCCGACGTAGAAGGCTCGCAGGACGTCCTCGCTGCCCCGGGGGCAGGCGACCTGTACGTGGTGAATCACGTCTCGGAGTCTGGCACGGGCTTGCGCGCATAACAAGACGGACGTACGGTTTAGTTCGTCGGGCCACAGCGGAGTAAGTCTTGCCTTACCTGCTCAGGCTCCAACCTCTGCGAAAGACTCAGGCTGTAACAGACCCGCTGTGAAGGAGTACGACGTGGCGAGCCTCGACACGTTCGGTGCGAAGAGCGAGCTGCGCGTCGGAGACGCCAGCTACGAGATCTTCCAGATCAACAAGGTGGAGGGCCACGAGCGGCTGCCCTTCAGCCTGAAGATCCTGCTGGAGAACCTGCTCCGCACCGAGGACGGCGCCAACATCACCGCCGATCACATCCGCGCGCTGGGCGGCTGGGACCCGGCCGCCGAGCCGAGCGTGGAGATCCAGTTCACGCCCGCCCGCGTCCTCATGCAGGACTTCACCGGCGTGCCGTGCGTGGTCGACCTGGCCACCATGCGCGAGGCCGTGCGCGACCTGGGCGGCGACGCCTCCAAGGTCAACCCGCTGGCCCCGGCGGAGCTGGTCATCGACCACTCGGTGATCGCCGACGTGTTCGGCCGCCAGGACGCGTTCGAGCGCAACGTCGAGATCGAGTACGGCCGCAACCAGGAGCGCTACCAGTTCCTGCGCTGGGGCCAGACGGCGTTCAACGAGTTCAAGGTCGTGCCCCCGGGCACCGGCATCGTGCACCAGGTGAACATCGAGCACCTGGCCCGCGTGATCATGCCGCGCGGCGGCCAGGCGTACCCGGACACCGTGGTCGGCACCGACTCGCACACCACCATGGTCAACGGCCTGGGCGTGCTGGGCTGGGGCGTGGGTGGCATCGAGGCCGAGGCCGCGATGCTGGGCCAGCCGGTCAGCATGCTGATCCCCAAGGTGGTCGGCTTCAAGCTGTTCGGCGAGCTGCCCTCGGGCACCACCGCGACCGACCTGGTGCTGACCATCACGCAGATGCTGCGCAAGCACGGCGTGGTCGGCAAGTTCGTCGAGTTCTACGGCTCCGGCGTGACCGCGGTGCCGCTGGCCAACCGGGCCACCATCGGCAACATGAGCCCCGAGTTCGGCTCCACCTGCGCGATCTTCCCGATCGACGCGGAGACCATCGCCTACCTGGAGCTCACCGGCCGCAGCGCCGACCAGATCGCGCTGGTCGAGGCCTACGCCAAGGAGCAGGGCCTGTGGCACGACCCGTCGGTCGAGCCGGCCTACTCGGAGTACCTGGAGCTGGACCTGTCGACGGTGGTGCCGAGCATCGCCGGCCCGAAGCGCCCGCAGGACCGGGTCGAGCTGACCGACGCCAAGACCGCGTTCCGCGCCGCGCTGCCGGACTACGTCGACGAGGACGACATCGACGAGGCGGGCAAGGAGAGCTTCCCGGCGTCCGACGCCCCGGCGCACACGGTGACCCGGGCCAGCAAGCCGACCCCGGTGACCGCCGCCGACGGCACGGTCTACCACCTCGACCACGGCGCGGTCGTGATCGCGTCCATCACCTCCTGCACCAACACGTCGAACCCGCAGGTCATGCTGGGTGCGGCGCTGCTGGCGAAGAAGGCGGTCGAGCGGGGCCTGCGCGCCAAGCCGTGGGTGAAGACCACGCTGGCCCCCGGCTCCAAGGTCGTCATGGACTACTACGCCAAGGCCGGCCTCGTGCCGTACCTGGAGAAGCTCGGCTTCCACCTGGTCGGCTACGGCTGCGTGACCTGCATCGGCAACTCCGGCCCGCTGCCGGAGGAGATCAGCGCCGCGGTCAACGCGTCCGACCTCGCCGTGGTGTCGGTGCTGTCCGGCAACCGCAACTTCGAGGGCCGGATCAACCCGGACGTCAAGATGAACTACCTGGCGTCCCCGCCGCTGGTCGTCGCGTACGCGATCGCGGGCAGCATGGACGTCGACCTGGTCCACGACCCGCTGGGCACGGACGCCGACGGCAAGCCGGTGTACCTGGCCGACATCTGGCCGACCCCGGCTGAGGTGCAGGAGACCATCAACCAGGCGATCTCGGCGGAGATGTTCACCAAGGACTACGCCGACGTCTTCGCCGGCGACGAGCGCTGGCAGGGCCTGCCCACGCCGACCGGTGACACGTTCGCCTGGGCCGGTGACTCGACGTACGTGCGCAAGCCTCCGTACTTCGAGGGCATGGCGGCGCAGCCGTCGCCGGTGAGCGACATCGCCGGAGCGCGGGTGCTCGCCAAGCTCGGCGACTCCGTCACCACCGACCACATCTCGCCCGCCGGTTCCATCAAGGCGGACTCCCCGGCCGGCAAGTACCTGGCCGAGCACGGGGTGGAGCGCAAGGACTTCAACTCGTACGGCTCCCGCCGGGGCAACCACGAGGTGATGATCCGGGGCACCTTCGCCAACATCCGCCTGCGCAACCAGATCGCGCCCGGCACCGAGGGCGGCTTCACCCGCGACTTCACCGTCGCGGACGCCCCGGTGACGACGATCTACGACGCCAGCGTGAACTACCAGGCCGCGGGCGTGCCGCTGGTGATCCTGTCCGGCAAGGAGTACGGTTCCGGCTCCTCGCGCGACTGGGCCGCCAAGGGCACCGCGCTGCTGGGCGTGAAGGCCGTCATCGCCGAGTCGTACGAGCGCATCCACCGCTCGAACCTCATCGGCATGGGCGTGCTGCCGCTGCAGTACCCGGCCGGCCACACCGCCGACTCGCTCGGCCTGACCGGCACCGAGACCTTCACCATCACCGGCGTGGAGGCCCTCAACGCGGGCACCACCCCGAAGACGGTCCAGGTCACCACCGACACCGGGGTCTCCTTCGACGCGGTCGTCCGCATCGACACCCCCGGCGAGGCGGACTACTACCGCCACGGCGGCATCCTCCAGTACGTCCTCCGCAAGATGCTGGAGAGCTGACCCTGTAGGCAAGGAAGGGCACCTTCTTATCGCTTTGCGTAGAGGAAGGTGCCCTTCTTAACGCCCGCGGTCAGGGGCGCACCCGGTTCGCGTCCCGCAGTCGCAGCGCAGCGGGCCGGGCCGGGTCGGGTCGGGTCGGGTCGGGTCGGGTCGGCCACAAGATCGCGGCCTCGTGTCGAGAAGTCAGCTCTCACCGCACCTTCTGACACGAAGCGCCGATCTTCGCGCGAGGCGGTGGCGGGAGAGGTTAAGAAGGTGCCCTTCCTCTACGGAAAGCGTTAAGAAGGTGCCCTTCCTTCGTGGGCGGCCCGCGGGGCGCGGGCTAGGGTCGTTGCATGAGCAACGTTGAGGCGGCGCCGGTCGAGACGCCGTGCGGGCACGAGCAGGTGCCGGACGGGCCGACGCACGAGCTGATGCCGGGGCGCGAGGTGGTGCTCGGCGGCCCACGCGGGATGGCGGTCAGCCGGACGCTGCCGCACAAGGAGCGGCGCATGGTCGGCGCCTGGTGCTTCGTCGACCAGTACGGCCCGGCCGACCACGACATGCGCGTCGCGCCCCACCCGCACACCGGCCTGCAGACCGTCAGCTGGCTCGTCGCGGGGGAGATCCTGCACCGCGACAGCGTCGGCAGCGTGGCGCTGATCCGTCCCGGGCAGCTCAACCTGATGACCGCCGGGCACGGCATCGCGCATTCCGAGGAGTCCCCGGCCGACCGGAGCGGCCCGCTGCACGGGGTGCAGCTGTGGGTCGCGCTGCCCGAGCACGCCCGCGCGGTCGCGCCCGCGTTCGCGCACCACGCGGACCTGCCGGTGCTGACCCGGCCGGGGGCGACGGTCACCGTGCTGATGGGCGAGCTGGACGGTGCCGAGTCGCCGGCGACGGCGTACACCCCCATCGTCGGCGCGGAGGCCGCGCTGGCCGCGGACGCCACCCTCACGCTGCCGCTGCGGCCCGATTTCGAGTACGCGGCCCTCGTGCTGGACGGCGCCGCCCACGTCGACGGCGTGCCACTCACCCCGGGCACCCTGCTCTACCTAGGCCGCGAGCGCACCACGCTGGATCTCACCACCCTGGCGACGACGGCCCGGGTGCTGCTGCTCGGCGGGGAGCCGTTCGAGGAGGAGATCGTGATGTGGTGGAACTTCGTCGGCCGTAGCCACGACGACATCGCCGCCGCACGCGAGCAGTGGACCGCGGCGGACGCGCGTTTCGGCGAGGTCCACGGCTACGACGGGGCGCCGCTGCCCGCCCCCGTCCTCCCGAACGCCCAGCTCAAGCCCCGCGGCCGCCGCCGCTGACGGCCCCGCCCAGACACCGCGCCCAGCCACGCCCCCGAACCCAGCCCGGCCCGGCCTGGCCCGGCCCTGCCCTGCCCTGCCCAGCCCTGCCATGATCGTCCGACTTGCCTGGCAGACGGGCGCATCTTGCGCCTGCGTTCGCCCATGTGCCAGGCAAGTCGGACGATCATCGTCGAGAGCGGGCGGGTGGGCGTGGGTCAGGCGGTCGGTGGGGCCTCGCGGAGCTGGCGCTGCATCGGGGCCGCCTCGGTCAGGTCGATCACCGGTACGGACGGGGCGAAGTAGCCCACCGCCGCGGTCAGCGCGGCCTTGTCCAGCCGCCAGCCGAACGCCGGGCGGCTGGACAGCACCACCTCCGTCGGCACGTGCCAGATGGTGGCCGCGACGCTCGCCGGCATGGACGGGCGCAGCGGCGCGACCCCGGCCCGGCCCTGCACCCCGACGTACGTCGTGATGAACAGGCCCTGGTGCACCCGGAACAGGTAGATCTCGCTGATCGTCGACCACGGCACGAACGCCGACGTGCGGGCATAGATCAGCGGCCGCCCGCCGAAGAGGATGCCGTCGGTGTCGACCCGCAGGCCGGGCTTGCGGCCCAGGATCAGTGGGAGGTACAGCGCGAGCAGCGTGACCGGCAGCGCGGCGCCGCCGGCGACGAGCACGACCCGGGCGTCCTCGCCCAGCTCGAGCAGCAGGCCCGCGAGCACCGCCAGCGTGCCGACGGCGAGCATGGACAGCGTGAGCCGGCCGAACCGGAACGGGGCGACATAGGTGAACGAAGACATCGCGCGATCATGGCCCGGCCCGGCCCGGCCCGGCCGCGCGCCACGGAGGTGGGCGCGGCCGGGTGGGGGCGGGTCAGCGGACGCCCGCCTCGGCGAGGAGTTCGGCCGTGAGGGCCTGCTCGTCGAGGCCGGTCAGGCCGCGGGCGGTGAACCAGGTCGCGACGTTGTGCACGTCGCGGGCCAGGAAACGCTTGCCCTGCGGGTTGGCCACCACGTCCACGATCTGCGGCAGGTCGATGATGACCAGCCGCCCCTCGTGGACCAGGATGTTGTACGGCGACAGGTCCCCGTGCGCGTACCCGGCGCGGGCCAGCACGGTCAGCCCCAGCACCAGCTGCTGCCACAGGTCGGCCAGCCCGGCGTCGTCGGTGCGCACCTGCGCCAGCCGCGGCGCGGCGGTGCCGTCGGGCGCGCCGATGAACTCCTGCAGCACCTCGGTGCCCAGGATCTGCACCGGGTACGGCGTGAACGGCGCGACGTCGAGCTGCTGGGCGATCTCCCACAGCCGGACCAGCGCGCCGAACTCGGCCGCCGCCCAGGTCCCGGCGATGGCCTCCTTGCCGAACGAGCTGCGGCTGGCCATGGCCCGGTTGACCCGGGACTCGCGGACCCGGCGGCCCTCGAGATAACCCGCGTCACGGTGGAACATGCGGTGGTCGTGGCTGCGGTAGCGCTTGGCCGCCAGCAGGCAGCCCCGCTGCGTGCCGGGGATGTGCCGGTGCAGCAGGAAGACGTCGGCCTCCTTGCCGGTCTTCAGCACGCCGCGTTCGACGTCCACCGCGGCCAGCTCGGTGACGAGCCAGTCGGGGTGCGGCGCGGGCCCGCGCTCGGTCGGGGTCGACAGATCCCAGGTGGACCAGCGGTCGCCGAATTCAGGCTTGTCGGGAGTCTCGTCCCATTCGATCTCTTCGGCGTACGACTTCTCGAAGGTCAGTTCGTCGTCGTCGAAACGGTTCCGGCGGTTACCGCGACCGGCGCGCGGAAAGTCGTGCTCTCGCACTGGAGGTGCTCCTTGGTCGGAGAGAAGAAGAAAGAGGCGATCTGCGGGCAGCGCACAGCGACAGCGGCAACCATTCGGCTCATCTCCCTTCTCTCTCCGCCCACGGCGATCCCGGGGGCACGAAACAACGCCGCCGAGTCTGGCGAACGCGGCGGCACCTGTCAACCGATTTATTCAGCGCATCATGCGGTGGGGTGGATCGGCGGCCAGCACGGCGGCCACGGCCTGGATGGCGCCCTCGGCGATGCGGGTGGGGCCGAACCGGCGTTCAGACCACTGGCGGCCCCGGTGTATCCACACGCTGGGTATGCCGATGGTGGTCGCGCCGCCGATGTCGGCCTCGGGGCTGTCACCGATCATCCAGGCCCCGCGCAGCCGCATCCGGGCCCGTTCCGCGGCGATCTCGAAGATGCGCGGGTTGGGCTTGCGGCAGTCGACCTCCTGCGAGACCACCCAGTCGGCGACGAAGCGGTCCAGGCCGGTACGCCGGATCTTCGCCTCCTGCTGGCGGGTCTCGCCGTTCGTGACGATCACCGGCACCCAGCCGGCGTCGGCGGCGATGCGCAGCGCCGCACCGACCATCGGGTCCAGCCGCGTGCACTCGATCTGCCCCTCGTGCAACTCCTCGACCAGGTCGATCACGGAGTTGCGCAGTCGGTAGCGGTCGCGGATCGCGTCGGCCAGATCCCAGCGCGACGTGAGACCGTCCGCGTCGGCGTCCACCAGCCAGTCGATGTCGTACGTCGGGGCGCTGATCTCGGACAGGAACCGAGCACCCCACATCCGGAAGGCGCCTGCGCGGTCGACCAGTGTGTTGTCGAGGTCCAACAGCAACAAAGGCACGCGGGCACCTTACGTGACTCAGGACACGCTGGTGAAGCCCCCCGCGTGCCGAAACGACGCGGAAACGAAAACGATCTCGCGTTTACCTCAGATCGGCGTCGACCCCGATGGTGTCACGCTGCCGTGCAGCCTTGATCTGGTTCCTGGCCCAGTTCTCGGACGGGGTCCGGCCGTACTCCCTGGCCGCCCACTCCCGCACGTGGGCCGGAGTGATCTCCTCGCCGCGGGCGAGCACCTCCGCGATCATCCGCTGGACCGGCTCCTGGATGTGGTTGAGCATGCCGCGCGAGGTGATCTCGCTGGTGTCGGACAGCGGCCGGTGGCCCATCGGCTCCCGGCCGCCGCCCGGGGCGCTCCACACGGACTCGAGCTGACCCCGCAGCGCGGGGTCCAGGATCGTGCCGCGCTCATCGCGCTCGGGCACCTGCGGTGCCCGGATGGCCGGTTCCTGCGGCTGGGGCGGCTCGGCCGGGGTCGGCTGGTACGGCACCGTCTGGGGCAGCTCCTGCGACGGCGCGACGAGGTGCTGCCCCGGCTGGTGGGACCCGTTCTGGTGGACTCCGTTCTGGTGGAGGCCGTGCGCGGGTGATCCGTTCGGGTGCGTGGCGGCCTGGTGCGACATGGGCTGGTGCGGCACCAGCGGCGTGGCGCCCGGCACCTGTCCCCCGCGCCAGCTCGCCGTACGGGCCCGGCGCACCTCCGCCTTCGCGTGCACCTCGACCAGCTTGGCCTGCTGCTCCTCGCGCACCAGCAGCGCACCGTGCAGGCGGCGCTGGCGCTTGGCCTCACGCACGTCCTCGCGGTGGGCGAGCGCGTTGCGCACGGTCGGGCGGGTGCCCTCGGCGGGCGGGTACACGATCCAGGCGCGGCGGGCCGCGAAGGTGGACAGCGGCGCGTACAGCCAGCGCTGGCCGAAACGCGGGTAGCGGGTCTTCAGCGCCACCTCGTCGTCGTAGCTGGCCATGAACTGGTCCAGCAGCTCGTGGAACATCGCCATGCCCGCGAAGGAAAGGAAGGCGAGGTAGAGGCCGGCCCAGATGGACCACTTGTCCCGGCCGTGCACGAAGTTCAGGGTGGCCGACACGGTCGCCGCGGCGAGCACGATCTTGTACGCCCGGCCGGGGTGGCGGCCGCGCTTGACCGCCACGAACGCCCAGGCGCCGAAGGAGATGCTGATGCCGTCCAGGCTCAGCGGCACCAGCACGTTGGTCCAGTGGTCCCAGCCCATGACGTCGGCGGCGAAGCCGGTGAGGCCGATGAAGGACACGCCCATCACGGCGAGCCAGACCAGCAGGGTCGGGATGAGCGCGGCGAGGAACAGGCTGGTGTCCTTGGCCCGCTCCTTGCGCGTGCCGTACGCCTCCGGATGGGCCAGCCGCCTGCCCCGCCGCATGCCCGCCGACCGGGCCAGCGGCACGCCGATCAGCAGTGACGCGGTCAGCACCGACACCACCAGCACCATCACCCAGGTGGGCACCCAGGTCGCGGTCAACTGCCCCAGATCCACAGCTCGTTCCTCCCCGGCGGGCAACGGACCTGTTGGCCCGCAACCGATCCGCCTGGCGTCGCCTACTGCCCCCGGCGTTCAACGCGCCGGTGGACGCGGAGGATTCTTCCATGCGGCGGGGACACGCGCGATGCGTCGCAGATCTGTCACGCATGGTCAAGCCGTACGTACGGATTGCATGTGTCCCGCCGACCTGCGAAGATCGGCCTGTGCCCAGGGTGAGTCAGGACCAGCTCGACGCGCGCCGCCACGAGATCCTCGCCGCGGCCCGAGCCTGCTTCGCCCGCTACGGCTACGAGGGCGCCACCGTGCGCCGGCTGGAGCAGGCCACCGGCCTGTCCCGCGGCGCCATCTTCCACCACTTCCGGGACAAGGACTCGCTGTTCCTGGCCGTGGCCGAGGACGACGCGGTCGAGATGGCCGCCACCGTCGCCGCCAACGGCCTGGTGCAGGTGATGCGGGACCTGCTCGCGCACGCCGCCGACCCGGACGCGGCGGGCTGGCTCGGCACCCAGCTGGAGGTGGCCCGGCGGCTGCGCACCGACCCGGCGTTCGCGCAGCGCTGGGCGCAGCACTCGGAGGCGATCGACACCGCCACCCGCGAGCGCCTCAAGCGCCAGGCGTCGGCGGGCGTGCTGCGCGAGGACGTGCCGCTGGACGTGCTCACGCACTTCCTGGAGCTGGCGTACGACGGGTTGGTCAAGCGGCTGGCGATGGGCGGCTCGGCCGACGACTTCGGGCCGGTGCTGGACCTGATCGAGGAGACGGTCCGCCGCCGCTGAACCGGTCATCCGGTCTCAGAACGGAACAAACCCCAGGGTTCCGCACGGGTGTGCGGGCCGGTTGGACAAAACCGGACAACCCCTGGGGTTCGGGTGGCTCCCGTGGATTCGCCAAGCCGCTGACACACGGCCTCGACGCTCCAGTCGAACCTTTGGTATCGACAGAAGTGCAGTCGATGACAGCCGCTTAGCGGGCAGCCACCTCACGTGTCCTGTAGCTACTCAAAGCTGGACCACCTCCTTTCCCGTGTACCGCCGACACTATCCACGCGATCACGGGATCGACAAGATATTTTCTCCGCGAGCCTCGGGGCACTACAGTGCGGCACCATGGGCGCCCTCAAACCGTGGCATCTCGTTCTCAGCAGCGTCTGCTGCCTGGCCGTCGTGGCGGTGGTCGCGCTGGTCGTCGTGCTGGTAATGCGTAAGAGATGAGCAACCGCACCGTCGCGCTGGTCCGCGAACCCGGCCCGCGCCTGCCCGAGGGCATCGTCACCCACATCGGCCGCAGCGAGGTCGACCTCTCCCTGGCCCGCGCCCAGCACATGGCGTACGCCGACGCGCTGGCCTCGGCCGGGTGGGAGGTCTATCCCGCGCCGTCGGCCGACGACTGCCCCGACGCCGTCTTCGTCGAGGACGCCGTGGTGGTCTGCGAGGACCTGGCCGTGCTGACCCACCCCGGCGCGCCCGAGCGCCGCCCCGAGATCGCTGGCGCCGAGACCGCCGTGCGCGAGCTGGGCCTGCGCGTCGCGCACATCACCGGCCCCGGCACCCTCGACGGCGGCGACGTGCTGCAGGTCGGCTCGACCGTCTACGTCGGACGCGGCGGGCGCACCAACGGCGAGGGCATCCGCCAGCTGCGCGAGCTGCTCGCCCCGCTGGGCCGCACCGTGATCGCGGTGCCGCTGGGCGAGGTGCTGCACCTGAAGTCGGCGGTCACCGCACTGCCCGACGGCACCTTCCTGGCCCTGCCGCACCTGGTGCCGGTGGAGCTGTTCCCCGCGGTGCGGCCGGTGCAGGAGGAGGGCGGCTGCCACGTGGTGCCGCTCGGCGGCGACCGGGTGCTGCTGGCCGCGTCCGCGCCGCGCACCGCCGAGCTGCTGGCAGACCTGGGCTTCACGCCGGTGGTGGTGGACATCGGCGAGTTCGAGAAGCTCGAAGGCTGCGTGACCTGCCTGAGCGTCCTGATCCGCCGTTAGTGGCGGCCATGGTCCATCATGGGAGCACCCTCGACGAAGGAGCTCCCATGGCGGACACCTGGGGCATCCCCGGCCCCACGTTCCTGGCGCTGTACGCCGCCACCGCGGCCGTCGTGCTGGTCGCCACGCTGGTCCTGCGCTCCCGGGCGTTCGCGGGGCCGGAGCGGGTGCGCATCGACCAGCTGACCCCGCAGCACACCGCGTACCTCACCGGCGGTCCCGCGCGCGCCGTCTACGCCTCGCTGGCCTTCCTGCGCCAGCACGGCGTGCTGGAGAGCGAGAGCTCGGGCCGGCTGCGCCGCACCGGCGGGCTGCCGCCCGGCGCGAGCCCGCTCGACGCGGCCGTGCTGCACGCGGCGGGCAACGGCGTACGCTCCGCCGACCTGCGCACCGACCACAGCGTCGCGTCGGCCCTGCACACCATCAGCGCCGACCTGGAGCGCAATGGGCTCGCGGTCAGCGCGGAGACGATCGCCCGCGCCCGCCGGGGGCCGCTGCTGCTGCTCGCGCTCGCCGCGCTGGGCGTGGTCCGGGTCATCGCGGGCCTGGCCAACGACCGCCCGGTCGGCTTCCTGGTGCCGCTCACCATCGCGGTCGCCGTGTTCGGCCTGATCCTGGTCTCCCGGCGCCCGGTGCGCACCCGCGCCACCGACCGTGCCCTGGCTGACACCCGCCGGCACTACGCCCACCTGAGCCCGCGCATGAAGCCGGCGTTCTCGACGTACGGCCCGGCGCAGACCGCCCTGGCGGTCGGCCTGTTCGGCGCGGCGGTGCTGTGGGCCGCCGACCCTGCCTTCGCGGGCGAATCCGCCATCCCGGAGGAGCGGGAGGACCACGGCGCGAGCGGCGGGTGGGCCGACGGCGGCTCGTCCGGCGGGGACGGCGGTGGCGGCGGCGACAGCGGCGGCTCGTCCTGCGGCGGCGGCAGCAGCTGCGGAGGCGGCGGCTGCGGAGGCGGGTGCGGGGGATGACCCCCTTGGCGGACCGGGGCGTCGGCATCGGCTGGCGCCCCGAGATCGCCGGGTTCGTCGCCGGGCTGCCCGGCCTGCGCTTCGTCGAGGTGATCGCCGAGTCGCTGCCGCACTCCGGCGAGCTGCCCGACTCCCTGGCCGCGCTGCGGGGCGCGGGCGTCGCGGTGGTGCCGCACGGGGTGAAGCTGTCCCTCGGCGGCGCGGAGCCGGTCGACCCGCACCGTGTCGAGCACCTCGCCCAGGCCGCCCGCGCCACCGGCGCCCCCCTGGTCAGCGAGCACATCGCGTACGTGCGCGCGGGCGGCGTCGAGGCCGGGCACCTGCTGCCCCTGCCGCGCAGCCGGGAGGCCGTCGACGCGGTCGTCGCCAACGTGCGGCGCACGACCGCCGAGCTGGACGTGCCGCTGGCGCTCGAGCCGATCGCGGCGCTGTTCGACTGGCCGGACGACGAGCTGACCGAGGCCCAGTTCCTCACCGAGATCCTCGAGCGGACCGGCGCCGGGCTGCTGCTCGACGTCGCCAACGTGTACGCCAACGCGCGCAACCGGGGCGAGGACCCGCTCGACCTGCTGGACCGGCTGCCGCTGGAGCGGGTGGCGTACGTGCACGTCGCGGGCGGCCGGGTGCGCGACGGCCGCTACCACGACACGCACACCGACCCGGTGCCCGGAGAGGTGCTGGACCTGCTCGCGGCGCTGTGCGAGCGGCAGCGGCCGCCCGCGGTGCTGCTGGAGCGGGACGGTTCCTACCCGCCCGCCGCCGCGCTGCGCGCCGAACTGGACGCGCTGGCCGGCGCGACCGGATACCCGGCGATCACATGACCGGCCCCGCCCGCCAGCCGGATCCGGCCGACCAGGTGGGCGGCCTCGCCCGGCGTCAGGAGGAGCTGGTCCGCTCGCTCGTCGCCGGAGCGGTGACCCCGAAGGGCTTCGACCCCGGTGCGGTGGCGGCGACCCGGGAGGCGCTGCTGCGCAAGCGCGCGGAGGAGGTGGCGCGGCACTGGCCCCGGCTGGCCACCTCCGCGGCGGCCCACCCCGGCGGCTGGCCCGCCGCGTTCGGGGCCTGGGCGGCCGGGCGTGCCCCGCAGGGCTCGCTGCGCGACGGCTGGGACTACGCCCGCGCCCTGCCGCCCCGCGACCCCGCCGCCGCCCGGGAGCTGGCGCTGCGCGAGCTGCTGTGGGAGTACGACGGCACGACCGCGCCGAAGCCGAGACGTGGCCCGGCGCTGCGCCTCCACGCCGGGGAACTCTTCGTCCGCTGGCGCGGCCGCGCCCTCACCCGCAACCTGCGCCGCGCCCCCTGACCGGTCCCGCCCTGCCTCGATCGTCCGACTTGCCGGGCACTCGGGCGTATCTTGAGCGCGCATTCGGCCACTCGCCGGGCAAGTCGGATGATCAAGCCCGCGTGACGGGTCAGGCGGGGGTGTCCGCGAGGCGTGGGGAGTCCGTGACGGCGCTGAGCTGCCGGGTTCGCGGCGACTCCGTCGCCGCGAACTGGGTGCGGTACAGGTCGGCGTAGAGGCCGCCCTGGGCGAGCAGCTGCTCGTGGGTGCCGCGCTGGACGATCCGGCCGCCGTCGAGGACCAGGATCTGGTCGGCCTCGCGGACGGTGGACAGCCGGTGCGCGATGACCAGCGCGGTCCGGCCCGCGAGCGCGGTGGACAGGGCCTGCTGCACCGCGGCCTCGCTCTCGGAGTCCAGGTGCGCGGTGGCCTCGTCCAGGATGACGATCGACGGGGCCTTCAGCAGCAGCCGGGCGATGGCGATGCGCTGCTTCTCGCCGCCGGAGAACCGGTAGCCCCGCTCGCCCACCACCGTGTCGAGGCCGTCGGGGGTGGCCCGGACCAGGGTGTCGATCTGCGCGGCGGCCAGCGCGGCCCACAGCTCGTCGTCGGTGGCGTCGGGCTTGGCATAGCGGAGGTTCTCCGCGATGGTCTCGTGGAACAGGTGGGCGTCCTGGGTGACCACGCCGATGGTGTCGCGCAGCGACTGCAGCGTGGCGTCGCGCACGTCCACGTCGCCGACCAGCACCGCGCCGGAGGTCACGTCGTACATACGGCTGACCAGCATCGAGGTGGTGGACTTGCCCGCGCCGGACGAGCCGACGAGCGCGACGAGCTGTCCCGGCTCGACGGTGAACGAGACGCCGCGCAGCACCGGCTCGGCGGCGGCGCGCTCCAGGGTCGCCACGTCCTCCAGCGAGGCCAGGGAGATCTCCGCGGCGGCCGGGTAGCGGAAGGTCACGTCCCGGAACTCGACCTTCGCCGCGCGCGGCGGCACGTCCACCGCGTCGGGCCGCTCGGCGATCGCGGGCGGCAGGTCGAGCACCTCGAAGACGCGGTCGAAGGAGACCAGCGCCCCCATCACGTCGACCCGTACGTTCGACAGCGCGGTGATCGGGCCGTAGAGGCGCACCAGCAGCAGCGCGAGGGCGACGACGGTGCCCGCGTCCAGCACGCCCTGTACGGCGTACCAGCCGCCCAGGCCGTAGACGAGCGCCTGGGCGAGCGAGGCGACCAGCATCATGGCGACGAAGAAGGTGCGCGAGTACATGGCGCTCTGCACGCCGATGTCGCGCACCCGCCCGGCGCGCTCGGCGAACCGCCCCGCCTCGACCTCCGGGCGGCCGAACAGCTTCACCAGCAGCGCGCCGGCCACCCCGAACCGCTCGGTCATGGTGGCGTTCATGCGCGCGTCGAGGTCGTACGACTCCTTGGTGATCGCGGCGAGCCGGTGCCCCACCCGGCGCGCGGGCAGGATGAACAGCGGCAGCATCACCAGCGAGAGCACGGTGATCTGCCAGGACAGGGTGAGCATCACGCCGGCGGTGAGGATCAGCTGGATGATGTTGCCGACCACGCCGGACAGCGTCGAGGTGAACGCCCGCTGGGCGCCCAGCACGTCGTTGTTGAGCCGGCTGACCAGCGCGCCGGTCTGCGCCCGGGTGAAGAACTGCACCGGCATCCGCTGCACGTGGTCGTACACGCGGGTGCGCAGGTCGTAGATGAGCCCCTCGCCGATCCGGCTGGAGTAGAAGCGCTCGGCCAGCGACAGCAGCGCGCTGACCACGGCGAGCGCCGCGATGACCAGCGCGATGACGATCACCGTGCGGCCCGCGTCGGCGGCCAGCGGCGCGCCGTTCTCCGGCACGATCGTGTTGACCACCCGGCCCGCCAGCAGCGGGGTGACCACGCCGATGACCGCGGCCAGCACGACCGTCAGCAGGAAGATCGTGATCTCCTTGCGGTACGGCCGGGCGAAGCCCAGGATCCGCCGCGCCGTCAACTTGCCGATCTTGCGGTTCTCCACGCTCTGCCCGCGGCGCATCGACCGCATGAGCGATTCCATACCGCCGCCGGGGCCGCCACCGAAACTCACCCGCATACCTCCCTCTAAGCCCTGCCGTGCCGGTTAACGTGCGGCGCGGAGTGAAAATTCCTTAGCCGGGCTTATTAACTATTCCGCCGTCCGGGGCGCACCAGTCGCGCGGTGTAGTCGCCGGTCCGGTGGAATGAGTGGGAACCATCCTTTCCACCATCGCGAATCAGCCATGGGGAGGACACCCGAAAGGGCGTATCAACGAACGCGGAAAGGGACGATCGGCGTCGGGGAGGCGGATTGCTACTCGCCCAGCCCGGCCAGATCGCGGATGCGGCGGGTCTGCGCCTCCCGCTCGGCGCGCTCCTGCTCGGCATAGCCGCGGCCGCTCGCCGCGGCCAGCAGGGCCTTGATCTCGACGACCGCGTCCCGCGGCGCGGCCAGCACCGCGTCGGCCAGATCGGCCGCGGCCGCGTCCAGCTCGTCACGTGGCACCACCAGGTTGACCAGGCCGATCCGGTCCGCCTCGGCGGCCCCGACCCGGCGCCCGGTCACGCAGAGCTCCAGCGCACGGGCGTAGCCGACCAGCTCCACCAGGCGTTTGGTGCCGGTGAGGTCCGGCACGAGCCCCAGCGTCACCTCCGCCATCGCGAAGAGCGCGTCGTCGGCGGCGATCCGCAGGTCACAGGCCAGCGCGAGCTGGAAGCCGGCGCCGATGGCGTGGCCCTGCACCGCCGCGATGGTGATGAGGTCGGGCCGGCGGAGCCAGGAGAAGGCCTGCTGGAAACCGGCGATCCGGTCCGCGCACTCCTCCGGGTCGAGCGTGGCGAGCTCCTGGAACTCGCCGCCCTGCACCACTTTCAGGTCGAGGCCCGCGGAGAAGGACCGCCCTTCTCCGCGTACGACCACGACGCGCACATCGCCGGCAAGCCCCCGTGCGGCCGCGGCAAGACCCGTCCAGAGCTGCGGGGTCTGCGCGTTGCGCACCTCCGGGCGGTCCAATGTCACCGTCGCGACAGGACCGTCCACGGTCATGCGAAAGCCGGTCGCTGCCATGTCAGGCATCGGCCGGCTCCCACTGCTCGGCGTGGCGCGGGCGAATCATGCCTTCTTGCGCCGACGTGCTCCGCCGCGCTGCCGCAGCGCGACACCGGACTCGGTGAGCACCCGGTGGATGAATCCGTACGAACGGCCAGTCGACGCGGCCAGCGCGCGGATGGACTCACCCGACGTGTAGCGCTTCACGAGGTCCTTGGCGAGCGTCTGGCGTTCGGTCCCGACGATCCGGCGACCCTTCTCGGTGGTGGTAGCTGTGCCGGTGGCTGCCATGTTGAAATCCTCACGTCCCGGACGATGCGGTATGCGGTCCAACCTATTAGACCGCCTCCGACGATCATGCGCTAGATATCAATTCCATGCCAACCGACACGCACGGTGCTGTCGGGTACCCGATAGCGTGTCCGACCGTGACCACCGCTGACCCCCTGAGCACCCGCGACCGCGAACGGCGAGACCTGTTCGGCTGGTTCGTGCTGGTGTGCATCGGCCTGCTGGCGACCTGGCTGGCGGTGCGCGGCGGCGCCCGGCTCGGCACCGCCAGCGCGCCGTTCCTCGGCAGCTACCGCTTCGAATTGTCGCCGGCCTCGCTGCTGGCGCCGCTCGTCGCGGTCGTCGTGCTCGGCGCCGCCTGGCGCGGCTGGATCCATCGACTGCCGTGGTGGGCGGTGAGCACCGGGGCCACCGTCGCGTTCTTCGCGTGGGCCGTCTCGCTCGCCCTCGTCGACGGCGCCGACGGCCTGACCCGCTCGCTCACCCCGGACAGCTACCTCGGTGACGTGCAGGAGGTCGGCGACGATCCGCTGGCGTACCTGAGCTCCTTCACGGGCCGCTCGGCCGAGCACACCACGGCGACCCGCGGCCACCCGCCCGCGCCGGTGCTGCTGCTGTGGGCCGTGCAGCGGCTCGGCGTCACCGACCACCTCGCACTGGGCCTGCTGGTGACCGCGGTCGGCGCGCTGTCCGTGCCGATGGTGCTGGCCGCCGTACGCGACATGAGCGGCGAGGCCGCCGCGCGCCCGTACGCGCCCCTGCTGGCGCTGGCGCCGTACGCGGTGTGGACGGCGGTGTCGATGGACGCCGTGGTGGCCACGCTCGGCGCGGCGATGACGCTGGCCGGCGTGCGCGCCACCCGGCGCCACGGCTGGCGCGCGGCGCTGTGGGCGGTGCTGGCCGGGCTGCTGCTCGGCGTGGCCGCGCTGTTCTCGTACGCGGTGGCCTGGCTCGGGCTGTCCGTGGTGTTCCTGAACTTCGCGCGGCGCCGGGCCGCCCTGAACATGTTCGCCGGGCTGGGCGTGCTGCTGCCGGTGCTCGGCGCGGCCCGGCTCGGCTTCACCTGGACCGACGGGCTGGGCACGGCGTACGCCGACTTCGCCGAACGGATCGAGCCGCATCGCAGCGCGATGTGGTGGGGCCTGATCAGCGTGTGCGCGCTGCTGCTGGCGGTGGGCCCGCCGCTGTACGCGAGCCTGCGCAAGGTGCGCAACACCCCCGGCTGGCCGTTCCTGGTCGGCGCGGCCACGGCGGTGCTGTTCTCGGTCGGCGCCGGTTTGGCGCGCGGCGGCGTCGAACACGCCTGGCTGCCGTACTTCCCCTGGCTCACCATCGCCGCCGTCGCCCCGGAACGCCCCGGCGGCGACCCCGTCCCCGCTCCCCTGCTCCTGGTCGCCGTCGGCGCCGCCTCCGCGATGGTCATCGAAGCGGTCCTGTCGACGCCCTGGTAATGCATGGGCGGCGCGTCAAGAAGGGCACCTTCTTCTACGGAAAACGAGCCGAGCTGCTGCTCGTCTCGCTCCGCGAGCCGACGAAGGTGCCCTTCCTTGTCTGTCAGGCGAGCTCGACGAGTTCGAGGAGGTCGTCGCTCCAGGCGTCCTCGTCGCCGTCGGGGAGCAGGATCGCGCGGTCGGGCTTGAGGGCGGCGACGGCGCCGGGGTCGTGCGTGACCAGGACGATCGCGCCGGGGTAGCGGGCGATCGCGTCGAGGACCTGCTCGCGGCTGACCGGGTCGAGGTTGTTGGTGGGCTCGTCGAGCAGCAGCACGTTGGCGCCGGAGCAGACCAGGGTGGACAGGGCCAGCCGGGTCTTCTCGCCGCCGGACAGCACCCCGGCCGGTTTGTCCACATCGTCCCCGCTGAACAGGAACGCGCCCAGGATCCGGCGCAGCTCGGTGTCGGTCTGCTCCGGGGCGGCCGAGCGCATGTGGTCGAGGATGGTCCGGTCGACGTCGAGCGTCTCGTGCTCCTGGGCGTAGTAGCCCAGCCGCAGCCCGTGACCCGCCTTCACCTCGCCGGTGTCCGGCTCCAGCATGCCCGCGAGCATGCGCAGCAGCGTGGTCTTGCCGGCGCCGTTGAGGCCCAGGATGACGACCCGCGAACCGCGGTCCACCGCGACGCTGACGTCGGTGAAGATCTCCAGCGAACCGTACGACTTGGACAGTCCCTCCGCGGTCAGCGGGGTCTTGCCGCACGCGGCCGGGGTGGGGAAGCGCACCTTGGCCACCTTGTCGGCGGCGCGCACCTCGTCCAGCCCGGCGATCATCTTCTCGGCGCGCTTGGCCATGTTCTGCGCGGCGATCGTCTTGGTGGCCTTGGCCCGCAGCTTGTCGGCCTGCGCCATCAGCGCGCCGGCCTTCTTCTCCGCGTTGGCCCGCTCCCGCTTGCGGCGGCGCTCGTCGGTCTCGCGGGCTTCGAGATACGTCTTCCAGCCCATGTTGTACGAGTCGACGACCGAGCGGTTGGCGTCGAGATACCACACCTTGTTGACGACCGCCTCCAGCAGCGAGGCGTCGTGGGAGATGACGATCAGGCCGCCCTTGTGGCCCGCGAGGAAGCCGCGCAGCCAGGTGATGGAGTCGGCGTCGAGGTGGTTGGTGGGCTCGTCGAGCAGCAGGATGCCGCCGCCGGTCTCGGTCGCGTCCCGGAACAGGATGCGGGCCAGCTCCACCCGGCGGCGCTGGCCGCCGGACAGCGTGCCCAGGGTCTGCTGGAGGACCCGATCCGGCAGGCCGAGATTCGAGCAGATGCGGGCGGCCTCGGCCTCAGCGCCGTAGCCGCCGAGCGCGGAGAACTGGTCCTCCAGCTGCCCGTAGCGGCGCATGAAGCGCTCGTCGTCGGCGAGCTTCGGCTCCAGCTCCTTCATCTCGTTGCGCAGCACGTCCAGCCCGCGCGCGGACAGCACCCGGTCGCTGGCGGTGATGCCGAGGTCGCCGGTGCGCGGGTCCTGCGGCAGGTAGCCGACCGGCCCGCGGCTGTCGATCTTCCCGGCGTAGGGCGTGCCCTCGCCGGCGAGCACCTTGAGCGTGGTGGTCTTGCCCGCGCCGTTGCGCCCGACCAGACCGATGCGGTCGCCGGGCTGCACCCGCAGGGTGGTGTCCCCGAGCAGGATGCGCGCGCCCGCGCGCAGTTCCAGACCGGTGGCCGTGATCATGTAACTCTCCCAGGTCAGGGGTGGGCCACCGGGTGGCACGAGGAAGGACTGCCCATTCTACCGAGCCGCGCGCGGCAGCTCGCCTGGGCTTTACCCCGGGCCGCCCCATTTTGGGTGTGATTCACCACAAAACTGCC